>NZ_JBWKXC010000010.1:0-113403 GCF_059422605.1 Clavibacter sp. GW821-FHT01D01
CCCCCCCCCCCCCCCCCCCCCCCCCCCCCCCCCCCCCCCCCCCCCCCCCCCCCCCCCCCCCCCCCCCCCCCCCCCTCTCCTCATGTCCGGCCGCGCCCGCGCAGCGGCCGTCACGCGGGCTCGGGCGCTCCGGACGACGCGATGATCCGCTGCACGAGCTGCGCGTCGAGCAGCGCGACCTCGTCCCCGTCGCCCTCCGCGTGCGCTCGGACGACGACCGAGGTGACCCCGCCCTCCGGATGCACGTCGACTACGAGGAAGCCGGACCCGCGCACGATGCGCTCGGTGCCCGGCTCCGCCGCCACGTCGGTCTCGTTCGCGACGCCCGGGGCCACCAGCACGGGCACGCCCGCCAGCGCGCCGACGACGTGGTGGTGGTAGTGGCCCGAGAGGATGACCCGCACGTCGCTCCCCCGCACGATGTCCGCGAGGACGTCCGGCCGCTGCAGCGCGAGCGACTCGTGCAGCGCGGTCGGCGCGGGCAGCGGCGGGTGGTGCAGCACGAGGACCGTGCCGTGCTCGGACGGGGTCGCGAGCAGCTCCCGCAGCGCGTCGAGCTGCTGCGCGCGGAGGGCGCCGTAGCCCTTGCCGGGCACCGAGGTGTCGAGGGTCGCGACGCGCCAGCCGTCCACGACGGTGACGCCGTCGACGGGCGGGATCGCGGCCGGGTCGCGGCCGTCGTCCGTGCCGGGGCCGCCGTGCCCGTCGCCGAGCACCAGGCGGAACCCGGACCGCACGTCGTGGTTGCCGGGGGCGAGCACGACGGCGGCGCCGCGGCGCGCGGCCCACGGGTCCAGCCGCTCGCGCAGCAGCGCGTACGACTCCGACGTGCCGTCCTCGGAGAGGTCGCCGGAGCCGACCAGGAGCCGCACGTGGGGGATGCGGTCGGCCTCGACGAGCACGCGGTCGAGGGCGGCGACCGTGTCGACGAGGCCCTGGTGGAGCCCGCCGTCGCGGAGCAGGTGGGTGTCGCTGAGGTGGACGAGGCGCAGGGATCCGGTCGGCAGTGCGTGCATGCGCCGACCCTACGGCGGCGCGCCGACACCGGGGAGCGCCGTCCGATCGGGCGCGCGCCTCGGCCCGTCGCGACCCGGCGGGCGTCCACCCGGCGGCAGTAGCCTCGTCAGCACGACGAGAGGGAACCCCATGGCGACGCGCGACGAGATGGACTGCTGGCTCACCGACATGGACGGCGTCCTGGTGCACGAGAACCAGGCGCTCCCGGGCGCGGCGGCGCTGATCCAGCAGTGGCAGGACCAGGGGAAGCCCTTCCTCGTGCTCACCAACAACAGCATCTTCACGCCGCGGGACCTCTCGGCGCGGCTCCGCGCATCCGGCCTGCACGTGCCCGAGTCGGCGATCTGGACGAGCGCGCTCGCGACCGCCGCGTTCCTCGAGCAGCAGATGCCCGGCGGTTCCGCGTTCGTCATCGGCGAGGCCGGGCTCACGACGGCGCTGCACGAGGCGGGCTTCATCATGACCGACACGCAGCCCGACTTCGTGGTCATCGGCGAGACCCGCAACTACTCGTTCGAGGCGATCACGCGCGCGATCCGCCTCATCAACGGCGGTGCGCGCTACATCGCGACCAACCCCGACGCGACGGGCCCGAGCGCCGAGGGCGTGCTGCCGGCCACCGGCGCGGTGCTCGCCCTCATCAGCAAGGCCACCGGCAAGGAGCCCTACATCGTCGGCAAGCCGAACCCGATGATGTTCCGCTCCGCCCTCAACAAGATCGGGGCGCACTCCGAGAGCACCGGCATGATCGGCGACCGCATGGACACCGACATCATCGCGGGCATCGAGGCGGGCCTCCACACCGTGCTCGTGCTCACGGGCATCAGCGACCGCGCCGAGATCGAGCGCTACCCGTTCCGTCCCGACGAGGTGCTGTCGGGCGTCACGGAGCTGCTGGATCCGGAGCCGGTCGAGTCCGAGCTCTGACGCGCTGCGTCCTCGCGGCGCCGGTGCGCGACGCGCGGACGGTGCGCGGCACGCCGCCCGCGCTCCGCTAGGGGACGACGGGCGGCTGCGGGACGCCGATGGTGCCGGTGAACGTGCCGCCGCCGGCACGCGAGACGAAGCAGTAGACGTCGCGGTCGCCCGCCGTCCACTCGTCCTGGCTGATCGGGTACGCCGACTGGTACTGCACGTCGTCGTAGGCGCGCGCCGCGGCGTAGTCGATCACCGTGTCGGCGATGCAGAGCTCGTCGGCGGAGTCGCGCACGGCGTCCTCGCCGGGGAACTCGTCGCCCTCCTGCGGCAGGGCGACGCGGGCGACCATCTGCGCGTGGTGCTCGGATCCGCAGTCGACGACCGTGAACTCCTCCTCCCACGGCGTCGCGTACGGCTCGATGCACTCCCCGCCGAGCAGCGCGTCCCACGCCTGGACGCCCGCCGCCGCAGGCCCCTGGACGGGATCCGTCGGCGTCGGGGTGGGAGTCGGCGTCGCCTCGGCGGTCTCGGTCGCGACGGGCTCCGCGTCCGGGGCGGCGGCGGATCCGAGGCGCTGGCCCAGGTAGAACAGGCCGATGAGGAGGAGCACGAGCAGGATGGCGCCGCCGACCCAGAGGGCCGTCCGGCGGGGACCCCGCGGCGGGGATGCGGGAGGCGGGGTGGGTGCGGCCGACGCGGCCGGTGCGGCCGGGCGGATCGGGCCGCCGGCGGGCGGGTAGGGCAGGGGCGGCACCGCAGGGGGCGGCGGGACCGGCGCAGGGCGCGCAGCGGCGTACGGGTGGGGTGCGGCGGCGGGGACGGCGGTCGTGGGGGCGTCGCGGTCGGGGCCAGGGGCGGCGGCGGCGGGCGTCGACGCCGCGGCGGCACCGGCCGCCGTGGCTGCCGCGCCCGGCAGCACGCGCGTGCGGTCGTCCTCATCCGCGTCGGCGTCGGCGTCGGCGGGATGCCCAGCGTCAGCGTCGCGGCTGGGATCCGACTCGACGGCGGCGTCGCCGAAGAGGAGGGCCAGCGCGTCCACCGGCTCGCCGCGGTCGTCGCGGTCGCCGCGGTCATCGCCCTCGGCGTCGGCGTCGGGAGACCGGTGCCCGGCGTCCTCGGGAGCCGGCGACCGGTCCCCCGCGTCGGCGGGTGCGGACTCCCGGTCCTCGGAGGTGGCGCGGTCGGCGGCGTCCGGGCCGTCGTGCGCGTCCGCGGCGAGCGGATGCGTCGTGGCAGCGTCGGGGACCTCGTCCCGGCGAGCCTCGCGGTCGGGCGCCGGCGCGGCAGGCGCCTCCGGGCGCGCCTCACCGGGCTCGTCCGGGGAGGACGCGGGTTCGTCGGCGCCACGGCCCGTGACCACCGGAGCGGCAGGAGCGGCGGCCGGGGCCGGGCTGGCGGCGAGCGGAGCGGATCCGGATGCCCAGGCCATGGCCGCGGCGCGCGCCGCGGCGGCCGCCGGCGCGAGCGGGGCGGGAGCCGGCTCGTCCGCGTCGTCCTCGTCCGCGTCGCCCTCGTCCGCGTCAGCGGCCGCGGCACCATCGGCGGCGGGCCCGTCGGAGAGGTCGCCATCGCCGTCGGCGGCGGCGGCGGGGGCGGCGTCGACGCCGAGGAGCGGCACCGCGGCGTCGTGGTGCCGGACCGCCTGGTCGGCGGGATCGTCGACCACGTCGGCGTCCTCGTCGGCGGGAGCGTCGCGGAGCGGCGTCAGCTCGACCGTCCCGTCGGCGTCCTCGTCCGGGACGGCGGCCGGGGCGGGCTCGTCCACGATCTCCGCGTCGACCACGAGCGCGTCGTCGGACTCGCCTGCCGGGACCGCGTCGCGGTCCTCGTCGTCGAGCGGTCGCAGCACGAGCTCGGCCGGCTCCTCGACCGAGGGCTCGGCGGGTGCGGCATCCGCGTCGACCTCTCCGGTCAGCACCTCGGCCGGCTCGCCGTGCTCGATCGGCCGGCCGTGCTCGACGGACCCGCCGTCCTCGGACGCCGGGGCGCGCCCGGATCCGGGCTCGTCGGGGAGGTCGAGGCCGCCCGCGTCGAACGGGGCGTCCGCGATGTCGGGCTCGGGTGCGGGCGCGTCGACGGGAGCGTCGGCGTCGTGGGTGCCGGAGGACGGATCCACCTGGTCGAGCGGGGCGATGCGGCCGTCGTCCTCGGCCGGGTCGAGCGGCACGATGCCGGCGAGGATGTCCCCGTCGGCGGTCGGCGGCAGGTCCGCGGGGGCGGGATCCACGCCCGCGTCGCGCAGGTCGGGCTCGCGGGCGTCGGCGCCCGGAGCGTCCGCATCGTCAGCGTCAGCGTCAGCGTCAGCGTCGACGGCGTCGTCACCGGCGCCGTCGCGTCCCGCGGGCACCGGCTCGCGGTCCGCGGTGCGGCCCCAGCCGATCGGCGCCAGCGGCTGGACCGGGCGCTCCCGGTCGGCGTCGGTCGCGGGACGGACCGCGAACGGGTCGTCGTCGTCGCGGCCGTTCCCCGACCCGCCGCCGGGAGGCGCCTGCCCGGCCACTACGCGAGCCCCAGGTCCTCGAGGCCGATCGCGTACAGGTACCGGTGGCCGGCGGCCTCGATCACCTCGCGGGCGTCGGTGGAGCGGTCGACGACCACGGCCACCGCGGCGATCTCCGCGCCCACCCTCTCGAGCGCCTCGATGGCCTTCAGCGGGGAGCCGCCGGTGGTCGAGGTGTCCTCGACGACGATGACGCGCTTGCCGGCGAGGTCCGGTCCCTCGACCTGGCGGCCGCGGCCGTGGTCCTTCGGCTCCTTGCGCACGACGAACGCGTCGTACCCGCGGCCGACCGCGGCGCCCTGGTGCAGGATCGCGGCGGCGATGGGATCCGCGCCCATGGTGAGCCCGCCGACGGCGGCGACGTCGGGCACGTCGGCGATGAGGTCGAGCATGACCCGGCCGATGAGCGGCGCGACGCGGTGGTCGAGGCTCACACGACGGAGGTCGACGTAGTAGGTGGCCTTCTTGCCGCTCGTCAGGGTGAAGTCGCCGTGGAACACGGCGTCCCTCGTGATGTGGTCGATGAGCTGCTGGCGCGCGTCGGTGGTCGTCACGGAGCCGATCCTACGGGCGGGGACCCGCCCGGCCCGGCGCGACGGGCGGGCGGGGCGCCGACCCGGTCAGCGGTCGGCGGACGTCGGCAGGCCGAAGACGGTGCCGACGGCGGCCACGTCGTCGCCGCCGTGCCCGGCCGCGGACGCCTCCGCGTACGTCTCGCGGAGCGCCTCGAGCATGGCGGTGTCGAAGTCGTGCGCGTCGGCGCCGTCGAGCGCGGCGAGCATCAGCGTCACGTCCTTCAGGAGGCCGTCGAGCGCGAAGGAGGGCGCCAGCTCGCCGGCGAGCATCGCGCCGCCCTTGAGGTGCGCGTACGGGGTGTCGGACGCGCCGCCCGCGATCGCGTCGAGGAAGAGGCGCGGCTCGACGCCCAGCAGGCGGGCGAGGCCGAGCGACTGGCCGGTGGCGGCGGTGATGGAGGCGATCCAGGCGTTGCACGCGAGCTTGAGCGCGGATCCGGCGCCCGGCTCGGACCCGGCGACCACCGTGCGCGAGCCGGTCGCCTCGAGGACGGGCCGGGCGACGGCGAGGTCGTCCTCGGATCCGGACACGAGGTGCACGAGGAGGCCCTGCTCGGCGGGGCCGCGCGTGCCGAGGACGGGGGCGTCCACGAGGCGGACGCCGTGCTCGGCGGCGAGCGCGGCGATCCGCCGGGTGCCCTCGACGCCGACGGTGCTGGACTGGAGGACGACGGCGCCGGCGGGGAGGGCCGGCGCGATCCCGGCGAGGACCTCGAGCACGGCGTCCGCGTCGAAGAGCATCACCACCACCACGTCCGCCTCGCGCACGGCGTCGGCCGCCCCGTCGGCGACGGTCGCGCCGTCCTCCGCGAGGGGCGCGGCCTTCTCGGCGCTGCGGTTCCACACGGTGAGCGGCAGCCCGGCGCGGAGGATCGAGCGGCTCATGCCGGAGCCCATGACGCCGGTGCCGAGGAGCGCCACGCGGGGCGACCCGCCGGTCGAGGGGGCGGATGCGGGCACGGCAGCGGTGTCGTCGGTCATCCCCCGACGGTACGCCCGCGGGATGGGAGCTCCACGGACGCGACACGGCGCGACGGGCCGCCGGTCGCGCGACCGGCGGCCCGTCGTCACGAGGTGGAGCGGATCAGACGGCGGGCACCGCGGCCTCGTCGTCGGAGTCCTCGCCCGGCAGCACGATGTCGGCGACCGTGACGTCGACGCGCGCGACAGGACGTCCGACGAGCTCGCGGACGGCCTCGGAGATGGCGGCGCGCACCTCGGCGGCGACGTCCTGGAGGGGCACGCCGTACTCGGCGACGAGGGTCACCTGGAAGGCCACGCCCGCATCCTGCACGTCGACGGCGATGCCCTGCGTGAGGTCGGTCTGGCCGATGCGGTCGCGGAGCTGGCCGATGACGCGGGCCGCGCCGCCGCCGAGCGCGTGGACGCCGGGGATGTCGCGGACGGCGAGCCCGGCGACCTTGGCGATGACGCCGTCGGTGACCGTGGTGTCGCCCTCGGCGAGGACGGTGCCGGTCGCGATCCCCGTGGTCGCGGGGGCGACGCGGGTGACGTCGGCGGGAGTGCTGGTGTTCGTGTCGCTCATGCGGTTCCTCCTCGTGGGTGCCCGTCGGACGGGCGCTGCTGTGGTAATCATGGATGCGACGCAGGGCCGCGGCCGTTCGTCACGGACCGGTCCCGGATCCCCCGGTTCTCCCAGCGCACACGGAGGTACGGCATGGCCCTCTCCTCCTCGCTGCAGGACGCGGGCGACGGCATCCTCGCCGAGCGCGCCGCCGACGGGGACGCGCGGGCGTTCGAGGTGCTGGTGCGCCGGCACGTCCCCTACATGCGCGCGTTCGCGATCCGCTTGACGGGCTCCCGGGCCGACGCGGACGACGCCGTGCAGGAGGCGCTCATCACCGCGTGGGACCGCCTGCCGACCCTGGAGAAGCCCGACCGCGTGAAGAGCTGGCTGCTGCAGATCGTGAGCCGCAAGTCCATCGACCGGATCCGCGCCCGCCGACCCGTGGACGACATCGACGACCACGAGATCGCCGACCGGCTCACGTCGCCGGAGCGCGACGCGGAGACGTCGTCCCAGATGCGCGCGCTGGCGGGTGTCCTGGATGCGCTGCCGGGCGAGCAGCGGGAGGTGTGGATGCTGCGCGAGGTGGGAGGCTTCTCGTACGAGGAGATCGCGGAGCGCCTGGGCACGACGCCCTCGACCGTGCGCGGCCGGCTCTCCCGGGCGCGCACCGCGGTGATGACGAGCATGGAGGCGTGGCGATGACAGGCACCGGACCGGGCGATCCCGGGGAGCGCCTGCCCGCGGGCCCCGCCGAGCCGGTGCAGCCCGGCGTGCCCCGCACGCCGCCCGCCGACCCGACGCCGTCGGCGGCTCCCGCTCCCACCGCCTCCGCCGAGCCGGTGCTGCCGGCCCCCGACGCGGATCCCGCGCACGACCCCGAGGGCGCGCCCCTCGACATGGCCGCGCTCGCCGACTACCTCGACGGCGGCCGCTCCCCGCGCATCGCCGCCTACGAGGACGACCCCGAGGCCCGCAACGCGCTCCGCGCCCTCGAGCACATGCGCGACCTCGGCCGCGAGCTCGTGCAGGTCGAGGCCGACGAGGCGGAGGCGCCCGGCGACGACTTCTTCCGCGGCGTGCTCTCCCACATCAGCCGGGAGTCCCGCGCCGGCCGCGACATCCCCCTCTCCCACCCGGACCCCTCGGTGAGCCTCGCGCTGACGGAGGGCGCCGTCCGCACCCTCGTCCGCCAGGCCGGCGACGAGGTCCCCGGCGTCCTCATCGGGCGCTGCACCCTCGACGGCGACGTCACCGTGCCCGGGGCGCCCGTGCGGGTCGCGCTCACCATGAGCGTCGTGTGGGGGGATCCGCTCCCCGAGCTGGCGCAGCGCGTGCGCGAGCGGGTGAACGCGGCGCTGCTGCGGCACACCGAGCTGCGCGTCGAGGGCATCGACGTGACCGTGGTCGACGTGCAGGCGCGACCGGCGCCGGGCGGGGAGGCGGGACGATGAGCCTCGACGACGTGACGGCGACCCCGGCCGACGTGCCCGCCGCAGGGCCCGCGCCCGTGCCGGTCGTCGCCGCGACGCCCGCGCCCGCGCCGGTCCCGCTCCCCGCGCCGGGCGACCTGTCCCGCGACCTCACGGCCGCGCTCCGCGGCGTCGCGGGCGTCTCCGACGTGTACGCCCCGCGCTCGCCCGTGCTGCTCGTGGCGCAGCACGTGGTGGAGGGCGCGATGGGCGGCGGATCCGACGTCGCCGAGCGTCTCGTCACCGTGGAGACGGGTGAGGGCACCGTGCTCGTGCAGGCCTCCATCGCGGTGGACGCAGACGCCCGGGCCAGCGACACCGCCCGCGCCGCCGTCGACGCGATCCGCGCCCGCCTGGTCGAGTCCGTCGGCGCGGAGGCCGCGGCGGTCGCGACCGTGACGATCCGCGTCGGCAGCATCGGCTGACGGCCCGCACCGCCTGCGGGACGCCCGCCCGCGGACGGCCCCGCCGCCGGCTCCCGGTACCGTGGACGCATGCGCGTCGCCACCTGGAACGTCAACTCCATCCGCACCCGCGTGGGCCGCGTCGTCGACTGGCTCGGCCGCGAGGACGTCGACGTGCTCGCCATGCAGGAGATCAAGTGCAAGCCGGAGCAGTTCCCGACGGCGGCGTTCGAGGAGGCGGGCTACGAGGTCGCCGTCCACGGGCTCAGCCAGTGGAACGGCGTCGCGATCGCGAGCCGCCTGCCGCTGGAGGACGTGACCACGACGTTCGAGGGGATGCCGCGCTTCGGCAAGCCCGACGCGTCCGGCCTCCCGCCGCTCGAGGCGCGCGCCATGGGCGCGACCGTCGAGGGGGTGCGGCTCTGGAGCCTCTACGTTCCCAACGGCCGCTCGCTCGAGGACCCGCACTACTCGTACAAGCTGGAGTGGCTCGCCGCGCTCGCCGCCGACACGCGCGCCTGGCTCGCCGCGGATCCCGACACCCCGCTCGCGCTCATGGGCGACTGGAACGTGGCCCCGCTCGACACCGACGTCTGGGACCCGCGGCTGTTCGAGGGCAAGACGCACACCTCGGAGCCGGAGCGGGCCGCCTTCGCCGCGTTCCTGGAGGCCGGCCTCGCCGACGTCGTGCGGCCCTCCATCCCCGAGGGCTACACCTACTGGGACTACCAGCAGCTGCGCTTCCCGCGGGACGAGGGCATGCGGATCGACTTCATCCTCGGGTCCGACCGGTTCCAGGAGCTCGTGAGCGCGCCGCGGATCCACCGCGACGAGCGCAAGGGCGACGGCCCGAGCGACCACGTGCCCGTGGCCGTGGACCTCGACGTCGAGACCGAGCTCGACGACGACCGCCCCATGATCTTCTGATCCCCGCGG
The DNA here is from genome assembly GCF_059422605.1 of Clavibacter sp. GW821-FHT01D01. Classification (NCBI taxonomy): domain Bacteria; kingdom Bacillati; phylum Actinomycetota; class Actinomycetes; order Micrococcales; family Microbacteriaceae; genus Clavibacter; species Clavibacter sp. GW821-FHT01D01. Next base: position 9,351 of record NZ_JBWKXC010000010.1, read on the forward strand.
TCGATGACGGCCGCACAGGGCACGCCCCGTAGTCTCGAGCCGTGACCCCCGACGACGACGCGACCCCGCAGCGCGGCCGCCGCGCCGCCCGGGGACGCCGCTCCGCCGCCCCGGCGGCCCGCACCCGGCGCCTGCTGGAGCTGCCCCGGGTCGCGCTGCCGTCCCTCCCCCGGCGTCCCGCACGCGACCGGTCCGGCGACGGGGTCGACGGCCCGGACGACGACGGCCGCCGCGCGGACCGGGGCGACCGTGCCCGCGACGGTGCCGACCGCGCCCGGGACCGCGCCGACCACGAGGAGGACCCGGCCGGACCCGACTGGGTGCCCCGCTGGGTCCGACGGCTCGATCGCCGGGTCCTCGTCACCACGCTCGTCGCGATGCTCGTCGCCGCCGTCGTCGGCGGGTCCATCGCCGCGCTCGGCCTCGGGCTGATCTTCGTCACCGACGCGTGCGACGTGGACGCCTACGTCTGCGACGACTCCCTCTTCACCGTCGGCTACGCGCTCTCCGTCGCGGGACCGCTGATGCTCACGGGCATCGCCCTGATCGTGGCCCTCGTCGGGCTGCTGCGCGGGCGCACCCGGCCGTGGCTGGTGCTCGCCATCGGCCTGGGCGCGTCGCTGGCGGCCTACGTCCTCGGCGCCGTGATCGTGCTCGTCGCCGTGCCCGGCTCCTCGCCCCTGACCTGATCCCGGGCGTCCGCCCCGCCCCCGTCCGTCGCGGCGGCGCGACCCCGTCGTTCCGCTAGCGTGGGATCTCCGGCGCGCCTGTCGCGGATCCGGGGGGACGGCCGCGCGTGCGGCATGCGAGGGGGCGGTAGTGGACAGCGGACGTGTGGCTCTGGTCATCGAGGACGACGGCGACATCCGCCAGCTGCTCGAGGTGGTCCTGCGCCAGGGCGGCTTCGCCGTGCACTCCGCGGGCACCGCGACGGAGGGCGTGCGGCTGGCCGAGGAGGTCGCGCCGGACGTCATCACGCTCGACGTGGGCCTGCCGGACTTCGACGGCTTCGAGGCCGCCCGCCGCATCCGGCTGGTGAGCGACGCCTACATCGTGATGCTCACCGCGCAGGGCGAGGAGGTCGACACCCTGCTCGGCCTCGAGGCCGGCGCCGACGACTACATCGTGAAGCCCTTCCGCCCGCGCGAGCTCCGCGCCCGCATCTCGGCCATGATGCGGCGGCCGCGCGGCGGCGGCGAGGCCCCGGCAGGCGCACCCGCCGGCGGCACCGCGGCACCGGCGCCTGCGCATCCGTCGACGCCGGCGTCGGCGCCGGACGCCTCGGAGAGCGCATCCGCGCCCGAGGCCGAGGAGCCCGTGCAGCCGGCCGCGTTCGCCACGACGACCATGGTGTCGCCGGCCCTGCCCACGGAGACCGCGCCCGAGGACGACGCGGACGTCCTGCGCCACAACGGCCTGGAGCTCGACGAGGGGACCCGCCAGGTCACGGTCGACGGCGAGCCCGTCGACCTCACGCGCACCGAGTTCGACCTGCTCGCGTCGATCCTCGCGAGCGGCGGGCGCGTGCGCACCAAGGGCGACCTCGTGCGCGACATCCGCAGCGGCTCGTACGCCGTCGCCTCGTCGACCGAGCCCGAGGAGCGCGCCGTCGAGGTGCACCTCGGCAACCTGCGGCGGAAGCTGCACGACGACCCGCGCCAGGCGCGGTGGATCCAGACGGTCCGCGGCGTGGGCTACCGGCTCGCGCCGGCGCGCGACTAGCGCGTCACCCGAGCGCGGGCTGCCGCGGGGCCGGGCGGTCCCGCGGCAGCTGCGCCGTGGATCGGGGTCCCTTCGGGTGGGATCCCGCTCCCGTGATCCGTCCGGCCTGTCGTGGGGGCCGGGCGGGCGTGCGCGTCGCCCGTCGGGTCGGCCGCGCGCACGGGTCTAGTCGGGTGGGTTCCCCGCCTCCGCGCGGAGCCAGGAGCGCATCGCATCCATGCTGCGCTCGCCCACCTCGGCGAGCTCGGGGAGGAGCGCGCGGGATCCGGCCTGGTCGGCCGCGCGGATGGCGCGCTCGAGCTGGCCGGCCAGTCCGCTGAGGCGGAGGGCGCCCACCATCGCGGCGGAGCTCTTGACGCTCAGGCACGCGTCGAGCGCGGCCTGGCGGTCGCCGGAGCGCACCGCGCCGTCCAGGCGCTCCCACCGGGTCGGCCAGAGGTCGACGAAGAAGCGGAGGAAGTCGACGCAGGCGTGCTGCCCGTCGGTGAGCCCGGCCGGGCGGGCGGCCTCGGCGCGGGGAGCGGGTGGGGCGCCGACCGGACGGGGGGATCCGGCCGGCGCCTGCCCACGACCGGGTGCGGGGGCACCACGGGTCGCGAGGCGGTCGTCCGGACGGGGGGATCCGGACGACGGGTTCCCGCGGCGCGGCTCGGGGTGGCCGCGCGGCGGGGTCACGCCCTCCGGTGCGGGAACACCGGGAGGCGGAGCGGGGGCGTCCGTCGCGGGGACGACGGACAGGCGGACGGGGGCGGGCTCGTCCGACAGCTCGACCAGCAGCTGCTCCAGGACGCGGACGTCGAGGAGCGGGGGGATCTGCGGGGCGCGCGCGACCTGGGCGTTCATGCCCGGCCGCCGACGAGACGATCGGAAGGACCGGGGAGGCTGCCGTCGGGTACCGGCCGCGCATCCGTGGACCCGGTACGGCACCCGGTGCGCGCGGCTCGGGTGCCGCTCGCGGGGTGGTCGTGGGAGGTCATCCGGTCCTTCGATCGCTCGTGTCGGACGGGGATCTCCCCGTCATCGAGTGAGCCTGGCAGCGACGCATGCGGGATCCGATCAAGGTGGTCACAAGATCGGCTCAAGTCCTCCGCGGCATGGGGGCGCGGCGGCGCGGGGCCTGTGCCTTCGGAGCTACCGGGCGTCCGGGACGACCCGCAGCGGCAGCCGCACGCGCATGGTGGTGCCGACGCCGACGGCGCTCTCCACCTCGATCGTGCCGTCGTGCGCGTCCACGATCGAGCGCGTGATGCTGAGGCCGAGCCCCACGCCCGCGACCGTGCTCGCGCGCGCCGAGCTGGTGCGGAAGAAGCGCGTGAACAGCTGCGCCGTGTCCTCCGCCGACATGCCGACGCCGTCGTCGGAGACGCAGAGCCGGAGGTGCTCCCCGTCCACGTCGAGCTCGGTGGTGACGGTGCCGCCCTCGGGCGTGTACTTCACGGCGTTGCTGAGCAGGTTGTCGAGGACCTGGCCGATCCGCACGGCGTCGACCTCGGCGACGAGCTCCTGGTAGTCCGGCTCGACCAGCGCGACGCCGTTCGCCTGGGCGTGCGGGCGGATCACGTCGAGGGCGTTCTCGACGATCTCGCCCACGTCGACGAGGTTGCGGTTGACGGCGAGGCGGTGCTGCGCCGCCGTGAGCAGGTCGCCGATGAGGCCGAGGAGGCGCTGGGCGTTCCGCTCCACGATCGCGAGGCGGGCGGCGGTGATGCGGTCGTCGACGTCGTCCTCGACGAGGTCGTCGGCGATGAGCTCCACGTACCCGAGGATCGACGTGAGCGGCGTCTTCAGCTCGTGCGAGACGCTCGCCACGAAGTCCTCCCGCTCGGAGACCGCGAGCGCGAGCGCCGTCACGTCGGTGCTGACCATGACGGTGCCGAACGGGCGGCCGTCGGGGTCCACGAGCGGGGACAGGGAGGCGAGCACGGCCTTCTGGGCCCCGCCGTCGCCGACCCAGTAGACCTCTCGGGCAACGACCTCGCCGGCGCGGGCGCGGGCCACGAGCTGGCGCTCGGGCGGGACGACCGTGGTGCGGTCCTCCTCGTAGACGAACCGGCCGAGGCTCGGGTCCTCCCGGTCCACCGGGTCGGCGAGCGCCATGAGCTCGCGGGCGGCGCGGTTGCGCTGCGTGATGCGCCCCTCGGCGTCGAGGACGACCACCGTGTCGTCGATCGCCTCGAGCACGCCGTCGATTACGGAGTTGCGCTCCCGCAGGTCGACGAGCGTGTCCGTGAGCGCCGCCTGCATCTCCCCGAGGCGGGCGTGCTGCCGGAACAGCTGCTGGGCGAGGAGGTTCACCGCCACGGCGACGAGGAGCATCACGACGGGCAGCACCACGATGTGCGACCAGCCGGTCGTGCCCTCCGGGAGCTCCCCCGAGCGGACGATGGGCAGCGCGAGCACCGCGGCCGTGCCGATGGCGCCCAGCCACAGCACGTGCAGTGCGAAGGCGTAGGCGAGCCAGATGACGGGGAAGACGATGAGGAACGCGGTCGAGGGCACCTGGACGCCGATCGCGTCGTTGCAGAGCGCGAGCGCCGCGAAGTCGAGCATGGGGAGGACGGCCACCCACTCGGACGCGATGCGCTCCCAGGGCAGGACGGCCGCGACGATGGTCACGAGCGCCGCGACGATCGTGCCCGCCACGAAGCCGGGGTCCGCGACGGCGGCGAGGTCGCCCGCGCCCGCGACGACGCCGACCACGGCGAGGCTCAGGATGAAGGGCAGCTGCGCGTGCAGCGGCTTGGAGAAGGTCATGCTGCGCAACGCCGACTGCGCGCGCGCCAGAGGGCCGCGCCGCACGACGGTGGGAGCCTGCTCGCCCACGTGACCCCCTGATGCGGCGTCCCCGTGCCGCTCGTCGATACTAACCGCGCGTGGACGATCCGCCCGGGGCCGGCGTACCCCGTGATATGGGGATCCGCGTACGATTCCCTGATGAGCGACCTCCCGCACGAGCACCGGGTGGAGATCGCGCATCTCGTCGCGTCCCCCGTGCACCGCCTGGAGGGGCGCCCGGCCGACGGGCCCCGGGACGAGCCGGGCGAGCCGCCCTCCCGCAGGTCCGTGCGGATCCGCGCCGGGCTCGGCATCGTCGGCGACCGCTACTTCGGCCAGCGGGCGCACCGCACGGCGGCCGTCACGGTGATGGCGGTCGAGTCGGTGGAGCGCGTCGCCCGCGAGCTCGGCGTCGAGGCGGGCCTGGATCCCGTCGACACCCGCCGCAACGTCCTCCTCCGCGGAGTGGACGCCGACCGGCTGCGGGGCATGCGCTTCAGCCTCGACTCGGGCGACGGGCCCGTGGAGTTCCAGGGCCACCGGCCGGCGAACCCGTGCGCGTGGATGGACGTGATGCTCGCGCCCGGGGCGTTCCGCGCGCTGCGGGGGCGCGGCGGGGTGCGCTGCGAGCCGCTCGGCGACGGGATCCTCACGGTCGGCCCCGCCGTGCTGCGCACCGAGCGCCCGCTCGAGGACCCGCGTCCGGACGCCGACGCGGGCGCGACGCGCCTGTTCTGACGCACCCGCCCGCGCCGTCCCCTGCACGACCGCGGCCGGCGACCGCGGCACACGCGACCGGTCAGTGGACGGGCGTGCCGCCCGTGACCGCGATGGTCTCGCCGCTCGTGAAGCTCGACTCCTGGCTGGCGAGGAACACGTACGTCGCCGCGATCTCCGCCGGCTGGCCGGGACGTCCGTAGACCGACTGGGACCCGAACTCCTCCACGTCCTCCGCGGACTGGCCGACGGGCTGCAGCACGGTCCAGAACGGGCCGGGCGCGACCGAGTTGACGCGGATCCCCTTCGGCGCGAGCTGCTGCGCGAGCCCCTGCGTGAAGTTGCGGATGGCGCCCTTGGAGACCGCGTAGTCGATCTTGTCCGCACTCGGCTGGTACGCCTGGGACGAGCTGGTCGTGATGATGCTCCCGCCCTTCGGCAGGTGCGGCAGCACGGCCTTGCTCAGCCAGAACAGCGAGTACACGTTGGTCTTCAGCGTGCGGTCGAGCTGCGCGGTCTCGAGGTCGAGGATGTCGTCCTCGTTGCGCTGGTAGCCCGCCACCATCACGAGGCAGTCGAGGCCGCCGAGGCCCTCGACGGCGGCCTGGACGAGGTCCTGGCAGGTGGTCTCGTCGGAGATGTCGCCGGGCACGAGCACGGCCTTCCGGCCGTCCGCCTCGATCGTGGACGCGGTGTCGCGCGCGTCCTCGAGCTCCTCGTCGAGGAAGTTGAGGGCGATGTCGGCGCCCTCGCGCGCGAACGCGATGGCGACGGCCTTGCCGATGCCGGAGTCGGCGCCCGTGATGAGCACCTTGCGGCCCGTCAGCCGGCCGAAGCCGACGTAGCTGTCCTGGCCGTGGTCGGGCGTCGGCTCGAAGCGCTTCTCGTCGCCCGCGCCGGTCTGCTCCTGCTGGGGGAACGGCGGGGAGGGGTACTGCGCGATCGGGTCCTGGATCTCGTACTGGTTGCCGCCGTTGCGGATCTCGCTCATGCGCTGCGCCTTCCTGGAGGGGATCGGGGGTCGCCTTCCACCCTGGCCCGGACGGCCGCGAGCGTCCCGAGGCTCGGAGGGGGTTGACGGGTCGCGGCCCGCGCGGCAGTCGGGCGCCGAGGATCCGGAGGCGCCCCCCGCCGTGGCCGGTGCGTGTCCGATGCCGCCGTGACGGCGCCGGGATCGGCCGGGTGCGCGGCCCGCGCGTGCGTCGCGACCACGGGATCCGCACGGTCCGTGGCCATCGGGTGAACGGCCGGTGGCATCGGCGGACCCGGCCGTAGCCTCGGGGCATGGCAGGCTTCCCCGCCGGCAGGCGCCCGGCCCCCGGCCCCCGGAGGGACCTCGTCGGCGGCGTCGCGCTCCCCCTGGTGACCGCGCTCGCGACCGCCGCCCTGCTCGCCCCGCTGACCGAGGCGCCCGCGGCGCCGGCGGGGGCGGTGGCGTTCCCCGAGCGGATCGCGTCGTACTCGTGGTGGACGCCGCATCTCGCGCCGGCGCAGATCGAGGCCGCGACGATGCTGTACCAGAACGGCTTCGGCGTCGAGCTCGGCGACCTCCCGCAGTCGGTCGTGCTGGGCGCCGACGCGGCGACCTACCGGCGCCTGGCCGCGGCCGAGGACCGCGGCATCCCCGCCGACCAGGGCGACCCCGCGCAGTCCCTCCTCTCCGCGGACGGCACGTTCGTCGTCGTCGGCGGGCAGGGCCGGGACGGCAGCGTCGACGTCGTCGACCTCGGCAGCCTCGACACCACGAGCGTGGCGGTGGGCGCCGGGCGCAGCGCCGTCCCCCTCAGCATCGACGCGTCCGGACGGCGGGTGCTGCTGCTGACGAGCGGCGAGGAGCTCAGCCGGTACGCGGATCCCGCATTCGAGCTGCGCGGGGAGCTCGCCCTCCTCGACCTCACGACCTCCCGCCTCACCCCGTACGAGCTGCCCGGACCCGTCACCTCGGCCGCCATCTCGCCCGACGGGGCGCTCGTCGCGGTCGACACCGAGGACGCCATGGTGGTCCTCGACGCCGAGGACGGCCGCATCCGCCACGAGCGGGAGCGGCTGGCCGGCCCGCTCGGGGACGACGCCTGGTCGCCGTCGGGGACGTCGATCGCCGTGGTCGGGCAGGAGCGCGCGCTGCAGGTCGTCTCCGTGTCCGACGGCGCGGTCGGCGCGCGCGAGGTCGCGCTCGACGGCCCCTCCTCGTCCGTGATCGGCTGGCGCGACGACGAGCACGTCCTCGTGCACTCGACCCAGGAGGATGAGGACGACGGCTCCCGCATCGACGTCGTCGACGTGCGTCCCGGCGCCGAGGAGCCGGTCGCGCGGACCGTCGCCGCCTACGCGCAGGACCCGCTGACCGGGGCGGCCCTGGGCTCCGTGGACCTCGCCCGCGACCTCGCGGGCCGGTGGGCGACGAGCGGCCCGGCGGGCGCGGCGCCGCTCGCGCCGCTCCAGGTGGCGCTGCTGGCGGGGATCGCGGCGCTCGTGGTCCGCCTCCTGGCCCGGCGCCCCCGGCCCGCGGGTCGCGGCGCTCCTACGATCGGTCCATGACGACGACGCCCGACCCCGCGCTCCCCCTCGTGGAGTACGCCTTCCCCGGGCCGCTGCGCGACCGCCTCGTGGCGGCGATCGCGTCGGGCGCGAAGACCTCGACCAGCTCGCTGCTGGTGCAGTACGCGGCCGACGACGAGGAGCTGCCCGTCGTCGGATCCCGCGGCACGGTGATCGACTCCGACGGGCTCCCCGTGCTCGTGGTCGAGACGACGGACGTGGCGATCGCGCGACTCGCCGACGTGCCGCTCGCCCACGCCGTCGACGAGGGCGAGGGCTTCACGACCGTGGCCGAGTGGCGCGCCGGGCACGAGGCGTTCTGGACCTCGGCCGAGTTCGTGGCGGGGCTCCCCGACGGGTTCGCGCTCGACGACGGCATCGAGGTGGTGCTGGAGCGCTTCCGCGTGGTCGGCCGAGCGGGGACCGGCGCCTAGGGTCGCATCATGCGCCGCCGTCCGACCGTCCTCCTGACGGCTGCGGCCCTGGCCGTCGCCCTCGCGGGCTGCTCGTCGGCGGGCACGGCCGCCGACGTCGCCCCGTCGCACGTCGACGCCCGCCCGTCCGACGTCGCCCGCCCATCCGGCGTCGCCCTGCCGCCCGTCGACGCCGCGTTCGACTACCAGCTCGGCGGCTCCTCCCCCGTCCCCGACGGCGCGGGGATCGTGGTCCGCGACAGCACCGAGGGACCCGCCGCCGGGACGTACGGCATCTGCTACGTCAACGCCTTCCAGACCCAGCCGGGCGCGAGCTGGCCCGACGACCTCCTGCTGCAGGGCGACGACGGGCCGCTCGTCGATCCCGGCTGGCCCGACGAGCACCTCCTCGACGCCTCGACCCCCGCGAAGCGCGCCGCCGTCGCGGCCCGGCAGGCGACGACGATCGACCGGTGCGCCGCCGCCGGCCACCGGGCGGTGGAGCTGGACAACCTCGACTCGTGGACGCGCTCCGCGGGCGCCCTCGACGCGGACGACGCGCTGGCGCTCGCCGCCCTCCTCGTGGACCACGCGCACGGCCGGGGCCTCGCGGTCGCGCAGAAGAACGCCGCGGACCTCGGGACGCGGGGCCGCGACGAGGCCGGCTTCGACCTCGCCATCGCCGAGGAGTGCGACCGCTGGGACGAGTGCACCGCGTTCACGGACGTCTACGGCCCGCACGTGCTCGACGTCGAGTACGTGGACGACCTGCGCGACACCGCCGAGGGGGCGTGCGCGCGGACCCGGGCGCTGGATCCCGCGCCCCGGGCCGTCGTGCGCGACCGCGACCTCGTGCCCGCGGGCGAGGACGGGTACGACCGCGCCGCCTGCTGATCGGAGCGGGCCGTCCACGGCCGGCGGCGTCGCGGAGCCCGGCCCGGCGTGACACCATGCGGCATGGACGACGACCGGCGCGCCGAGATCGCCGAGCTGCGGCGCCGCGTGTTCGGGCCGGGCCGCGACACCGTGGACGCGGCCGCGCTCGAGCGCCTGCGCGAGCTCGAGGGGCGGGACGCGAGCGAAGCGCCCAGGCGCGGCGCGCATGAGCCGTCCCACGCGCCCGATGCGACTCCCGTGCCCGACACGCCCATCCGCTCGGACGAGCCCCGCGCACGCACCCGCCCGCGGACCCGCACCCGCACCTCCACGCGCTGGGGCATCGCGCTCCCGTGGGCCGCGTCCGTGGTCGTGGCCGCCGTGCTCGCCACGGGGATCACGGCGTGGGCCCTCGACGACGACCGCGCCACGGTCGCCGTCCTCGACCTCGAGCTGCTCCCGGAGCCCGACGGCGCGACCTACCTCTCCGTCGACACCGGCTCGGTGATCCCCGGCACGGCCGTCGCGGGCTTCCACGGGCTGACGGTGGCCCGCGTGCCGGTGGATCCCGGCGACGCCGCCGATCCGGCCGCGTGGACGGTCCCCGCGCCGGCCGAGCCCGACGCCGCGTGCCTCACGGTCGGCGCGTCGGCCCCGGACGGCTCGGTCGAGGGTCCGTCGGCGTGCGGGACCGGATCCGTCGCCGCGCGCGTCGCGGTCGTGGTCGCGGACGACGCGTCCGCGGAGCTGCGGGCCGCGTACCCGGTGGGCACCACGCTCCTGTTCGAGGACGAGGGCGGCCCCGTCCGCGTCCGGGTCGCCGCACGCTGACGCCTCCCCTCCCCGGTGGCGCCGGAGCAGGCGATCCCCGGACCTGCGATCCCGGCGCCGACGCCCAGCCGGATCCGCTACGGTGATGCCCGTTCGGGGAGCGCGCCTATCGGGGCGCCTCGTCTGGTTCGATTTCCGGAGCTCTCCACCACCGCCGCCCCCGCGGCCTCATGCCCGCCTGCCGGGAGCCCGCCGCCGCCGCGGGTGGGCCCCCGCCTGCCGCCAGCGCGTCCCCGTCAGCCGGCTGCCGCGCCCCTCACTTGTCCCACACGCGGACGGGCGGGAGGCCGCGGTCGGCGCGCTCGGCGTTCACGATCTCCTCCACGAGCGCCTGCTTCCCGGCGGTGTAGGCGCGACCGTCGGCCGCCGTCGCCGCGAGCTCCGCCTTGCGCGCGTCGTAGCGGCGCCGGGCGTCCGCGTCGCGCAGAAGCCGGTCGCGGAACAGGCGCTGCGGGCAGGTCTCCCAGGACTCGGCGTCGAACACGTGGAGGATGTGCGTCCGCACGCCGTCCGCCGACCGGACGTGCACGTCGTGGTTCCTCGGGCCGGTACGGTGCCGCGCGTACCCGAGCAGGCGCAACGGCGCGTCGAGCACCCGCGGGTCGAGGCCGGGTGCCGCCCGCGCGGCGAGGTCGAGGACCGGCTTGGCGCGGAGTCCCGGCACGGCGGTGCTGCCGATGTGCTCGACGGCGGTGAGGGATGCTCCTGCCGCCGGGAGGACCCGGGCCGCCTCGGCGCGGAACGCCGCCGCCCACTCCGGGCGGTGCTCCTCGAGGCGGATCATCGGCGCCACCCTACCGAGCGCGCCGCAGCTGCGCCCGCGCCTAGGCTCGACGACCATGTCCTCCTCCGCGCGGCGCGCCCTCGTCCTCGGCGGCACCGGGGCCATGGGCGGGGCCACCGCCGCGCACCTGGCTCGCGCCGGCTGGTCCGTCGACGTCACCGGCCGGGATCCGCGCGGCATGCCCGCCGAGCTCGCGGACCTCGGCGTGCGGTTCCACGCGATCGACCGCCACGACGTCCGCGGCGTCGAGCGCGTGGTCGGCGACGGCGTGGACCTGCTCGTCGACCTCGTGGCCTTCACCGCAGCCGACGTGCAGGCGCTCCTCCCGGCGATGCGGGCGGCCGGATCCGTGGTGGTCGCGTCGTCCCGCGCGGTCTACGTCGACGCGGAGGGCCGGCACGTCAACGGCGACGCCCCGCCGCGCCTGCCCGTCCCGGTGCCCGAGTCGAACCCCACCCTGCCGCCCGCGGATCCGGGGGTCGACCCCGCGACCCGCGAGGGCTACGCGCCCGCCAAGGCGGCCGTGGAGCGTGCCGCGCTCGACAGCGGCCTGCCGGTCACCGTGATCCGCCCGTCGAAGGTGCACGGCCGGTGGGCGCGCGACGCCCGCACGCGCGGCATCGTCGAGCGGATGACGGCGGGTGCGGCGACCCTCGACCTCGCCGACCGCGGCGCGTCCGTCGACCACCTCACCGCGGCGGCGAACGCGGCGGCCCTCATCGCCCGGGTGGCCGACGTGCCCGGCGCGCGGATCCTCAACGCGGCCGACCCGGATCCGCTCACCGCCCGGGAGATCGTCGCGGTCATCGCCGACGAGCTCGGCTGGCGGGGCCGCGTGCGCCTGCTCGAGCCCGGCGCGGAGGGCGGCGGGCACCCGTGGCGGGCCAGCCACCCGTTCGTCCTCGACATGCGCGCCGCGCTCGCCCTCGGATACGCCCCCGCGGGCACGGGCGCCCGGCTGCTGCGGGACGAGGTCGCCTGGATCCGCGACGGATCGCGCCGCGCGTCCGGCACCATCGGATCATGACCGGCCCGCTCCGCATCGTCGCCCTCGTCTTCCCGCACGTGACCCAGCTCGACCTCACCGGTCCGCTGCAGGTGCTCTCCCGGCTGCCCGGGGCCGTGGTGGACGTCGCGTGGCACCGGATCGAGCCCGTGCCGACGGACAGCGGGTTCTCCCTCCTGCCCACGACGACGCTCGCGGACGCCCCGCCGGCCGACGTGCTGCTCGTGCCGGGCGGACGCGGCGCGTTCGAGGCGATGGAGGATCCCGAGGTCGTGGCGTTCGTCGCGCGGCAGGCGGCCGCGGCGCGCCACGTGCTCGGCGTGTGCACGGGGGCGTTCGTCCTCGGGGCCGCCGGGCTCCTCCGCGGTCGCCGCGCGACGACCCACTGGGCCTCGCATCCGCTGCTGGAGCTGCTGGGCGCGACGCCCGTGGCGGAGCGCGTCGTGCGCGACGGGACCCTGATCACGGGCGGCGGCGTGACGAGCGGCATCGACGCGGCGCTCGTGCTGGCCGCGGAGATCGCGGGCGACGCCGAGGCACGGTCCATCCAGCTGACGCTCGAGTACGACCCGCAGCCGCCCTTCGACGCGGGCCACCCGTCCCGGCCCGGCGCCGACCCGGCGCAGGTGGAGCGCGCCTCGGCCGACGCGCGGCGCGACCGCGGCCCGGCCGTGGAGCGCGCGGCCGGGCGGCGGGGCGACGTCGGCTGAGCGCCCGCCGGCGAGCCGGGCGACGGGGGAGGCGGGCGACGGGGGACGACCGCCTGGCCGTTCCCCGCCGGATCCCGCCCCGGCCCGGTCGTCCGGGCGCGGACCTGGCAGGGTCGAGGAGCGGGGATCCACCGGTCCGCGCAGATCCCCCGAGGAGCACCATGCCGCTGATCCGCTTCCTGTTCGTCGCCGTCCCCGTCATCCGCCGCTTCCTGCGCAGCCGGCAGGGCAAGGCCGCCATGGCCAAGGGCAAGGCGCAGCTCGCCAAGCGCTCGCAGAAGCGCGCCGCCCAGCGCGCCGCGGCGACCCGCCGCCGCTAGCGCACGCGGCTCCCGTCCGGTCCCGGAGGTCGCGCGCGCCCGCACTGCCTCAGGTGCCGGGCGCGAGCAGCGCCGCGATCACCAGCAGCACCGGGATCGACGCGACCGTGGTGATGAGCACGGTGTCGCGGGCGAGCACCACGCCGCGGTCGTAGCGCGACGCGAAGTTGAAGATGTTCTGCGCCGTCGGCAGGCCCGCGATCACGGTCGCCGCGAACGTCTGCTCCGCGTCGAGGTGGAAGGCGAACCGCGCGAGCAGGAACGCCGCCAGCGGCATGACGACCGTCTTGATCGCCGAGGCGACCACGATCTCGCGGCGCCCCGATCCGGGCGCGAGCGGCTTCCGCCCGACGAGCGACATGCCGAACGCCATCAGCACGATGGGGATCGCGGCGCCGCCGATGAGGCGGAACGGCTCGTAGACCGCGTCCGGGATCTCGAGCCCGGTGATCGCGATGAGGATGCCGAGCATCGACGCGATGATCATGGGGTTCCGCAGCGGCTGGGTGAGGATCCCGACCACCGAGGCGGATCCGCGGCTGGAGATGTCGAGGATGGTGAGCGTCGTCGGCGCCAGCACCAGCAGCTGCAGGAGCAGCACGGGCGCGACGAGCTGGGCGTCGCCGAGCACGTAGATCGCGACCGGCAGGCCGATGTTGTTCGCGTTGACGTAGCTCGCGGACGCCGCGCCGATGGTGGTCTCCGCGACCGGCCGGTGGAACAGGATCCGCGCGATCACGAGGTACAGGAGCGCCGAGACCGCGACCGCGCTGGCCGACGCGAGCAGGAACGCGGAGAACACGACGTGCAGGTCGGCCTCGGCGAGGACGGTGAACAGCAGCGCGGGCGTCGCGACGAAGAACGCGACCCGGTTGAGCGAGTGCTGGGCACCCGGCCCAGCGATGCCGGAGCGGCCGACGGCGTAGCCCACGGCGATGATGAAGCCGATGATGGCGAACCCGGTCAGCACCCCGATCATCCGGTCTCCCCTCGCCCGCGTCCTGCCAGCCTACGGGCGGGCGGCCCGCTGCCGACGCCGGGCGGGACCCCTGCCGTTCGACGCGGGGACGGCACCCGGTCACCGTCGCGTCATCCCGCCCGCCTAGCGTCGGCCGCGTCGCGCCCGCGACCCACCGTCCCCGCCGGGTCCCACCGGCGCCCTCCCGCCAGGACCACATGCGACTCCCCACCCGCCGCCGCCCGCACTCGCGCATCGTCCTCGCGCTCGCCCTCGCGAGCGCCGTCGGCGGATCCGTCCTGCCGGCGGTCCCCGCGTTCGGCGCGACGGCGTCCGCGGCCACCGCGTCCGCCGCGTCCGCCGCCGAGGCTCCCGCACCGGGCGCGGATGCCGCGGCCGGCACCGCGCTCGGCATGTCCGCCGAGGAGCTGCCCTTCCCGACCCTGCTCGCGATCGCGCTGGCGGCGGCGGGCATCACCGCGGTCGGGATGGTGCGGCGCCCGCGCCGCGACTGACCCGGCCGGACGGGCCGCGACGGACGGCACGCGCCCGCCGCGGCGCTCGTCAGCCCCGGGTCACCACGGTGAAGCCGCCGGGCCGCACGTTCGCGGTGGTGCCGCCCGCCTGCGTGGTCGACGCGACGAGCCGGCCGTCGGACCCGAACACGTCGACGCGCACGCGCTCGCCCGCCGTGCCGACCACGGCGGTCTCGCGGATCCGGGATCCGGAGACGAGCAGCTCGCTCGCGCCGGCGGTGCCGTCGAGCGCCAGCCGCGACACCACCGGCCGGACGAGCACGCCGTCCAGTCGGGTGACGCCCGCGGAGCCCGTCACGCGCACGGTCGTCGCTCCCGCGGGCGCGGACGCGGCGAGCTGCTGCGGCAGCAGGGTGCCCGTCCCGGCGCTCACGCCCTCGGGTGCGGCGCGACCGGTCAGGGCACCGAGGGGCGAGGATCCGGCCTTCCACACCGAGATCGGCGCCTCTCCGGCGTCCCGCAGGGTCACCGGCTCGACGATGCGCGCCCGGTCGGAGGAGCCGATGTCGAGCACGGCCGCCTGGCCCTTGGCGAGCGCGAGCAGGGATCCGCTGATCGAGGCCTCCCCCGTCCACGACGACTCCGGCGTGATGACCGTGCCCGTGGTCGACGCGGCCGTCTCGGCCTCGACCATCCGGAGCCCGTCGCGGGCGACGACCTCCGCGGAGCCGAGCGCCTGCGCGCGCACCTCCGGGTGGGCGTCGAGGGCGAGCATCGCGAGGAGGCCGTGGATGGTGCTCTCGGCGCCGCTGTTGCGGTTGACGGTCCCGTCCGGCTGGACGCCGTCGTAGGTCACGCCCGTCGCCGGGTCGTAGACGGGCTCGCCGGACGCGTTGGCGCCGAAGAACCACGCGGCCGTCATGCCCGCGAGCGGGAGGAGCCCGGGTCGGTCGCCGACGTCCGCGACGGCGAGCAGCGACTGGAGCCGGCTGTCGGCGCCGTAGGCGATCTGCACGCGGTCCGTGGGCGTGGGGATCCAGCCGTTGTCGGGGCCGTTCGAGGTGAGCAGCACCGGGGTGAACCCGGCGGTGTCGGCGACCGCCGGTGCCAGGAGGTCGGCGCGGCCGAGCGCGTCGGAGGCGCGGGCGAGCGACGCGGGCATCTGCGACGCCCACGCGTGCCAGTTCGAGCGGCTGAGCGACCACGGCAGCACGGCGCCGTACGGCCAGGCCGTCGCGGAGCCAGCGCCCATGACGGCCACGCCCTCGGCGAGCTTCCCGAGGGCGTCCTCCACGCCGGTGTCGTCCGGGGCGGCCTCGAGGTAGGCGGAGAGGCCGAGCACGGCCTCGCTCGTGGCGTCGGCGCCGTCGGCGATGAGCCACAGCGGGACGCGCTTCCCGTCCGCGGTGCCGTATCGCGGGTACTCCGCGAGCGACTGCCGGTCGACCGCGGCGACGCCCAGCTGCAGGCGGTCCTGGAGGAACGCGGCGAACGCCGGGTCCTCGTCCGCGAAGGCGGCGTAGCCCTCCCCGAACGCCCACAGGCTGCGTGCCAGCCAGTAGCTGTCGCCGGAGTCCGACGGGTCGGGCAGCTCCACCGGCTCGGGGCTCTCGTTGAAGTCGCCGTCGGGCTGCATCCAGAGGATCACGTTGCCGGCGTCGTCGCCGGTGGTGGTCTGGAAGTAGGCGAGGGCGCGGAGGAGCTCGTAGGCGCGCTCCCGGCTCGCGGTGTCGCCCGTCTGCTGCCAGTGGCGCACGTAGACCACCGCGGCGCGGGAGATGTCGTCCGTGTTGTACGCGCCCTGGCCCCAGTCGCCCGTGACGGGATCCAGCGGCCCGCCGCCCACGCGCGCGAAGGCGCCGCCGGGCCGGGCGTCGGCGTAGGTCCACGGCATGGTGAGCGCGGGCTCCTCGGCCAGACGGTAGGTCGTGTGGCCGGCGACGGGGCTCGGCGTGGCCTGGTCGAGCAGGAAGTCGAGGTGCGCCGTGCTCGTGAGCGGTGCGCCGTCGGCGGGGGCCGCGTGCGCTCGGGGCGCCGCGGCGGCGCCGGCGGCCGTGAGGCCCCCGGCGGCGAGGGCGACGGCCGCGAGCGCGGCCGCCGTCCGGGTGATGGTGATGCGCGTCATCGGGCTCTCCATGGGTCGGTCGTGCGGGTCGTGCGTGGTGATCCGAGTGGATCAGGCGGTGCGGTCCAGGCGGGCCACCCCGATGGCGCTGTCGGCCATCCCGTAGAACACGTAGTCGACGCCGTCGATCCGCTCGATGGTCGTCGGGAAGACCACGTTGGCGACGATGCCGTCGGTCTCGTCCGCGGTCTCCGGGGAGAGCAGCGGCTCGCTGGTGCGCCGGAGGACCCGCGAGGGGTCGTCGGCGTCGAGGATCATCGCGCCCGCCGAGTAGAAGACGTCCTTCTGCTGCGCCACCCGGAACTCGAGCGTGCCGACGACGCCGTGGTGGATGAGGAGCCACCCCTCGGGCACGCGCAGGGGCACCGGTCCGCCGCCGATCTTCAGCTCCTCGAAGGCGTGCTCGCTGAGGGCCACCTGCCGGTGCCACCTCCACCGCACGAGGTTCGCGACGTCGCGCTCCACCTCCTCGACGGGCACGTAGCTGATCCAGATGCCCGCGCGCCGGTCGGTGACCTGCGCCGGGGGCTCCGCCTCGATGCCCTCGGCGATGCCGAGCTCCCAGGTCGGCCGGTGCAGGGCGGCGTAGCAGGGCGTCCCGTCGGGGCCGGGGACGGCCTCGGGGAAGAACAGCGTGTCCTTGTTCGGGAACAGCGACAGGTCCACGCCGAGGTCGTCGTCGTAGGCGAAGTGCACGGGGCCGAGCCGCCGCCACTCGCGCAGGTCGGAGGAGACGGCGATCGCGCTGCGGGGGCCGACCGGCCCGTAGGCCACGTAGGTCATCACGTGGAGCCCGAGCGCGTCGATGAAGGTGATCCGCGGATCCTCCACCCCCGCGTTCTCGAGCCCCCGCTCGAAGGGCCGGTCGGGCGCGAGCACCACGCCCTGCCGCTCGACGCCGACGGGCACGCCGTCCTCCACGAGGATGCGCGCGATGCCGATGCGGCTCACGTTGCCGGCGGCGACGAGCCGCGGGAGGAGGTACAGCTCGCCGTCGGGGCCGCGCCCGCTGGCCGGGTTCAGCACCCCCTCGGCCTCGAAGGGGTCGTCCGGGTCGGGCGTCATCACGACGCCCACGCGGGTGAGCGCGTAGGGGAACGCGGTCGTGGGGGAGGTGGTCGAGGTCATGGTCAGCCTTTCACGCCGGAGCCGATGTCGGTGGAGATGAAGTACCGCTGGAACACGATGAACAGCAGCACGGCCGGGGCGGCCAGCACGCACGCGCCCGCGAGGACCGCGCCGAACGGGTTGGCCGCGGTCGCCGCCACGTTGCTGATGTAGTTGGCGAGCGAGACCGCCAGCGGCTGCAGCGTCGCGTCCTTGGTGATGAGGAAGGGCCACAGGAACTCGTTCCAGGGTCCGATGAAGGTGAGCAGCATCACGGTCACGAGCGCCGGTCGCACGAGCGGCAGCGCGATCCGGCGGAGCACGGCGAGCTCGCCGGCGCCGTCGATGCGCGCCGCGTCGAACAGCTCGCGCGGCACCTGCAGGAAGTACTGCCGGAAGATGATGACCGCCGTCGAGTTGATGGCGAACGGCAGGATCATGCCGAGGTGCGAGTCCGCGAGGCCGTAGTCCCGCGCGATGAGCACGTACAGCGGGATCATCAGCAGCTGGAACGGCACCACCTGGACGAGCAGCGCCAGCGCGAAGGTGATGCCGCGCCCCCGCCACTCGAGCTGCGCGAGCGCGTAGCCCACGAGCACCCCGAACACGACCGTGCAGAGGATCACCCCTCCGGTGAAGATGCCGGAGTTGACGAGCCCCGACACGAGGTCGATGCGTCCGTCGATGTCCGTGTAGTTCGCCCCGGTGATGTTGCCGAGGGAGGGGAACGCGCCCGCGGGCGACGGGTCGGGCGACTCCTGGAGGGAGCCGACGACCATGTAGTAGAACGGGAACAGGAACACGAGCGCGCCGATGGCGAGGACGACCGCGCGCAGGGCCTTCTGCCCCCGCGTCATGCGGTCGCTCACCGGTCCCGCTCCCCGGCGAAGCGGTTCTGCAGGAGCGCGATGACGAGCACCAGCACCACGAGGACCACGCCGATGGCGGCGGCCACCCCGGGCTTCCCCTGCTGGATCCCCTCCTGGTACATCAGCAGCACCGGGGAGGTCGACGCGCCGTTCGGCCCGCCGCCCCCGGTGAGCAGGTACGGCTCGGTGAAGAGGTTCGCGCCGGTCACCGTCGCGAGCAGCAGGACGAGGACCGTCGCGGGGCGGACCCCGGGGATCGTCACGGAGAAGAAGGTCCGGACGCGCCCGGCGCCGTCCGTGGCCGCCGACTCGTACAGCTCCCTCGGCACGTTCTGCAGCGCCGCGAGGTACAGCAGGATGTAGAACCCGAGCTGCTTCCACGTCACGAACAGCGCGATGGTCGGCATCGCCCACGCCGAGTTGATGAGCCAGGAGGGCGTCGGTGCGAGCGGCCCGAGGACGGAGTTCACCAGCCCGTCGCCGGAGAACAGGAACAGCCACACCCCGACGACCGCGACGCTCGCGGTCACGTAGGGCACGTAGTAGGCGACCCGCAGGAACGTGCGGAACCGCACCACCTTGTCGAGGGCGGTGGCCAGCACGAGCGAGAGCACCACGGTGAGCGGCACGTTGATGAGGAGGAACACGCCCACGTTGCCGAACGAGCGGATCACGGCGGGGTCGCCGAGCACGGTCCGGAAGTTGTCGAGGCCCACGAAGGGACGGTCGACGACCGCGCCGGGGGCGGCGAAGAAGTAGTCGTGGAACGCCATGTAGATGGCGAAGCCCAGCGGATACGCGAACACCGCGAGGACGAACACCAGGTACGGCGCGCTGAACAGGAGCCCCAGCGGGTGGCGCCCGAGGATCCGGTGCAGCGGCCCCCGGCGCTCCGCGGCGGAGGGCGAGGGCCGCGGGGCGCCGGGCGGGCGCCCGGCGCGCCGGGGCGCGGAGGTGACGGACACGGCGGTGCCTAGCCCTGCGCGGCGAGCTCGTCGATCTGCGCGGCGGCCTCGTCGAGCGCGTCGTGGACGTCGCCCTCGCCGAAGATCACGGCCTTGGACCACGCGTCGCGGAACGCCTGCAGCATCTCCACCGTGGTGGGCCCGCCGGGCACCTCGACCGTGCGCGCCGCCTGGTCGCCGAACTGCGTGTAGGCGGGGTTGGCGGTGAAGTAGTCGGCGTAGGTGCCCTGCAGGTCGGTGCGCAGCGGCATCTGGCCGGTCAGCTCGAGGAGCTGCCCGTCCTGCTCCTCGCTGGTCGCGAACTTGAGGACCTCCCAGGCGGTCGCCTGGTTCTCGCACGCCGAGTACAGGCCGACGTTCTTCGCGTCGCTGAACGTGTAGACCTCGTCCGCGGGCTTCCCGTCGGCGGTGGGGACGGGGACGGATCCCCAGTCGACCTTGTCCTGGTAGACGGACACGGCCCACGGGCCGACGATGGACATGGCCGCCTGCCCGTCGGCGAACGAGTCGCCCGTGTAGGCCTCCTGGCCGGCGAGGCCCTCGGAGTAGAGGCTCGCCCAGAAGTCGGCGGCCGCGTATCCGGCCTCGTCCGCGAAGGTCGCCTTCCCGTCCTCGACGAGCTGCGCGCCGTCGGACTGCGCCGCGTAGAGCGGGTAGAAGTCGAACTGGGTCTGGAAGAACTCGCTCGTCGGAGCCGGGAGGATCGCGTTGGGCGCGACCCCGGCGTCCACGAGGGTCTTCGACGTCGCGAGGAAGTCGTCGTAGGTCGACAGCGCCGGGGCCTCGGGGTCGAGCCCGGCCTGCCGGAACAGGTCCTTGTTGTAGAAGATCATCACGGGGTTCGACTTCCACGGCATCTGGTAGTAGCCGCCGTCCTCGCCCTGGTACTGCTCCGCGGAGTCGCCGCTGCGCTCCTCGATGTAGGAGGCGCCGTCCGGGAACGACGACAGGTCGACGAGGCCGCCCTGCTTCTGGAACTGGCCGACGGCGCTCGGCGCGGTGTTGAAGATGAGGCACGGCGCGTTGCCGGCGGTGATGGCGGCGCCGATGACCTCCTCGCTGCTCTTGCCCGCGGGGATCTCCTGCCCGGTGATCTGCTCGTCGGGGTGGTCGGCGTTCCAGGCCTCCACCATCTGCTTGCCCCACGCCACCTCCTGCTCGTTGTTCGAGTACCAGATGGTGATGTCGCCGGTGGCCTCGAGCTTGGCGGAGGCGTCGCCCCCGCCTGCCGAGCTGCAGGCGGTGAGGGCCGCGAGGGCGATCGCGGAGGATGCGGCCACCGCGAGGCGGCGGCGGGATCGTGACGGCGTGCGGGACATCGGTGTCTCCTGTCTCTCCCGGCTCCATCGCCGGGTGCGGTGCTGCGGATCGTGCGGTGCTGCGGTCGTGCGGTCGTGCGGTGGTCCGGTGCGGCGGCGCGGTGCCGTCGCGGCGGGGTCAGGGGCGGACGGGGGTCCGGTCGTCGGCGGGTGCCGGGCCGGTGGATCCGCGCACCACGAGGCGCGCGGGGTCGAGCTCGACGCTCGGGACGGATTCCGCGTCGACGCGGGCGAGGAGCGTGCGGGCCGCGGCGGCCCCCCACGCGAAGGGGTCGCTCGCCACGGTGGTGAGCGGCGGGTAGACGTGCTGGGCGATGTCCGTGCCGTCGAACCCGGTGATCGAGAGGTCGTCGGGGACCCGGAGGCCGGACCGCTGCGCGACGCCGAGCCCGGCGATCGCCATGGGGTCGTTCGCGTAGACGATCGCGGTCGGCCGGTCGGGCCGGTCGAGGAGCGCGCGGGTCGCACGCGCCCCGTCGGAGGCGGAGAAGTCCGTCTCGACCACGGTCGCGTCCGCCGCCCCGAGCTCCGTCGCCGCCGCGAGGAAGGCGTCGCGTCGCCGGCTGCCGTGCAGCATCCCCGACGGCCCGGCCACGTGCGCGATGCGCCGGTGCCCGAGGTCGACCAGATGGGCGACGGTCGCGCGCACGCCCGCGGCGTCGTCGAGCACGACCGCCGGCAGGTCGCTGGGGCACGCGGGGCGCCCGAGGGTCACGGCGGGCAGCCCGAGCGACGCCACGAGGGCGATCCGCGCGTCGTCGTGCCGCAGGTCGGTGAGCAGCACGCCGTCGACGCGCCGGTCCCGGGCGAAGGAGCGGTAGGCGTCGAGCTCCGCGTCCTCCCCCTCGACGACGCTCAGCACGAGCGCCCGGCGGAGGGGCGCGAGGACGCTCTCGACGCCCGCGATCAGACCCGGGAAGAACGGGTCGACGCCGATGACCTTCGGGTCGCGCGCGATGACGAGGCCGACCGCGTAGGACGTGCGGGTCGACAGCGAGCGGGCCGGGAGGCTGGGGCGCCACCCCAGGTCGTCGGCCGCGCGCAGGATGCGGGCGCGGGAGTCGGAGCTGACGCCCGGCCGGTCGTTGAGGGCCGCGGACACGAGCGCCTTGCTGACGCCGGCGCGCTGGGCGACGTCGAGGATCGTGGGTGCGCCCGCGGCCATGGCCCCTCCTCGTCGAGTGCCGGCGGGCCCCGTGGATGCGCGACCTGAACCGGTTCAGATGACGCTACGCCCCGACCGCCGTCGAGCGCAAGGGCCGGATCGAGACCGGGTGCGAGGGCCTGGTCGCCCAGGTCCGGCGGGCTTACGCCTCCGGCGCGACCAGCCCCTCCATCACGTCGAAGAACGAGCTCCAGCCCTGGATGGTCATGGCGCGCTGCTCGGGCGTGAAGTCGCCCGCGACCTGCGTGAACGTCATGCGCGTGGCCCCGCCCGCGACCTCCTCGAGCTCGATCCGCAGCGGCTCGCCCGCGGGCTCGTCCGGCCGGTCGGTCATCGTCATGCGGAGGCGTCCCGGGCGGTCGAGCTCGACGTACCCGCCGGCCCAGTCGATCGCGTTCCCGTCGGGGAGGCGCATCACGGCGGTCCAGGCGCCGCCCTCGCGCACGTCCATCCGCAGGGTGTCGTGCGGGACCTCGATGTCCGCGCCGCCGAACCAGGCGGAGAAGTCGGCCGGGGTGGTCCACGCGTCGTAGACGCGCTCCCGCGGGGCGGCGAACGTGCGGGTGATGACGATGGGCTCGCTCATGGCGACCTCCGATGCTGCAGGACGGACGGGCCCCGGGCCGGACGCCGGCATGGGGAGGGCCGCCGCCCCTGAGGAGGCGGCGGCCCTGCCGCGAGTCGACCAGCCGAGGACGGCCGTGTCAACGGGGTGCACCCGGGGAGCGCTCAGTCCCCGTCCCGGCCGTCGCGCGCGTCGCTCGACGGGACCGCGACGCGCGACGCCGCGTCGGCCGCGTCGGGTCCGGTCGCCGCCGACCGCCCACCCCGCCCGCCGGTGCGCGCCGCGGCGCGCTGCTCCGCCTCGAGCCGCTCGGCCTCCTCGCCGCCCACCGCCTCGCCGCGGGCGACGAGCCCGGCGACGTCCGACAGCGGGATCTGCTTCAGCAGCAGCGAGAGCACGAACGCGATCGCGATGAACGGCACGAGGTACCAGAACACGGG
This sequence comes from Clavibacter sp. GW821-FHT01D01, assembly GCF_059422605.1. Taxonomy (NCBI): domain Bacteria; kingdom Bacillati; phylum Actinomycetota; class Actinomycetes; order Micrococcales; family Microbacteriaceae; genus Clavibacter; species Clavibacter sp. GW821-FHT01D01. Next base: position 32,032 of record NZ_JBWKXC010000010.1, read on the forward strand.
TGCCAGCGCGTCGGCGTACGCGTCGACGATGCCGTCGCGCACCGGGCCCGGCAGGGTGCTCAGCGTCTGCGGGTCGATGCTGCTGGCCGACGCCGCCGCATCCCCCGGGGCCGCGCCCGCGCCGGCGAACACGCTCGTGAGGTTCTCGGTGAGGCGCGTGGTGAACAGCGTGCCGAACACGGCCGTGCCGAGCGCGGCGCCCACCTCGCGGAAGTAGTTGTTCGTGCTGGTCGCGGTGCCGATCTGCGCGGCGGGCACCGCGTTCTGCACCACGAGCACGACCACCTGCATGATGAGCCCCAGGCCCAGGCCGAAGACGAAGAGGAACACGCAGATGAGCCACACGGGCGTCTGGGCCGTGAGCGAGGTCATCAGCACGAGCGCCAGCATGGTGAGGAGCGTGCCGACGATGGGGAAGATCCGGTAGCGCCCGGTGCGCGTGATGAGGATGCCCGAGAGGATCGACATCCCGATGAGGCCCACCATCATGGGCAGGAGCAGGAGCCCCGACACCGCCGCCGAGGTGCCCGTGGACATCTGCAGGAACGTGGGCACGAAGCCGATCGCGGCGAACATGCCGATGCCGAGCGCGAGGCCGATGGCGGTGGCGTTCACGAACACGGGGTTCCGGAACAGGCTCAGCGGGATGATCGGGTCCTCGGCGCGCGACTCGGTGAACACGAACAGCGACGCCGCGACCACGAGTCCGAGGCCGAAGGCCCACGTGACGAGCGATCCCCAGCCGTACGCCGTGTCGCCGCCGAAGTCGGTGAAGAAGATGAGGCACGTCGTGGCGATGGACAGGAGCAGCACCCCGGCCACGTCGATCCGCTTCGTGGCCTTCTTGCTGGGCAGCGTCAGCGTGATGAAGGCGACGACGAACGCCGCGATCCCGATGGGGATGTTGATGTAGAACGCCCACTGCCAGGTGAGGTGGTCGACGAAGAAGCCGCCGAGGAGCGGGCCGCCGACCGCCGAGAGGCCGAAGATGCCGCCGAGCGGGCCGAGGTACTTGCCGCGCTGGTTGGCCGGCACGATGTCGGCGATGATCGACTGCGACAGGATCATGAGCCCGCCGCCGCCGAGGCCCTGGGCCGCGCGGAAGACGACGAACGACCAGAAGTCGCCCGCGAACGCGCAGCCGACCGAGGCGAGCGTGAAGATCGCGATGGCCGCGAGGAACAGGTTCCGGCGTCCGAGCACGTCGCCGAACTTGCCGTAGACGGGCATGACGATGGTGGTGGCGAGCAGGTAGGCCGTGGTGATCCAGACCTGGTGGTCGACGCCACCGAGCTCGCCGACGATGGTCGGCATCGCGGTGGAGACGATGGTCTGGTCGAGGCTCGACAGGAGCATGCCGGCGATGAGCGCCGAGAAGATGATCCAGATGCGCCGCTGCGTGAGCAGCAGGGGCGCGGGGGCGGTGGCGGTCATGGGGTCCGTTCGGGCTGGCGGGTGGATGCGGGTGCGGGGTGGACGACCTCCCGCGCGGCGGCGAGGCGCCGGCGGAGGATCAGGTCGATGGGGTCGGCGTTGCCGGGCGCGAGGTACTCGCGTCCGCTCGCGCGGCCGAGGGACGTGACGATCTGCACCACGACGGCCGCGCGCAGGTCGCCGCGCTCCAGGCCCTCGCGGCGCTCGACGAGGAGCGTGTCGCTGTCCTCGTCCTCCACGGACGCCTCGATCGCCCGGATGAGGAGCCCGGGCTCGCGGCGCATGGCGGCGTGCATGTCCTGCATGGACGTGCCGTCGATGTCGAGCCGCGACCATCGGGCGAGGCACAGGTCGGCGAGGTCGTCGAGCAGCGTGGGCGACAGCTCCGGTTCCCGGGGATCGCCCGCGGCGACGAACGCGTCCTCGAGGTCGGCGGTGTCGAGGCGCGTGGAGCGCCCGAACAGGGCGTCCTCCTTGGAGGCGAAGTAGTTGAAGAAGGTGCGGCGCGAGACGCCCGCCCGGTCGCACACCTCCTCGACCGTGAAGCCGGCGAGGCCGTGCTCCGCGGTGAGCCGGCGGGTGAGGGTGGTCAGGCGCGCCGACGTCTCCACCCGCCGTCGCTCGCGGAGCCCGGTTGCACCATCTGTCATGGAGTGCATGTTTGCACTTCGCGGCCGTGAGTGCAAGCGAGCGCGCACGATCGGAGGCGGCGCTACTCCCCCGGCTTCGCGCGCAGGCCGAGGTCGACCATGTCGATGAGCCAGTCGAAGCTCGCGTCCGTCGCCGTCCCCCACTGGAAGCCGCCGTCGGCCTCGATGGTGGCGAAGCCGTGGAATACGCTGCGGAGCGCGCGCAGCGCGTGAGTGGCATCGGCCTGCGGGAGGTCGTACCCGCGGAGCACCGCGACGAAGGGCTCGAGCCCGCGCGCCGACGCGACGGCGATGGGATCGTCCGGGCCCGTGACCTCGACGCCGACGGTAGCGGCGTACCGGCCGGGGTGGGCCAGGATGAACCCGCGGAGCGCGTGGGCGGCGGCCCGCAGGGCGTCGCGTCCCGCGCGCCCCTGGATGGCGGCGCCGATCGCGTCCGCCGCCTCGTCGAGGGCGCGCGCGGCGATGCGGCGGGTCAGGTCGTCCTGGCCGGCGACGTGCTTGTAGAGCGAGGGCGTGCGCACTCCGACGCGTTCCGCCAGCCGGCCCATGGTCAGCTCGGCGAAGCCGATCTCGTCGGCGAGGTCGGCGCCGGCGGCGACGACCGCAGCGGTGTCGAGGCCGGCCCTAGGCATGCGCGCTCGCCAGGAAGGCCGTCATCGCGGTCGCCACCTCGGCGGGGTGCTGCGCGTGCGGGTAGTGCCCGGCGCCGTCGATCACGACGAGGCGACCGAGGCCCGCGGGCCGAGGGCGGCGACGATCGCCTCGCCCTCGGCCCGGGGGTCGGCCCAGTCGCAGTCGGCCCCGCCCTGCACCACGAGGACCGGGCATCGCACGCTCCCGAGCTGCGCGCCGGCGTCCGCCGGGGTGCCGGAGCCCATGGCCCGGAGCGCCTGCATCCGGCCGGGCTCGGCGAGCATCGCGTGGATCCGCTCCAGGCGGGCGGCGTGGTCGGCGGGCCGGATGCCGGGGTACGCGACGTCGAGGTAGCGCAGCCACTCCCGCGAGCTGCGCAGCAGGGTCGTGCCCAGGAGGTGGCGCATGCCCCGGCGGAAGGCGGGGTTCCGGAGGTCGGAGAGGGAGAGCGACTGCTTCCGGGTGAACGGCGCCAGCTCGACCACGGCGGTGACGAGGTGCGGGGCCGTCGCCGCGGCGATGGTGACGGCACCGCCGGAGATGGAGTGGCCGACGAGGACCGCGGGGCCGCCCAGGTGCTCGACGAGCCGGATGAGGTCGCCGGCGATGTCGGTGCGGGAGTGCCCGGCCCATCCGACGCTCGACTCCCCGTGCCCGCGGAGGTCCACTGCGGCGACCCGGTAGCCGGCCTCGACCAGGAGGGGAGCGAGGAAGCGGTACGCCTCCCGGCTGTCGCCCATGCCGTGGGCGAGCACGAGGAGCGGACCGGTGCTGCCGCTCAGCTCGTAGGCGAGCGTGCCGCCGTCGATGGTCAGGTGCTCGGTCATGCCCGCCTCCGGATGGGATCCACACGATGGCTTACCGCGTTAGCCAAAAGCTAGCACTATTAGCCACGCGTGGTCCACCCCCTCCCGGGATGATGGGACGGCGGGCGACGAGGCCCGCACGACCCGAGGAGCGACGTGATCACCGAGCTGCACCCCTCCGCCGACCTGAGCCCCGAGGACCGCGCCGCGACCGGCGCCCTCACCGACGCGGCGTTCACCCTGCCGCCGGACGACCCGGCGAGCCTCATGCGCTGGGCCGACCCCGACGAGACCGCCATCGCCCGGGATCCCGACGGCGGCGTCGCCGCGATGGTCGTGGTCGTGCACCGCGACGGCCTCCTGGACGGGGAGCCCGTGCGCCTCGCCGGGATCGGCGGCGTCGCCACATTGCCCGCCCTCCGCCGCCGCGGCTACGCCCGCGCGGCCCTCGAGCGGGCGCTCGCCGCGATCGACGCGCAGGGCCCCGACATGACGATGCTCATCTGCGCCCCGGCGCGCGTGCCGTTCTACGCGAGCGTCGGCTTCGTGCCGTTCTCCGGCACCACCTGGATGGAGCAGGACGGCGAGCGCGTCGTGCTCGACTACGAGCCGACCATGATCCGCCCGGGCCGGCTGCCCGCCCCCGCCGACGGCGACCTCGACCTGTGCGGACCGCCGTGGTGACGGCCGCGCCGCGGATCGCGCTCGTCCGGGTGGACGCGGAGGCGGAGGCGGACGCCCTCCGCGCGTTCCTCACCACCAACGCGTTCCCGTTCCACATGACGCCCGAGCCGAGCGCCCGGGACGTCGACCGGCGCATCGCCGAGGGCGCGTTCCGCGCCCCGGACCACGAGGCGCTGTGGGTGGAGGTCGCGGGGTCCGGGCGCGTGGGCCTCGCGGTGCTCGACGACCTCGAGGATCCCGGCGTCATGCTCGACCTCCGCCTCGCGGAGCGGTGGCGGGGCCGGGGGCTCGGCGCGCCCATCGTGCGGGCGCTCACCGACCACGTGTTCCGCACGTACCCGCACGTGCTCCGGTTCGAGGCGCAGACGCGCGACGACAACCGGGCGATGCGCCGCGTGCTCGTACGCGCCGGCTTCGCGAAGGAGGCGCACTACCGCGACGGCTGGCCGGTCGCGGGAGGCGCCGCCCGGGCCTCGGTGGCCTACGGCGTGATCCGCCGCGACCACGAGGCGGGCACCACGACGCCCGTCCCGTGGGACGACGAGGCGTAGCCGCGCCCTACCACGCACGGATGCTGCGCGGCCGCGCGGAACCACGCGCGGAACCGGCTCGACGGACACGATCTGGCGCCGAACCCGCCGTTACGGTGGAGTCACCGCACGCCACCCGCACGATCGGAGGTCGAACCATGTCCCACGCCGCCCCCACCGCCGCAGCCGTCATCGGCGAGCCCGAGGTCGTCGAGGACGTGGCCGCCGTCGCCTCCTTCCCCGCCTGGCTCGACCTCAAGGCCGCCGCCGTCGCCCTCCAGCCGCTGCAGGCGAAGGACGGCTCCGTGCCGGACGCGGCGCACCACGCGGAGGCCGCGCGCCTCGTCGGCGCCATCCGCGAGTCCGTCCGGGCGCTCGCCCCGCTGTTCCCGCACGACGCCGCCTACCTCGCCGCCCTCGACGTCGACTTCGCGCGCTGGGTCGACGACGGGCTCGGCGTCCCCGACTTCCTCGACTCGCTCACCGCGTTCCAGCCGCAGCGGGACCGGATCGACGGGATCCGCCACCTCGTCGTCTTCCCGATGACGACGCAGAACGGCAGCGCCAGCCGCCTCGTCGAGGCCGTGCTGATCGAGGTCGTCTGGCCGGAGTTCGTGGCGGAGCTGGAGGCGGGCGACTACGGCAACGCCCTGTTCGTCCCCATCCGGTTCCTCGACTTCACGCCCGGCTACGACACGAACTCGGCGGTGCTGTTCCCCGAGACCGTCGCCATGCGCGAGATCCCGACGTTCACCTGGGGCGCGATCTTCGCCGACCGCGAGGCCGCCCGCTTCCGCCGCGTCGTGCGCCACGCCGCCGAGGTCACGAAGCTCGAGCTGCCGGAGGACGCGCGCCGCCTGCTGGAGGACCAGCGCCTCGCGGAGGAGACCTTCGTGATGTGGGACCTCATCCACGACCGCACGCACATGCGCGGCGACCTGCCGTTCGACCCGTTCATGATCAAGCAGCGGATGCCGTTCTTCCTCTACTCGATCGAGGAGCTGCGCTGCGACCTCACCGCGTTCCGCGAGGCCGTCGCCATCCAGCGCCGCCTCGCCGCGGTGGACCCCGTCGAGCGCAGCGCCGCCGACGACGCCCTCCTGGAGCGCGCCGGCATGGTGCAGCACGCGGTCATCTTCGATCGGATCTTCCGCTTCGCCATCACCGGGTCGCGCGTGCGCAACTACGACGGCCTCGGCGGCCAGCTCCTGTTCGCGTGGCTGCACCAGCACCACGTGCTGCACTGGACCGACACGCGCCTCACGATCGACTGGGACGAGGTCGCCGACGTGGTCGTCGCGCTCGCCGACCGGGTCAACGACCTCTACTGGCGCTCCATCGACCGGCCGAAGACCGCGCACTGGCTGGCCGCCTACGCGATGGTCACCGAGACGGTCACGCCGCACCCGGCGTCGGTCTGGGCGAAGGGCCCCGACGCCCTGCCTCTCGACGGCCCGCCGAAGGGGCTGACGGACCTCGTGCTCGACGACGAGTTCCCGCTCAGCATGTTCTTCGAGGCGCTGGAGAGGAAGATGCGCGACGTCATCGGATCCACCGCCGGGATCACGGGGCAGGCGGCATGAGCGTCGACGGCCGCGTGGTGGTGGTGGCGGGCGCGTCGAGCGCCGCGGGTCGCGCGGTCTCCGCCGCCCTGACGGCGGCCGGTGCGCGCGTCGTCGCGGTGGGCACGGACGCGGGTCGCCTCGCGGGCGTCGACGCGGCCCGCCGTGAGGTGTGCGACCTCGCCGACCACGCGGCCGTCGTGGAGCTGGCCGACCGGATCCGCGACGGCCTCGGCGGCGTCGACGGGCTGATCCACCTGGTCGGCGGCTGGCGCGGCGGCAACGGCCTCGAGGGCCAGACCGACGACGACTGGGACTTCCTGCACGAGCGGCTCGTCACCACGCTGCGCAACACCACGCGCGCGTTCGACGCCGACCTGCAGGCGTCGGACGCGGGCCGCCTCGCCATCGTGTCCTCCACCGCGGTGCAGCGCCCGTATCCCGGCGGCGCCAACTACTCGACCGCCAAGATCGCCGCGGAGACGTGGGTGCGCGCCGTGGACCGCGGCTTCTCGAAGGCCGGATCCCCGGCGCGCACCACGATCTTCGTGGTCAAGGCGCTCGGCGGCCTCGAGCAGGCGCTCGCCCGCCGGGTCGTGGCGCTCTGGACCGCCGTGCCGCCCGAGCGGGAGCTGATCGAGGGCTGACCCGGAGGCGCGGCGTCACCTCGGCGGCGCATGACGTGCCGCCGCGAGGAGCGGCGCACCCCGGGGTTCCGCGCGACGCGCGGTATACGGTCGCGAGGTGACCCCGCACACCAGGACAGCCGAGCACGACGCCTTCGGCCCGTGGATCGACACGGTCCGCACGACCGAGGAGATCCCCCGCCTCTTCCGCCCGCACGGGGTGGACCCGTTCGCCGCGCGACTGGTGCTCAAGGTCCCGCGCGACATCCCCCGGCGCGACACCGACCCCTCCATGGACCTGTACGAGCACCTCCTCGTCCTGGGCGACGACGCGCTGGAGGTGCTGTCGCGCGACGGGTCCGGGTACGCGGTGCGCCGCATCCCCTTCGCGGAGGTCGTGGCCATCCGCGACAGCGTGGACCTGCTCGACGGCCTGCTCACGGTGCACGCGGCCGACGGCGGCGCGCTGCGGATCCCGTTCAACGGCGCGTCCGTCGACGTCGTCCTCGAGCTCACCGAGCTGCTGGTCGCGCTCGCGAGCGGGGCCGCCGGCGTCGGCGTCGCCTCTCCCGCGCGTCCGTCGCGGGCGACGCCGCGCGTCGACGTGGGCCAGGACGAGGCCGGCGTCGCGTCGGCCTACGGCGACCTGGCGGCGCGGGACCCGGAGCTGCGCCGGCTGTCGTCCCGCCCGCGCACCCCGCTGATCCCCACGGCGACCGGGCTCCGGGGCGTCCTGCAGCGCCTCCGCCCGATGAGCGCCGCCGGCGCCGTGGCCGCGTGCACCCCGCGCGAGCTGCTCCTCGTCACCCGCCGCGAGCCCGTGCTGCGCCGGCGCACCGCCACGCTGTCGCTCGACCGCCTGCGGATCCTCCGGCACGCCATCACGTCGACCGCGACGGCGCCGCACCCCCGGTGGGCCGGCACGTCGACCGTCACCATCCGCGCCGGCGCGGCCGCCTTCGAGCTCGTCGCGGCCACCGGGAGCGACATCGAGCGCGACCTGCTCGCCGGCGGCGGCTGAGCGCACCCGGCTCGGACGGGGGGCGCGGCGCTCGGCATCAGGCGGAGCGCACGTCCGTAGCGTGGTGCGCATGGAACCGCCCCTCGTCATCCTGGTCGTCCTCGTCGTCGTGGCGCTCACCGTCGCCCGGACCCTCGTGCGCCGCCGGGCCCGTGAGAAGGCGGACCGCGAGCCGCAGGTGCCCACCATGACGAGGGTCGTCGCCGCGGCCGTGCTGGGCGCGGTCCTCCTCGCCGTCGTCGTCGACGATGACGCGCCCCGCCAGGGCCGGCCGTGACCGACGCGGTCCTCCTCACCGGCACCGTCGGCGCGGGCAAGACCACCACGATGCACGCGCTCGGCGACCTCCTCGGCGAGCGCGGCGTGCCCCACGCCCTCGTCGACTCCGACGCCGTGCGCCTGCTCCGTCCGGCGCCGGACGACGACCCATTCCAGCAGCGGGTCGAGCTCCTCAACCTGCGCGACCTCGCCCGCAACTACCGCGCGGCGGGCGCGCGCGTCGTGGTCGCCGCCGCGGTGGTCGAGCGCGCCGACGGCCTCCCGGCCTACGCGGAGGCGCTCGGCGCGCGCGACCTGCTGGTCGTCCGGCTCACGGTCGACGCCGACGCCGTGCAGGCCCGCCTCGGCGCCCGCCACCTCGACGACGCGGACGCCCTCGCCTGGCACCGCGCCCGCGCCCCCGAGCTCGCCGCGATCATCGACGCGGCCGGGCTCGGCGGGCTGATCGTCGAGACGACGCACCGGGATCCCGCCACGGTGGCGGCGCTCGTCGCCGAGCGCGCCGGCTGGTGACTGCGCCCTAGGGTCGAGGGATGAGCGACGACCTCCCCCTCGACTTCACGGCCCCGCTCGAGGTGTGGGAGGCGCGGCGCGAGTTCATGACCAGCGTGACCGTGCCCGTCGAGCTCGGCGGGATGCTGCAGGAGCTGGGCGAGGCGGGACGCCGCGGGTTCGGGTCGGTGCCGGTGCGCGTCCAGGTGGGGCTGACGACCTGGCGCACCTCCGTGTTCCCGAAGGGCGACGGCACGTGGATGCTGCCGGTCAAGCGCGCCGTCCGTGACGCCCAGGGGCTCGAGGTCGGCGCGCCCGTGCACGTCCACCTCGAGCCGCTCGGCTGAGCGCCTAGCCCGCGACGGGCGGGGAGTACAGCTGCAGGTCGTTGCCCTCGCTGTCCTGGAAGGGGAGGATGCGGCCCCACGCGTGCTCGCTCACCTCGCCCGTGATCTCGGCGCCTCGGCCGCGGAGGCGCTCGAGCTCGTCCTCGAGGGAGCCCTCCGGCATGAACGAGACGACCGCGCCGCCGCTCGACGACCCGCCCGCCTCCTCGCGCGCGTTGAGCCCGATCGTGAGCCCGCCCGCGTCCACCTCGCTCCAGTCCTCGTCCTCGCTCGTGACCGTGAGCCCGAGCGTGTCGCGGTAGAACGCCACCGCGCGCGTCATGTCCTGCACGGGCAGCCAGACCGTCGCCACCGAATCGACCATGGGAGTCCTCCTCGTCTCGAGGCCGGTCGGTCGACCGGCACTCCCCTCCGGTCTACTCCGACCGCGGCGGCGCTCTGCGGGAGCGCAGCGGATCCTCGGCAGGAGATAGTTGACAGGTGTCCACCACCGGCATATGGTTGCTGGTAGTCAACTACCCGGAGGAACATGTCCCAGCACCACCCGGCCACCGCCTCACCCGCGAAGGCCCCTCGCCGCACCGTCTCGGCCGACGGATCCATGTCGAAGCGCCAGGTCCTCGAGTCCCTCTCGGGCCTCCTCCTCGGCATGTTCGTGTCGATCCTCGCCGGCACCGTCGTCTCGACCTCGCTGCCGATCATCATCAGCGACCTGAAGGGCGACCAGTCCGGGTACACCTGGGTCGTCACCGCCACGCTGCTCGCCACCACCGTGAGCACGCCGCTCTGGGGCAAGTTCGCGGACCTGTTCAACCGCAAGCTGCTCATCCAGCTCGCGCTCGCGACCTTCGTGCTCGGCTCCGCCCTCGCCGGCTTCTCGCAGAACACCGAGACGCTCATCGCCTTCCGGGTGCTCCAGGGCCTCGGCGCCGGCGGCCTCGCGGCGCTCAGCCAGATCATCATGGCCGACATCATCAGCCCGCGTGACCGCGGCCGCTACGCCGGCCTCTTCGGCGCCGTCATGGCCGTCGGCACCGTCGGCGGCCCGCTCCTCGGCGGCGTCGTGACGGACGCGTTCGGCTGGCGCTGGAACTTCTTCATCGCGCTGCCCATCGCGATCATCGCGATCATCCTGCTGCAGGTCACCCTCCACCTGCCCGCCCACCCGAAGCGCAAGGTGCACGTCGACTACCTCGGCGCGGTCTTCATCGCGAGCGGCGTCTCGCTGCTGCTCATCTGGGTCTCGCAGGCCGGCAAGCAGTTCGAGTGGGCCTCGGGCACCTCGTACCTCATGGCCGCCGGCGCGGTCGTGCTGCTGATCGCCGCGGTGGTCACGGAGCTCAAGGTCGCCGAGCCGATCATCCCGCTCACCATGTTCCGCAACCGCACCTTCACCCTGTCGGTGCTCGCGAGCCTCGCGGTCGGCATCTCGCTGTTCGGCACCTCGGTGTTCCTCGCGCAGTACATGCAGCTCTCCCGGGGCGCCACGCCCACCCAGTCGGGCCTGCTGACCATCCCGCTCATGGCGGGCCTGCTCATCTCCTCCACCGTGTTCGGCAACCTGATCAGCCGCCGCGGCAAGTGGAAGGCGATCATGATCACGGGCGCCGTCCTCATCGTCGCCGGCACGGGGCTGCTCTCCACGCTCCGCTACGACACCGACTTCGTGCTCGTCGGCATCTACATGTTCGTGCTCGGCGCGGGCCTCGGCATGCTGATGCAGAACCTCGTCCTCGTCGTGCAGAACGCCATCGAGGTCAAGAACCTCGGCGTCGCCACCAGCGCGGTCACGTTCTTCCGCAGCCTCGGCGGCACGGTAGGCGTCTCGGTGCTCGGCTCGATCCTCGGCACGATCATCGCGTCGGAGATCACCGCGGGCATCACCAGGCTCGCTCCCGCGGACCAGGCCGCGGCCGCGCAGGCCCTCGGGTCCGGCGTCATCCCCCAGGTCTCGCAGCTCAGCCCCGCGGTCCGCGTGGTGGTCGAGAGCGCGTACGGCGTCGGCATCGGCGACGTGTTCCTCTACAGCGTGCCGCTCGCGATCGTCTCGCTCCTCGCGGTCATCTTCCTGCCCAACGCCCAGCTCGGCAGCAAGAACGCCGTGCAGCTGAAGAGCGCCGGGACCCCCGCGACCGACGGCCGGGACGTGCACCGTGAGGACGCCGAGGACGCGCTCATCGGCGCCTCCGCCGGAGCCGTCGCGCTCACGCCGGCCGGCGAGGCCAACCCCACCGGGTCGATCCGCCTCCCCGAGTCCGAGGACGCCGGGGCCGACTCCCGCCGATGACCGACGAGGACCGCTCCGCCGGGGGCGACGCCGCGGGGGACTCCCGCGGCGTCGCCGACGGCGTCGCCGCGGGCATTGCCGAGGTGGAGGAGCAGATGACCGCCCTCGCCGCGCGGATCCGGGCGACGACCCGGGAGGCCGCCGCGGCGATCCACCCGGACCTCCCGCCCATCGGCTACAAGATGCTCCGCGTGATCCGCCGCTGCGGCAGCGCCCACGCGAGCGCCGTAGCCGACCAGCTCGGCGTCGACCGCAGCGTGGTCAGCCGCCAGCTCCGCCAGCTCCAGGACCTGGGGCTCGTGGAGGTCGGCGCCGACGCGCAGGACGGCCGGGTGCGGGTGCTCGCGCTCACCGAGGTGGGCCGCGCGGGCATCGAGGCCGACGACGTCCAGGGCGGCAGCCGCCTCATCCGCGGCCTCGGCGGCTGGACGCGCGCCGACCTCGACGCGTTCGCCGGCTACCTGGCCCGCCTCAACGCGGGCGGGGAAGCGGTGGCCCGCACGCCGGCGGAGCTCATCCGCTAGACCTTCGCGAACGCCCTCAGGGCGTCTCTCCTGCGAGCGGCGTCGGCGTAGACGCCCCAGGACAGGAGCAGGGCATGCTCGTGGATCGTCCGGGCGGTCGGCTCCGAGACGGGCAGCACGATGATGACCCGGAGACCTCGCGACTCAGCGTCGACCGATGCACGATGCGCAGCTTCATCGCCACGCTCGACCGCCTCCGTGGCATGCGAGGGGATGCCTGCGTACCAGCGGCCGAAGGCATCGAGGTCCAAAAGCTCCATGGGCTCCAGGACCTGCGGAGGCGGCAGCACCTCTCGCAGCCGCTCCCGGTCCTGCGCGGTCAGCACCGCGTGCGTCGCACCGGCTCGCCCTCTCGCTCCCACCAGCCAGTCGAGCATCATGGCCCATCGACGCGATATCTCCTCTGCCGCCTGGATGCCCTCCTCCGGTCGCACCGGCGGACAGGGCTCGACCGGCGCGAGGGACGCGGGGACGTCCGCCGCTTCGACACCGAGCCTGTCCCGGAGGAAGAGGAGCTTGAGGAGGAACTCGTCGTTGTCGATCACCGCGACGCCCGCGGCGTCCGACGAGGAGGAGCCGCTCTCGGGCGATCCCCACATCTCAGAGCCCCCGTCCGGTCGCCTGCCGGACGACGCTCAGCACGTCGACGGCGCCTGCGGGGCGCATCATCCGAATGCCGCCGTCGGCAGACCCGAGTAGCACACGCGCCCGTTCGTGCCGACCACGTGCGATCCCGCCGTCACTCCGGCGACTCCAGGGCCAGGGACCGTCGCGGCCGCCTGACTGGACCAGGCGCCGCCGCTCGGACCGTCCCACGGGAAGACGTGCGACGAGAGGAGTGACTGCGCGAGGACGCGCCATGTCTTCTCCGCGACCGGGAACGGGACCTGATATCCGGTGGTCACGGCCAGCGTGTCGTTGCTCAGCTTCGCGGCGTTGACGAAGGAGGTCCCGCAGTCTCCCGCGGCAGTGCCCGCGGACTGGGCCTCCTTCCTCGCGGCATCCGTGACGGGCACGCTGAACTGCATGCCGCCCAGGGCGGTGATGATCTCGTATCCGTGAGCGGCGGCCACCCCTGAGTCGTACCCACCGAAGGTCATGGGTGTCGACTGGGTCGCATGAGCGGGCGCCAGCTCAGCGGCTTGAGCCGAGGTGGCGCCGAATGCGGGAATGAGTGCAGCCGATGCGACGATTCCCGCCGCTATGCGTCGAGACATGGACGAGTGGACCATCTGAACTCCCTTGTTCTCCGAGGGGCGGCCATCGCCAGCCTCGAGTGATCGGATGACTCGCAGTGTCCACCTCCTGCGGAGTGATGATCAGGCCCCATCCACAGGTCCACGGGCGCTGATGCGCGGCGGTTCGATGTCGCGTCTTCCCGCAGCGCGCCGCGTGCACGGCATCGAGGGTGCGCGCCGCGCGGGCGATGGCCCGGCGGGTGGCACGATCGACCCATGAGCACCCCCAGCACCCGCGTCGCCCCACTCGAGCTCGACCACGGCGGGCGGATCCTCCGCGGCTGGGAGCACGGCACCGTACGGCCCGGCTCCCCCGCCGCGCTCCTGGTGCACGGGTTCAGCGACACCGGATCCGGCGGGCACGGCCTCTGGGTGCCGACGGCCCGCGCGCTCGTCGCCGCGGGCATCGCGGTGCGCTCCTACGACCGGCTCGGCCACGGGGTGAGCGACGGGGACTTCGCCGACGTGCGGCTGCTCGACGAGGTCGACCAGGTGTCCGCGATGATCCGCGCGCTCGCCCGCGACGCCGGCGGGCCCGTGCACGTCGTCGGCCACAGCCTCGGCGGGGTCGAGGCGGCGCTGGCCGCCGCCCGCGCCCCCGAGGTCGTGGCGAGCCTCACGCTGTGGTCGCCCGCGGGCGCCGTCGTCGACGACATCACCGTGCACGACCGGGTCCTCGGGAAGCCGCTCCCCGCGGCGCGCGCCCGTGGCATCGTCGACGTCGACGGCATGGGCCTCGGCCTGGGCTTCGCGGACGAGGTGCTCGCCGGGGTCGACGTCTACGGCCCGGCCGCCGCGTACCCGGGCCCGGTGGACGTGCTGCACGGCACCGCCGACGACGTCGTGCCCCTCGAGTACGGCGAGCGGTACGCCCGGATCATGCCCGGTGCCGCCTTCACGGCCGCCGAGGGCGCGGACCACGGCTGGTCGTCCCTCGAGCTGCGCCGGATGCTCGTCGAGCGGCTGCTCGCGCACGTCGCGCGGGCGTCCGCGGACTAGCGGGCCATCGCGCCCGGCGGCATCCTCGGGAGTGCCGGGGTCCGCCCCGCGGCGGGCGTCGCGGTCAGTCCTCGACGCGCACCCGGAAGTGCCGCGCGAAGACCGGGCCGAGCGCCATGAGCTGGTTCGAGTCGAGGACCGCGCCGCGGAGGCCGTCCGGGGTGTCGAGGTCGAGGATCTCGGCGCCGCGGAGGTCGAGGTGGGTGAGGCTCGAGTCGCCGAGGTCGAGCGTGCCGATGGTGGTGCGGGCGAACGCGATGCGCATGCCGGCGGTGCCGCGGAGGTCCAGCTCCTCGATGGCGCAGTCCGTGATGAGCAGGTCGGTGATCTTCGACCCGCGCAGGTTCACGAAGCCGAGGCGGCAGTCGACGATGTGCACCGACGAGAGCGTGGAGTCGTAGAGCTCGGCGGATCCGACCCGCGAGCCCTCCAGGCGCACGTCGCGCATGCGCATGCGCGGGGCCTTCAGCACGGGGGCGTCGAGGCGCGAGGCGAGCACGTCCACGAGGCTCGCGGCCGTGAGGTCGGCCTCGTGCAGGCGGAGGCGCTCCAGCACGCACTCCTCGAAGCCGACGTCGACGAGGTCGGCGTCCGTGAGGTCGGCGTCGGCGAAGCGGAGCCGTTCGAACGACGCGTGCGCGTCGAGGTCGGACGGGTCGCCGTCGGCAAGGCCGTCGAGCCGCGGGTCGCTGATGCGCGGCGGCAGGAGGCGGGTGGATGCGGCCATGCGGTCCTCCGGAGGGGTGTCGGATCCCGTCGGGCGGACGGTCGTCCCACCGTACGGGAGACCCCCTCGCCCTCCGCCCGCGCGCCCCTCGCCCTCCGCCCGCGCGCGCTGCCCGCGCGCCGCGCGCTACTTCGGCTGCTCGATGCCGAGCGAGTTGCCGTCGGGGTCGGTGATCCACGCGGACCACACGCCCGCGTGGTCCGCGATGCCGTCCACGGTCCTCAGCTCGTCGGTGTCGTACTCCTCGGGGTGCACGCCGCGCTCGGCCAGCTGGTCGAGCTCGGCGCGGAGGTCCCGCACCTTCCACGACGCCTTCGTCTGCTCGTCCTGCGAGCCGACCGTGCTGGACGTGACCGTGAGGTCGGTGCCGCCGGAGCGGTAGGTGATGGCCGACTCCGACTCCTCCGCCACCTCGAGCCCGAGGGCCTCGGCGTAGAAGCGGCGTGACGCGGCCATGTCCTGCGTGAGCAGGACGACGCCGACGGGGTGCTCTCCGAGCATGGTGACCTCGCGTTCCCGCCGCCCGGGTGGCGGCTCCCCTCGACCGTACGCGCGGGGGCGGGCGGTGACCCGGCCGTGCCGGGGCTCGGGTCAGCGCGCGGTCTGCCGGAGGTACGCGGCGTAGAAGCCGGCGCCCATCATCCGCGCGCCGACCGCGTCGTAGTGGATGAAGTCCTCGCCCTCGTTCGCGTGCCCGGACACCCCGGGCACGTACGCGACCTCCGGCCGCAGCCGCTCCAGGTCCCGGTGCACCGCGTCGATGTCCTGCCGCG
Source organism: Clavibacter sp. GW821-FHT01D01 (assembly GCF_059422605.1). Lineage (NCBI taxonomy): Bacteria > Bacillati > Actinomycetota > Actinomycetes > Micrococcales > Microbacteriaceae > Clavibacter > Clavibacter sp. GW821-FHT01D01. The sequence continues at coordinate 47,647 of NZ_JBWKXC010000010.1, forward strand.
GCCCGTTCGTCCCGATCCACTCGGGGACCATGCCGCCGACGAGGAACGGCACGGAGCCGTACCGGGTGACGAGGCCGGTCTCGAGCTCGAGGAGGCGGTCGGCGTACTTCGCCTTCGCCGCCACGCGCCCCTCGGCGGTGGGGGCGCTGGCGATGGCGTTCGCGTCCGACTCTCCCTGCGCCCAGATGATCGCGACGAGGCGGTTGTCCGGATCCAGCGCCAGCGCGTTGTCGATCTGCGTCGTCGCGTTGGCGTAGAGGTTCGTCAGCCCCGCCTCGACCGAGCCGGGCTCGGGGGTCGGATCCCACGTGAACCGCTGCACCGCGTCCACCCGGGTGAGGGCGGTGCTGCCCTGCGCCGCGGGGACCAGCAGCACCCGGCGGCCGGGCTCGGAGTCCGCGAGGAGCGCCCGCCCGAAGGTCATGCCCGGGCCGACGAGCTTCGGCCGGTCCGTCATCTTCCAGGTGGTGACGTGCTTGAGGCTGTCGTCGGCGGGGACGACGCGTCCCCAGTCCGCGTCCTGCCAGTCGCCGACCAGCTGGTCGACGCCCTCCCGAGGGACGTCGACGGCGGGGTCGTAGCCGAAGCCGCCGCCCTGCGCGTTGGACTGCCCGAGGATCGCCACCACGTCGTGGCCCAGGCCGTCCGCAGCACCGGCGACGGCCGTGACGGGGGCGGTCGCCCTCGTCGTGGAGCGGTGGACGTCCGGGATCCCGGCCCAGCTGCCCGAGACGGTGACGGTGATGCGCGCGCCGAGGGCCGCCGGGCCGAGCCGCAGGGTGGGTCCGGTCTCGGCGACCTGGGTGACGCCGTCGAGGTACCAGCGGTAGCGCAGCGGCGAGGACGTGGGCGTCCAGGTGCCGGGCAGCGCGCGCACCGCGCTGCCGACGGTCAGCTGCCCGACGACGACGGGCGCGGTGGTCGTGGGGGCGACCGGCGGCGTGGGGACGGGCGGAGCGGTCGGCTGCACGGTCGGGGCGGGGGTGGGCGCGGTCGTCGGCGCCACGGTCGGCGTCGGCGTCGGTGTGGGTGTCGGCGCGACCGTCGGCTTCGCGGTCGGCACCGGCGTCGGCGCGACCGTCGGCTTCGCGGTCGGCACCGGCGTCGGCTTGGGTGCCGGGGTCGGCTTCGGCGCGGGCGCGGGCGCCACGGCCTTGGTCGGGACGCTGTCCCGCATGCGGGTCTGCACGCCCGGCCGCGAGGCCGTCACCGAGGCGACGATCCGCGCGCCCGCGTCCGCCGCGGTCAGCCGGTAGGTGGCGGCGTGCGCGCCGGCGATGGCGACGCCGTCGCGGGTCCACCCGTAGGACAGCGTCGGCGCCGGGCTCCAGCCGCCGGGACGGGCCGTGAGGACGGATCCGACGACGGCCGACCCGGCGATCGTCGGCACCGGGGAGGTGGTGAACGCCGGGAGCGTGACGGGAGCGGTGGAGGCGCTGCGGCGCTCGGCGGCGATGCTGCCCGTCCGGGTGGCGACCACCCGGACGCTGAGCGCACGGCCCGCGTCCTTCGCGGCGACCGTGTACGTCTTGCGGGTGGCCGCGGGGATCGCGATGTCGTCAGCGGACCACTGGTACGAGAAGACCGCGCCGACGGGCTTCCAGGCGCCGGGCACCGCGGTGAGCACCCGGCCGACCACGGGCGTGCCGGTGATGGTCGGCGTCGGGGCGACGGTGAAGGGCACCGCGGGCTTCGCCGCGGACGGCCGGAGGACGGGGGCGACGGATGCGGCCGACGCGGCACCGGCTGCGGCACCGGCCGCGTCGGCGGGCAGCGCGACGGCGGACAGGACGAGGGCCGCGGCGAGCGCGCGTCCGGCGCGCAGCAGCCGTGAGCGGTGCCGGGTCGCGGCGGGGCGGGGGGCGTGTTCGTGCACGAGCGACTCCTGGGGACGGCCGCGTCGGGTACGCCGGCGATCCCCTTTTTACCCCACTGAGGAATTAAGTGCCGCCCCCCGAACGGCCGGTCGGAGGCGCATTGCCGGGGTCGGGCCCGAACTGGGCATGCGACATCACCTGCGAGAAGGCGATGATGGCGGCGTCGAGGCCGAGGAGTCCGAGCCCATCGTGTGCGCCGGAGGCCCGGCCTCCGTCACCGCGACCATGGTCGCCCCTTGACGCCGATTCCCCAGCCGCTGGAACATGACGCATGGCTGCCGTGGAGCACTTCGAGATCCCCGCCGACGACATGGCGCGCGCGAGCGCGTTCTACACCGCCGTCTTCGGCTTCCGCTACGAGGCGTGGGGGGAGGACGCGGGCATGGTCATCACCGGATCCGACGACGGGATCAACGGGGACCTGCATCAGCGCGCCGACGTGCCGCACCCCACCATCGTGATCACGGTCGACTCCATCGAGGAGACGGTGGCGCAGGTGGAGGCGCACGGCGGATCCGCGATGGGCGGCATCCAGATGCTCAACGAGACCGACCGCTGGGCGTACGTGCGCGACAGCGAGGGCAACGCGATCGGGCTGTTCGACCACGGGCCCGCGGGTGCGGCCGACTCCCCCGCCGAGACGACGACCGGCTAGTCGCGCCCGGCCGCGCGCCTCCGGGCCGCGCACCGCCGAGCCGCGCGCCTCCGGGCGGCGCACCCGCTACGCGTTGTCGTCCCCCGTGTCGATCGCGGTCTGCCGCGACGGGTCCGCGAAGGGCAGCCCCTCGGCGCCGGAGACGTCGGGCATGTCGTCGCCGTGCTGGCGCGTGTAGACGCGGTGGGCGATGCGCTCGTCGTCCATCCGCTGCGACAGCGCGGCGTAGGTGGTCTCGAGGTGCGGCACGCGGCGGATCACGTCCATCACGAGCCGGAACCGGTCGAGGTCGTTGAGCATCAGCATGTCGAACGGGGTGGTGGTGCCGCCCTGCTCCACGAATCCGCGCACGTGCATGTTCTCGTGGTTGTGGCGCTTGTACGTGAGGCGGTGGATGAGCGACGGGTAGCCGTGGAACGCGAACACCACCGGCTTGTCGCGCGTGAAGAGCGCGTCGAAGGAGCCGTCGTCGAGGCCGTGCGGGTGCTGCGTCGTGTCCTGCAGCCGCATCAGGTCGACGACGTTGATGAAGCGCACGCGCAGCTGCGGGATCTCCCGCTTGAGGATCTGCACCGCCGCCATCGCCTCCACGGTCGGGATGTCGCCCGCGCACGCGACGACCACGTCCGGCTCGAGCCCCGGCACCTCGGTGCCCGCCCACTCCCAGACGCCCACGCCGCGCGCCCCGTGCGCCCGCGCCTCCTCGAGCCCGAGCAGGCTCGCGGTCGGCTGCTTTCCGGCGACGACCACGTTGATGAGGTCGGTGCCGCGCAGGCAGTGGTCCATGGTGACGAGCAGCGAGTTCGCGTCGAACGGCAGGTACACGCGCACGATCTCGGCCCGCTTGTTGACGACGTGGTCGAGGAACCCGGGGTCCTGGTGCGAGAAGCCGTTGTGGTCCTGCCGCCACACGTGCGACGACAGGAGGTACGTGAACGACGCGACCGGGCGCCGCCACTCCACCCGCGAGCTCGACTCGAGCCACTTCGCGTACTGGTTGAACATGGAGTCGACCACGTGGATGAACGCCTCGTACGAGGTGAAGAGCCCGTGCCGACCGGTGAGCAGGTACGCCTCGAGGAGCCCCTGCGTGATGTTCTCGTTCAGGATCTCGATGACGCGCCCCTGGTGCGCCAGGTGCTCGTCCGCGGCCACGACCTCGCCCTGCCACGCCTTCGCGGTGACCTCGTACACGTCGTCGAGCCGGTTGCTGGCGGTCTCGTCGGGGCCGAAGATCCGGAAGTCGAGCGGGTTGCGCGCGATCACGTCGCGCAGCCAGCCGCCGAGCACGCGGGTCGGCTCTGCGATGACGCCGCGGCCGTCGCTCAGGTCGATCGCGTTGACCTCCAGCGGCGGCAGGCTGAGGTCGCGGCGGAGGAGGCCGCCGTTCGCGTGCGGGTTGGCGCTCATGCGCCGGTCGCCCTCGGGGCGGTTCGGCTGCAGCGCGGGCGTCAGGCGCCCGTCGCGGTCGAAGAGCTCGTGCGGCCGGTAGCTCTCGAGCCACTCCTGGAGCTGGCGCAGGTGGTCCTCGTCGTCGCGGACCCCGGAGAGCGGCACCTGGTGCGCCCGCCACGTGCCCTCCACCTGCTTGCCGTCGACCTCCTTCGGACCCGTCCAGCCCTTGGGCGTGCGGAGGATCAGCATCGGCCACGCCGGGCGCTCCTCGCTGCCGCCCGTGCGGGCCGCCAGCTGGATCCGCGTGATGTCGTCGAGGGCCTCGCCGAGCGCGATCGCGAACCGCTCGTGGACGGCGCGGTGGTCCTCGTCGTCGAAGCCGCCCGAGACGATGCGCGGCGCGTAGCCGTACCCGGTGAACAGGGCGAGCAGCTCCTCCTCGGGGATGCGCGCGAGCACCGTGGGGTTCGCGATCTTCCAGCCGTTGAGGTTCAGGATCGGCAGCACGGCGCCGTCCGACTCCGGGTCGAGGAACTTGTTGAGGTGCCAGCTGGCGGCGAGGGTCGCCGTCTCGGCCTCGCCGTCGCCGATGACGCACGACACGATGAGGTCGGGGTTGTCGAGCGCGGCCCCGTACGCGTGCACCAGCGAGTACCCGAGCTCGCCGCCCTCGTTGATGGACCCGGGCGTCTCGGGGGCCGCGTGCGACGGGACGCCGCCGGGGAACGAGAACTGGCGGAACAGGTGACGGAGCCCCGCGCGGTCGGGCGTCGCGGCGGAGAAGAGCTCCGAGTAGGTGCCGTCGAGGTACGCGTTCGCGACCATGCCGGGGCCGCCGTGGCCGGGGCCGGCGATGTAGATCATGTCGAGGTCCCGCTCGACGATCACGCGGTTGAGGTGCGCGTAGACGAAGTTCAGCAACGGGGTGGTGCCCCAGTGCCCGAGAAGGCGCGGCTTGATGTCGTCGCGCGTCAGCGGACGCTCCAGCAGCGGGTCGTCGAGCAGGTAGATCTGGCCGACGGAGAGGTAGTTGGCGGCGCGCCACCACCCGTCGACGACGTCGAGGTAGAGGGGCGCGGCGGGGTCGCGGGGTGCGGTGTCGGAGGCCATGCATCAGCCTACGGCGGGGGTCGGCGCGCGACCAGGGCGGGCTGCCCGCCGGATCGCCGCCTGCCGGCGCGTCCGGCCGACGCGTCCGCCCGACGCATCCGCCCGGCGCGTCCGGCCGGCGCGTCCGCCCGTAGCCGCTGGCACGCCGCGCGGCAACCCCCGGGGCGCATCCCCCGGACCGGCCTAGCGTGACCCGCATCGGGCCCCGCCCGTGGCGCCTCCCGGCGCTCCGCCGCACGCAGGAAGGAACCCCATGAGCGCGACGCTGGATCTGCTCCGCACCTCGCCCGCCGACCGCGGCGACCTCGACCTGGAGGTGCTCGCCGCCTGCATCGACGCGTGCGGGGCGTGCGCCGCGGCCTGCTCGGCCTGCGCCGCCGCGTGCCTGTCCGAGGAGGGCGTCGCCGAGCTCACCGCGTGCGTGAGCGCCGACCTCGACTGCTCCGAGATCTGCGCCGCGACCCTCGACACCCTCACCCGCCACAGCAGCGACCGCGTCGACATCACGCGCCTCGCGCTCGAGCTCTGCATCGCCGCCTGCGGGGCGTGCGCCGACGAGTGCGCCCGGCACGGCGAGATGCACGAGCACTGCCGGATCTGCTCCGAGGAGTGCCGGCGCTGCGAGATCGCGTGCGCCGCGCTCCTCGACGCGCTGTGACGACCGTCGAGCGTCCGGGGATGCCGTGCGCGGCGCGCTGACGGCGCGCGAGCGGCACCTCGCCGCCGAGATCCGCGCCCACGACTGGTCCGAGGCGCCGTACCGCGCCACGGGCACCGCGCACGCGCCCACCGGCGACGGCTCCGGCTCCCCCGGACCCGCCGCTCCCCGCCTCTCCCCGGAGGAGGCCGAGCGCGTGCGCGTCAACGTGATGTGGGTGGTGGCGCAGTGCCTCGGCTACGAGGATCCGGAGTTCAACCCGGACGCGTTCGCGGAGGCCGCCGGGGTCACGCGCGACTACCGGTGCACGCCCTTCGGCGGCCCGAGCGCCATCGTGCGCGAGGGCCTCCGCGTCGGCACCGACGGCTCCTACGACACCCCCGGCTCGGGTCCCGGAGGCCACGGGAGCACCGGAGGCCCCGCGTGATCCCCCGCCTCCCCGGCCCGGACAGCTCGCTCCGCCTCCTCCGCGACGGCTACCGGTTCGTGTCCCGCGGCGCCGACGCCGTGGGGGCCGACGCGTTCCGCACGCGGCTCGCCGGCCGCCCGGTCACCTGCATCCGCGGCCGCGAGGCCGCCCGCCTCTTCTACGAGGGCGACCGCTTCGGCCGCGCGGGCGCGATGCCCGTGTCCGTCATGCACCTCCTGCAGGACGAGGGCAGCGTGCAGGCGATGAGCGGGCACGGCCACCACATCCGGAAGGCGATGTTCCTCGGGATGATGCTGCCCGAGGGCATCGAGCGCGTCCGCCGGGCCTTCGACGACGAGTGGCGGCAGGGCGTCGCGCGCTGGTCGCAGGTGCCCGAGGTGCGACTGCACGACGAGCTCGTCGAGGTGCTCATGCGCACCGCATGCCGCTGGGTCGGGATCCCCGTGGACGACGACGAGGTCCGGCGCGTCGGCGCCGACGTCGCCGACATGGTCGAGCGGGCCGCGTCCGTCGGCCCCGTGAACTGGGCCGCGCGCGCCCGGCGCCGGCGCGCCGAGCGGTGGGCGCGCGACGTGGTGCGACGCGCCCGCGACGGCCGCCTGCCGGTCGCCGCCGGCTCGCCGCTGCAGGACGTCGTGACCCACGTCGACGCCGACGGCTCGCCGCTCACCGTCGAGGCCGCGGGCGTGGAGCTCCTCAACCTCGTGCGCCCCACGGTCGCGGTCGCGCGCTTCATCGACTTCGCGCTGCACGCCCTGCACGCCCACCCCCGCTGGGCGCGGGCCTTCGCCGCCGGCGACGAGACCGACCTCCGGGGCTTCGTGCAGGAGGTGCGCCGCTCCTACCCCTTCTTCCCCGTGATCGCCGGCACCGTCCGGAACGGCTTCGACGGCCTCGGCGGGACCTTCGCGCCGGGCGACTGGGTGATGCTCGACCTCTTCGGCACCAACCGCGACCCCCGCCTCTGGCGGGATCCGGAGTCCTTCGACCCCACGCGCTTCCGCGACTGGGACGGCGACCCGAACACCCTGATCCCCCAGGGCGGCGGCGACGCGGCGACGGGCCACCGCTGCCCGGGCGAGGACATCACGATCGCGCTCGTCGAGCAGGCCGTGCGCCTCGCCACCCGCGCGACCGACATGACGCTCCCGCCGCAGGACCTCCGCATCTCGCTGCGGCGGTTCCCGGCGCTCCCGCGGAGCGGGGTGCGCGTCGCCGTGCGGGGGCTGCGGTCGGACTGACGCGAGGGCTCCCGGCCCGTCAGCCGCGGAGGACGCCGCCGCCCTCCACGGGGCGCACCTCGACGCCGGCACCGGTGCGCGCCGCCGGATTCCCGTGCGCGATCGCGACAGCGGCGTCGAGGTCGGGCGCGTCGATCACGCAGAAGCCGGCGACCTGCGGGCCCGACGACCGCAGCGGCCCGGCCGAGGCGGTGCCGCTCCGGATGGCGACCGCCTCGCCGGGCGGACCCAGCGCGTAGGCGATCGCGAGGGACCCGGATCCGGCCAGCTCCTCCGCATGGCGGTCGTGGGCGGCGCGCTCCTCGTCGGTCGGCGGGTCCGCCGCCTCCGGGTCGCTGTGGATGAGGACGACGTACTGCGGCATGGGCATCCCTTCGTCACCGCGATCCTGCCCCCGGCCGACGACGAGGGCAACGGAGCGTCGTCAGCGCACGCACACCGACTCGGCGGAGATGCTGAGGCCCTCGGCGGTGCCGCGGATGCTGGCGGTCGCCACGCCGTCGGCCCGGCCGTCGCCGGCGGACCAGAAGTCGCGGCCCATGGCGCGGCCGCTCGGCACGAAGCCCGCGTCGGCCCACGCGCCGGTGATCGCGTCGAAGGGGGCCTGGGCGTCGTCCATGACGGTGAACACCGGGATGAGCACGCGGCCCGTCGCCTGCGTCGCCGCGGAGCCGTCCGCGCACGCCGTGGCCTCCGCGGTCGCCTCGGCCGGCACGCCGGCGATGGCGACCGCGGACTCGAGGAAGGCGCGCACCCCGGCCTCCTGGGCGGCCACGTCGACGAGGACGGGCGGGGCCTCCGGCACCGGCGGATCGGCCGGCGCCTCCGGCTCGACCGGCTGCGGCAGGTCGGCGGGCTCGGGCGCGCCGAGGGGGAGGCCGACCCAGCCCGTGACCTCCCGTTCGTCGTCGGACGAGCGGTCCGACGCGTACGCGGTCCGCACCGTGAAGGCCGTCCGCGGGGCACTGCCCGCGTCCGCGGCCTCGTCGACCGTCGCGGCGAGGACGGCCGCGACCGGCTCGACGTCGTCCGTCTCGACGGTGACCGCGGCCCGGCCCATGTCGGGTCCCGGCGTGGAGTACACGCCGGTCACGCCCGGCCGGGCCGCGAGCGCGTCGATCGCGGACAGGAGCGCGGATCCCGGTGCCGTGGCGGTCACGCCGACCGAGACGATCTCGTCCTGGAGCACCACGAGGCCGTCGCCGAGGATCGGACGGAAGCGGTCCGCCGCCTCCGCGACCGTCGCGCCCTCGCGGAGGACGACCCAGCGGCCGCCGCCGGCGAGATGCACGGAGGCGGCACCCGGGATGCGGCGCCACGCGTCGGCGAGGTCGACGTCGTCGGCGACCTGCGGGTCGAGCGTCACGCCCGCGATCCCGGAACCCTCCGGGACCTCGAGGGAGAGGTCGAGCTGGGCCGCGGTCACGCCGTCGCCGAGGGCGCCCCGCACGGCGGCGGCCAGGGCGAGGTCGGGGGTCTCGGCGGTGACGTCGACGGAGGCGACCCACCGGCCCGATCGGAGGAGGTCGGGCGAGTACAGCGACGTCGCGACCTCCGCGACCCCGTCCACCGCGACGAGCCGCGTCCGCAGGGCCTCCACGCTGGCGACCGCCGCCTCGGGCGGTGGCGGCGACAGCCACGAGCACCCGCTCAGCACCGCGACGACGAGCGCGACCGCCGCGATCGCCGAGGTCGCGCGCCACCGCGCCGTCGCCCTCATGCCCGCGTCCCCATGCCCTCCACCGTAGGGACGGGGAGTGGAGCCGGCGTCCCTCGGAGGCATCACCGGCATGGGCCGGGCGGATGGCGTGCCGGTAGCGTCGAGGGGAGGCGAGGGAAGGCGGTCGCGCATGGGCGTGTGGACGATGCTCGGGATCATCGCGGTGGTGACCGCCGTGCTGGCGCTCCTCGTGCCGCACGCGCAGCGGTTCGACGCCCCGTGGATCCGCCGCCTCGGCTACCGCGCCGTCGACGACGCCCCCGCGTCCCGCGAGGACGCCGCCCGCCGCGCCGGATCCCGCGTGGTGACGCCGCTCGCCGTGGTCTCGCTGCTCGTCACGGTCGGCGGCCTGGTCGCGACCGGCAGCGGCCCCGCCTCCGGGATCTCGACGCTCGTCGGCCTGCTGCTCGCGGGTGCCGCCGTGCTCGCGGGGCACCTCGCCGCGGAGCGCGCGGCCCGGCGCGGCTGACGCCGGCCGCCCGGCACGACGACGGCGCCGCCTCCCGAGGGAGACGGCGCCGCGGCGTGGAGCGGTTGAGGCGGATCAGCCCTTCGCGGGTCCGTAGAACGCCTCGATGTCGGCGAGCTCGCGCTCCGCCGTCTCCTGGATGAGGGCCATGAGGTCCGTGTCGAGCCCCGGCGCGAACTCCTCGAGGCGCTCGGGCGCGATGGTCGAGGGGAAGCCCTCGGGCGCCTGCTCGGTGGCGGTGAGGTCGGTGCCGTCGTTCGAGGGCGATGCGCCCTGGAAGATGCGGCCGGCCTCGCTCTTGCCGTCGAGGTCGAAGCTGTACTGCTTGCTCTGGAGGCCCAGGTCCACCAGCTTCTTGACCTCGGGGAACTGCTCGGCGTTCGTCTTCGGGATCGGCAGGAGCTTGCCCCAGTCGACGCCGAGCGTCTCGAGCGCCTTGGCGTACGCGTTCTCGTGCGCCTGGTCGCGCACGATGAGGTACGCGACGGTGGCACGCGCCACGGGGTTGTCGGTCATCTCGTAGATGCGGCACTTCTGCAGGCGGCCGGTCGACTCGAGCATGACGTTGTAGAGCAGATCGAGCGGGAGGTTGCCGGAGTTGTAGACGTAGCTGCCGCTCCACGGGTTGCCGGCGGAGTCGACGGGCAGCGCGCCCTGCGCGCCCACGAGGTAGTGGTGGATGTTGCCCGTGTCGAGGGCGATCTTCAGCGGCGTCGCGCCGCCCTTGCCGGGGGTGTCGAGCGGGTCGGTGAGCTTGCCGCTGTACTCGGGCGCGCCGTCGAGGAGGCGCGAGATGGTGGTGCCGATCAGCTCGACGTGGCTGATCTCCTCGGTGCCGATGCCCTGGATCAGGTCGCGGTACGGCTTCGCCGACGCCCCGCGGAAGTTCATGGCCTGGAAGAGGTACTGCATCATCGTGCGCATCTCGCCGAACTGGCCGCCGAGGCCCTCCTGCAGCGCGTTGGCGGCGGCGGGGTCGGGCTCGCCGTCGGCGATCTCGTTGATCCATGTCTGTGCGTGGAAGTACATGGGAGCTCCTGTTTCTTCGGGCGGCGGAATGGCCGCTCCCTCGACCCTGCTCCCGCCTCCGAGCAGTGGGAACCGGCGGTCGGCCGCTTGCCAGGGAGCGCCGCGGGCACGGGTGGAGCCGGGAGGGCCCCCGGTAGGGTGTGCCCAGCATGGGAGATCCGACCAGCCCGCGACCCGGCGGGCGCGACGTCCGTCGCCGCCTCGGAGGATGCCGGATGGAGTGCGGGTGAGCGTCAGGAGCGGCGGCGAGCGGCTCGGGCTCCGCGAGGTCGCGGAACGGGCCGGCGTCTCCCACATGACCGTGTCGCGCGTGCTCAACGGGCACCCGCAGGTGAAGGAGTCGACGCGCCAGCGCGTCCTCGAGGTCGTCGCCGAGCTCGACTTCCGGCCCAACAGCGCCGCGCGGGAGCTGGTGACCCAGCGGGCCCTGCGCATCGGCGTGCTCATCGAGAGCGCCGTGGAGTTCGGGCCGTCGAGCATCCTCCGCGCCATCGAGCGGTCGGCACGCGACGGCGGCTACTCGGTCGCGTCGTTCGCGCTGCGCGACGACGAGGACGCGACGCCGGAGGAGGCGGTGCGCCACCTCACCGGGCAGGGCATCGACGCGCTCTGCGTCGTGGCGCCGCGGTCGTCGTCGGTGGCCGTGCTCCGCACCATCACGACGGGGCTGCCGACGCTCGTCGTGAAGGCCGAGAAGGACCCGGCGTTCCTCACCGTGTCGGTGGACCAGTCCGCGGGCACCCGGCTCGCGGTCGACCACCTCGCGAGCCTCGGCCACCGCGACGTTCTCCACCTCTCCGGCCCGCTCGACTGGCTCGACGCGCGCGCTCGCGAGCGCGCCTTCCACACGCGCACCCGGGCGTGGGGCATGCGCGAACGGCCCATCGTCATCGGCGACTGGTCGAGCGACTTCGGCTACGACTTCGCGCGGGGCCTCACGACGGTCCCCGAGTACACGGCCGTGTTCGTGGCCAACGACGAGATGGCCCTCGGCGTGATCCACGGGCTGCACGACCGCGGGATCCGCGTGCCGGAGGACCTGAGCGTCGTCGGCTTCGACGACCTCCCCGTCTCGCGGCACTTCCTCCCGCCGCTCACCACGGTGCGGCAGGACTTCCCCGCCCTCGGCGCGCTCGTGGTCGACGTGCTCATCGCGGCGATCGAGGGGCGCGAGACCCCGCGGTCCAGCCGCATCCCCGCCGAGCTCGTCGTGCGCGACTCCAGCGCCGCCGCCCGCCGCGCGGACTGACGCGCCGACGACCCGGCGACGCGGCCACCGTTCCGGCCTCGCCCGCCCGCCGGGCGGCCGCTACAGTCGAGCCAGCCGGGCGCCGCCCGGCACGCGGCCGCCACGGCCCGACCCGAGGAGCACCAGGTGCGTCACGCACGGGGATCGACGACGATCCGCCCGACCGGCCCGACGGTCGCCGCGGACGGCACGACCGCGCGCCGCGGCAGCCCCGGGCACCCCGGCACGCCGGCCGGCCCGACCGTCCGCATGACGGGCATCACCGTGGCCTTCCCCAACGGCGTGGCGCTCGACGGCGTCGACCTCGACCTGCACCCCGGCGAGGTGCACGCGCTCCTCGGCGAGAACGGCGCGGGCAAGTCGACGCTCATCAAGGCGCTGCTCGGCGTGCACCGCATCGAGGCGGGCGAGATCCTCGTGGACGGCGAGCCCGTGCGGCTCGGCGGTCCGGCGGACGCCCGGGCGCTCGGCATCCAGGCCGCGTTCCAGGAGTCGCACCTGGTCGAGAACCTGAGCGTCGGCGAGAACGTGATGCTCGGCCACGAGCTGCGCCACCGCCTCGGGATCTCCTGGCGCGCCACCCACGCCCGCGCCGCCGCGATGCTCGCGGAGCTCGGCCTCGCGGAGCTGGATCCCCGCGACCGCCTCGCCGACCTCTCCCCCGCGAACCGCCAGCTGGTCTCCATCGCCCGCGCCATGGTCGACCGGCCGCGCGTCCTGGTGCTCGACGAGCCCACCTCCAGCCTCGACGCCGACGACGTGGCGCGCCTCTTCCGGGTCATCCGGCGGCTCCGCGACCAGGGCGTCGCGATCCTGTTCGTCTCCCACTTCCTCGAGCAGGTGCTCGCCCTCAGCGACCGGATGACCGTGCTCCGCGGCGGTGTGAAGGAGGGCGACTACCTGCCGCACGAGATCGACCGGGCCGAGGTGATCGCCCGCATGATCGGGAAGGACGTCGCGCACCTGAAGCGCATCGGCTCGGAGCGGCGCGCGCACCGGGTGGACCCGGTCGGGCCGCCGCTCTACCGCGCCGCCGGGGTGGGCCGCCGCGGCATGCTGCGGCCCGTGGACCTGGAGCTGCACCCGGGCGAGGTGGTCGGCATCGCGGGGCTCCGCGGATCCGGCCGCACCGAGCTCGCGCGCCTGCTCGCCGGCGCCGACCGGGCCGACGGCGGCGTGGTGACCCTCGGGGGCCGCGACATCGTGATCGACCGGCCGGCGGACGCCCTGCGGAACCGCGTGGCCCTCTCGGCGGAGGACCGCGGCGCGGAGGGCCTCATCGCCGACCTCAGCGTGCGGGAGAACATCGTGCTCGCCCTGCAGGCGCTGCGCGGATGGGCGCACCCGCTCTCCCGCGCCGAGCGCGAGGACCTCGTGGAGCGGCACATCGAGCACTTCGGCATCACGCCAGCCGATCCCGCGACGCCGGCCGGCCAGCTCTCCGGCGGCAACCAGCAGAAGGTGCTGCTCGCGCGCTGGCTGGCGATCCGCCCGCGCGTGCTGATCCTCGACGAGCCGACCCGCGGCGTCGACATCCGGGCGAAGGTCGACATCCAGGCGCACATCGCGCAGCTGGCACTGGAGGGCGTCGCGGTGGTGTTCATCTCCTCGGCCTTCGACGAGCTCGTGCGCGTGAGCGACCGGATCGTGGTGCTGAAGGACCGGGAGAAGATCGGCGAGCTGAGCAACGGGCCCGGGGTGACGGTCGACACGATCGTGGAGCTGATCGCCGCGCCGGGCGACGAGGAGGACGAGGACGACTTCCCGCTGCCGGACCTGCCGGACCTGCCGCCCCGCCGCTGACCTCCGCACCACCGCGTGGATGTTCCCGGTAACAGATGCTTGCGCTCCGGAAACTGTTACCGGTAACATCCCCAGCACGCGGCAGCACCCCGCGCATCCGCAGCACGACCGGTCCCCGAGGGCCGGATGCGGGACGGAGCCGTCCCGCCATCTCAAGGAGGAGATACATGTCCACGAAGAGGCGCATCGCCACCATCGCCGCAGCCGGGGCCATCGCCCTGAGCCTCGCGGCCTGCAACAGCAACTCCGGCACCGGGTCCACCGCCGGCGGCGCCGCCGACAGCGGCGGGGAGACCGCCACCGTCGGCTTCGTCGCGGTCGGCCCCGAGGGCGCCTGGCGCCAGGCCAACGAGAAGAACATCCAGGACACCTTCACGAAGGAGGCCGGGTTCGACCTCAAGTACGCCCCCGCCACCAACAACGACCAGAAGTCGCAGATCGACGCGTTCACGTCGTTCGTCGACGAGGGCGTCGACGTGATCCTGCTGTCGGCCACCGAGGGCTCCGGCTGGGAGGACTCGCTCGAGCGCGCCAAGGAGGCGGAGATCCCCGTGGTCCTCATCGACCGCGGCATCGAGCCGGACGACGACTCCCTGTACGCGACCCGCATCGCGCCCGACAACATCGCGGTCAGCGAGTCGGTCGCCGACTGGGCGAAGACGGCGCTGCCCGAGGGCGGCAAGTACTTCACGCTCGAGGGCCCCGCGGGCGTCTCGGTCGTCAACGAGCGCAACGAGGGCTGGAACGACGTCATCGGCTCCGATTCCGCCTTCACCAAGGTCGGCGCGCAGACCGCCAACTGGTCCACCGAGGAGGCGAAGAGCGTCTTCGAGACCGTGCTGAAGTCGAACGGGAACGACGTGCAGATGGTCTTCGCGCAGAACGACGAGATGGGCCTCGGCGCCGTCCAGGCCGTCGAGGAGGCGGGCCTCACGCCCGGCGAGGACGTGAAGATCGCGACCATCGACGGCACCAAGGGCGCGCTGCAGGCCCTGGCCGACGGCAAGCTCAGCTTCGTCGCCGAGTACAACCCGCTGTTCGGGGACACCGCGCTCGAGGCCGTGCAGAAGCTGCTCGACGGCGAGAGCGTCGAGTCCTCGATCGTCGTCCCGTCGGACACGTTCGACTCCCCCGAGAAGGCCGCCACCGCGCTGCCCGACCGGAAGTTCTAGCCCGCCCGCACGGCACACCCGGCGGGGGGGGGGGGGGGGCCCCCCCCCCCCCCCCCCCCCCCCCGCCCGTCCCGCGCCCGCTGCCGCACGCAGCCGGCGCCGACGGCAGACAAGGAGCACGCGCCATGCAGGCACCCATCCCCATCGTCGAGATGCGGGGCATCACCATCTCCTTCCCGGGCGTCAAGGCGCTCGACGGGGTCGACCTCCGCCTCTTCCCCGGCGAGGTCCACACGCTCATGGGCGAGAACGGCGCCGGGAAGTCGACGCTCATCAAGGCGCTCACGGGCGTCTACGGCATCGACTCCGGCACGGTCGTCGTCGACGGCGCCGAGCGGCGCCTCACCGGCACCGCCGACGCGCAGGCGGCCGGCATCTCGACCGTGTACCAGGAGGTGAACCTCTGCGGGAACCTCACCATCGGCGAGAACGTCATGCTCGGCCACGAGCGCCGCGGCCGGTTCGGCATCGACTGGAAGGGCACGCACGCGGCCGCCTCCGAGGTGCTGGCCCGCGTGGGGCTCGGTCACCTGGATCCGCGCACCCCCCTCTCCTCGCTCAGCCTCGCGCTGCAGCAGCTCGTCGCGATCAGCCGCGCCACCGTCATCGACGCGAAGGTGCTCATCCTCGACGAGCCGACGTCCAGCCTCGACGCCGACGAGGTCGAGGGCCTCTTCCGCGTGATGCGCCGCCTCCGCGACGAGGGCGTCGCCATCCTCTTCGTCTCCCACTTCCTCGACCAGGTGTTCGCGATCAGCGACCGGCTCACCGTGCTCCGGAACGGCAAGCGCGTCGGCGAGCACCTCACCCGCGACATCGACCGGGCCGGCCTCATCGCCCAGATGATCGGCAAGGACCTCCAGGCCCTCCGCTCCCTCGACCGGGAGCGCGCCAGCCGACGGGTCGCCGACGGCGAGCCCGTCTACCGCGCCACCGGCATCGGCCGGAAGGGCTCGCTCGACGCGACCGACATCGAGCTGCGCCGCGGCGAGGTCGTGGGCCTCGCCGGCCTCCTCGGCTCCGGCCGCACCGAGCTCGCGCGCCTCCTCTACGGCGTCGACCGGCCCGACTCGGGATCCGTCACCATGGACGGCGCGTCCGTCGCCATCACCTCCCCCGCCAAGGCGCTGAAGCGCCGCATCGCGTTCTCCAGCGAGAACCGCCGCGACGAGGGCATCATCCGCGACCTCAGCGTGCGGGAGAACCTCGTGCTCGCCGTGCAGGCGAAGCGCGGCTGGGCCCGGCCGCTGTCGGCCAAGGAGAAGGACCGCATCGTCTCCAAGTACCTGACCGAGCTCAACGTGCGCCCGGCCGACCCCGACCGGCCCATCCGGAACCTGTCCGGCGGCAACCAGCAGAAGGTGCTGCTCGGGCGGTGGCTCGCGACCGAGCCGGAGCTGCTGATCCTCGACGAGCCGACCCGCGGGATCGACGTGGGCGCGAAGGCCGAGATCCAGGAGCAGGTCGCGGCACTCGCCGACACGGGTGTCGCCGTCGTCTTCATCTCCTCGGAGCTCGAGGAGGTGGTGCGGCTCAGCGACCGCATCGTCGTGCTCAAGGACCACCGCAAGATCGCCGAGCTCGAGGCCGGGCCGGACGTGACGGCCGAGTCCATCGTGACCACCATCGCCGAGGAGGGGGTGTCCGACGTCGACCTCGACGCCGTGCCGGACCCCGCCCGCGACCCCGCATCCGCATCCGCATCCGCATCCGCCGAGGAGGCCCGCCGATGAGCGGCACCACGACCACGCCCGCCCGCCCGCTCGCCGACCTGCTGCACCGGCCCTGGTTCTGGGGCTCGGTGGCGATCATCCTGCTGCTGGCCGTGAACGTCGCCAAGGACCCCGGCTACCTCGCCCTCTCGGTGAACCCCGAGACGGGGAACCTCGTCGGCAACCTCGTCGACATCCTCCGGGCCGCCGCGCCCGTGCTCATGATCGCGGTGGGCATGTGCCTCGTCATCGCGACCGGCGGCATCGACCTCAGCGTCGGCTCGATCATGGTGGTCGCCGGGGCCGTGTCGATGGAGTTCCTGAAGGCCGCCGGATCCGACTCGCTCGGCGTCGCGCTCGGCGCGATCGGCCTGGCGCTCCTCATCAGCGTCATCCTCGGCGCCGTCAACGGCATGCTCGTCTCCGTCGTGGGGCTGCAGCCGTTCATCAGCACCCTCGTGATCATGCTCGCCGGGCGCGGCCTCGCGAAGGTCATCACGGCGGGCCAGAACACGGCCGCCGCCAACGAGCCGTTCCGCTGGGTCGCGAACGGGTACCTCGTGGGGCTGCCGGTGGTGTTCCTGCTGGCGGTGCTCATCACGATCGGCGTGGCCGTGCTGGTGCGCCGCAGCGCGCTGGGCCTCATGATCGAGGCGATCGGCATGGACCCGCAGGCCGCGCGCCTCGCCGGGCTCGACCGCCGGGCGCTCCTGTTCACGGCGTACATCGCGAGCGGGCTGCTCGCGGGCGTCGCCGGCATCTTCGCCACCGCGAGCGTCATGACCGTCGACGTCTCCCGCACTGGCTACCAGCTGGAGCTCGACGCGATCCTCGCGGTCGTCATCGGCGGCACCTCGCTCGCCGGCGGCAAGTTCCACCTGCTGGGGGCCTCCGTCGGCGCGCTCCTCATCGCGACCCTCGACAAGACGGTCGTGTTCCTCGGCATCTCCTCCTCGGCCACGCCCGCCTTCAAGGCGATCGTGATCGTGGCGCTCTGCCTCCTGCAATCGCAGCGCGTCCGCGCGCTGTTCACGAGGCGCCGCCCCGCGGCGCCCGCCCCCGTGACGACCGAGAAGGAGGCCGTGCCCGCATGAGCGCCACGACGATCCGCCCGCCCCTCGCCCCGACGCCCGCGCCGGGACCCGGCACCGCGCCGCGCCCGCCGCGCCGCCGGCTCCGCATCCGCCTCGACTCGCTGCCCACCGTCGCCGCCCTGGTGATCCTGCTCGCGATGCTGGCCTACGGGGAGATCGCGTACGGCCGCATCCTGCAGGCCGCCACGCTCTCCAACCTGCTCATCAACAACGCGCACGTCATCGTGCTCGCCGTGGGGCTCACCTTCGTGATCCTCACGGGCGGCATCGACCTGTCCGTCGGCGCGATCGTCGCCGTCAGCAGCGTCGCCGGCGTCCTGCTCGCGAACGCGGGGTGGAACCCGTGGGTGGTGATGGTGCTGATGATCCTCATCGGCACCGCCTCGGGCGTCGTCTCCGGGGTGCTGATCCAGTACTTCGACGTGCAGCCGTTCATCGCGACCCTCGCGATGATGTTCCTCGGCCGCGGCCTCGCCTCCATCCTCAGCACCGTGCCGGAGCGCCTCGACGACGAGTCGCCGTTGCGCTCCCTCGCGACGGACATGAAGGTGGTCGACGGCCCGAAGGTGAACGACGTGGTGACCACGCCCGGCGTGCTCATCGCGCTGGTCGTGGTGGGCGTCGCGTTCTTCGTGCTGCACCGCACCCGCCTCGGCCGCACCGTCTACGCGACGGGCGGCTCCGAGCAGTCGGCCGCGCTCATGGGCCTGCCCGTGCGGCGCACCAAGCTCGCCGTCTACGTCATCAGCGGCTCCCTGGCCGGCCTCGCGTCGGTCATTTACACGGCCCGCCTCGGCAGCGCGCAGAACATCACCGGCATCGGCTGGGAGCTCGACGCGATCGCGGCGACCGTCATCGGCGGCACCCTCCTCACGGGCGGCGTCGGCTTCGTGCTCGGCTCGGTCGTCGGCGCGCTGGTGCTCGGCCTCATGAACGTCCTCATCACGCGCGACGGCGGCATCCCGCCGGAGGCGACCACCATCATCACGGGCGGCATCCTGCTGGTCTTCGTGCTCCTGCAGCGCGCGGTGATGGCGCGGCGGCGGCGGGCCTAGGACTCCCGGCGGCGGCGCACGGGATCATGGGGGCACCGCGCCCGCCCGCCACGTCAGGACCGACCATGACCGACCCGCTCCCCCTCGACGTCAGCGACGCCGACCTCGACGACCTCCGCGACCGGATCCGCCGCACGCGCTGGGCGCCGGAGTGGCCGGTCGCGGCGTGGGAGGCGGGCACCGACCAGGCCCTCCTGCGCCGCCTCGCCGCGGTGTGGGCGGACGGCTTCGACTGGCGGGCGCGCGAGCGGGAGATCCGGGCGCTGCCGTGGGCGGTCGCCGACCTCGACGGCACCCCCGTCTCCTACCTCCGCTTCGACGCGGAGCGTCCCGGCCGCCTCCCCGTGATCCTCACCAACGGCTGGCCGAGCACCGCGCTCGAGCTGGTGCCGCTCGCGGAGCGCCTGTCGCAGCCGTCCCGCTCCGGCGGCGACGCGGCGGACGCGGCCACCGTCATCGTGCCCGCGCTCCCGGGGTTCCCGTTCTCGCCGCCGCGGCCGCGGATCGACGAGCCGACGCACGAGCTCTGGCACCGGCTGATGGCCGACGAGCTGGGCTTCGCGCGGTACGCGGCGCACGGCGGCGACCTCGGCGCGGGGATCACGTCGCGGCTGGCGGAGGCGCACCCGGAGGCGGTGGCGGGGATCCACCTGATGGCGGTCGCCGCGCCGGCCGACCTCGACGAGGCGACGCTCACCGACGCGGAGTGCGCGCACCGGGAGGAGGTGCGCACGTGGCACGCGGACGAGGGCGCGTACGAGCACCAGCAGCGGACGCGCCCGCTGACGCTCGCGCCCGCGCTCCAGGACTCGCCCGTGGGGCTGCTGTCGTGGATCCTCGAGAAGCACCGCGCCTGGAGCGACTGCGGCGGCGACGTGTCCACGCGGTTCAGCGACGAACACCTGCTGACGCTCGCGTCGCTCTACTGGTTCACGGGATCCATCGGCAGCTCGCTCCGCCCCTACTACGCGCACGCCTCCGGCCGCACGGCCCCGGTCGGCCGCGTGCGGGTGCCGACCGCGGTCGCGGTGTTCCCGCACGACCTCGTGCACCCGCCGCGGAGCTGGGCGGAGCGCACCCACGACGTGGTCCGGTACACGACCATGCCGCGCGGCGGGCACTTCGCCCCGCACGAGGAGCCGGACCTGCTGGCCGACGACATCCGCGCGTTCCTGCGGACGCTGGCCTAGGCGCGCGGGTGGTGGACGGCCGGACGCCGACCGGGGGCCGTCCCCGAGGAGACGACGCGCGCCCCGCGGCGCTCGACGGGATCCTCCGCCGCATCGGCGCAGCGCCCGACGACGCGCGGGAGCTCCCCGGCGGATCCGTGAACCGCACGTACCGCGTCGCGCGGACGGGCGGCGACGTGGTGGTCCGGTTCCCGGCCGATGCGCGGCGCGCCGACGAGTTCCCCGTCGAGGAGTGGGCGGCGGGCGCCGCCGCGCGTGCGGGCATCGCGGTCCCCGCGGTCCTCGAGCGCGGGATCCATGACGGCGTCCCCTACCTCGTGCAGGCCTTCGTGCCGTCGCACGCGGAGCCCGTCGCCGATCCGTGGACGGAGCTCGGCCGCCTCGCCCGCGCGGTCGGCCGGGTCGACCTCGCCGACGCCCCCGACCCGCTCTTCACGCGCTTCGGGCGCGACCTGCCCGCCGCGTGGGCGGCGCACCTCGCCTACGGCCGCGCGTCGCTCGACGGCGACGACCCGCTCCTCCGCGACGGCGCCTACCCGGCGGACGCCCTCCCCTGGCTACGGGAGCGGTTCGCCGCCCTTGCCCGGGCCCCGTTCGACCACGGCCTCGCGCACGGCGACCTCGCGCCGCGGAACCTGCTGTCCCGCGGTCCGGGCGCCGCCCCGGTCCTGATCGACTGGGGCGCCGCGGAGACCGGACCCGTGCCATGGACCGACGCCCGCCGGGTGACGGCGTGGACGCACCTCGACGGATCCGTCACCGCGGCGGAGCACGACGCGTTCATGGCCGCGGCCGGCCTCGACGGCGCCGGGGCGCAGCGCACGCTCGTGGCGATGACGGCGCTGCACCTCGTGGACGTGACGCGCTGGGCGCGCGAGCGGCGGCCGGACCTGTACGCCGAGCACTCCGCGCGGTGCCGCGCGGGGCTCGCGCGGCTCGCCGGGCTGGGCTGAGCTGCCCCGCTAGCGGCACAGCGCGAGCGGAGTCGTGACAGGAACCGCGATCAGCCCTGCGCGTCCATGGCCGGCGGGCCGCCCGCGGCGAACGCCGGGTCCATGTGGCCGATCTCGAGGATGTTCCCGTCGGGATCCGTGAGCTGGCGCTGGTACATGAAGCCGTAGTCCGCGGCCGGGCGCGCCTCGGTGCCGCCCGCGGCGAGCCCGGCGGCGACGGCCGTGTCGACCTCCTCGCGGCTGTCGAGGTTCACCGACGTCAGCGCCGAGACGGCCGTCGACGGGTCGCCGAGCGGCTGGTCGGTGAACGACTGGAAGAACGGGCGCGTCAGGATCATGAGGCAGCTGTGGTCCTCCTCGACCACGATGCAGGCGGCGTTCTCGTCGGTGAACGCGGGGTTCACGGTGAAGCCGACGGCCGTGTAGAACGCCTTCGCGCGCTCCAGGTCGGTGACGGGCAGGTTCACGAAGATCATGGGCATGGGTCTCTCCTTCGAGACGCGGGTGGAGCGGATGCGCCCATGCTGGCCACGGGTGCCGGGGAGCGTCAAGGGCGACGACCACCGGTTCCCGTGCGGGTCCCGGTGGTCGTCGCACGCAGCGGGCGGGTCAGCGCCGGCGCAGCGCCCCCGTCGACCAGAGCGCGACCGCGACGAGCACCGGCTGGAAGAACAGGCGGCCGAGGCGCTTGCCGTCGGTGTCGAGGCCGAAGGCGTCGCGGCGGTGGACGTACTGCGCGATGTTGCCGGGGAAGATCGCCGTGAAGAACGCGGCGGCGGCCCAGCCCGCGAGGCCGCGGCGCGAGCGCGCGAACAGCAGGGCGGAGCCGAGCGTGATCTCGGCCACGCCGGATCCGACGACGGTCACGTCCTCGGGCACCGGCAGCGACTTCGGCACCTGGGCGCGGAACTCCTCGCGCGCGACCGTGAGGTGCGTGATGCCCGCGAGGGCGAGGAACGAGCCGAGCACGACGCGGGCGGCCGTGCGGGGGAAGGACGTAGGGGCGTGGCCGGCCATCAGTCGTCCGAGACCGTGACGACGACCTCGATGTTGCCGCGGGTCGCGTTCGAGTACGGGCAGACCTTGTGCGCCTGGTCGGCGAGCTCCTGCGCGAGGTCGTGCTCGACCCCGGGGATGACGACCTCGAGGTGCACGGCCAGCTGGTAGCCGCCCTCGCCGTTGGATCCGATGCTCACGCGGCTGCCCACGCTCGAGTCCGCGATGGAGACCTTGCGGCCGCGCGCGACGCCCTGCAGGGCGGAGTGGAAGCAGGCGGCGTAGCCGGCGGCGAAGAGCTGCTCGGGGTTCGCGCCCTCGCCGGATCCGCCCATGGCCTTCGGGATGGAGAGGTCGAGCGCGAGGTCGCTGTCGCTGACGGCGACGCGTCCGTTCCGGCCGGCTCCCGTGGCGAGGGCCTCCGCGGTGTACAGGGCGTCCATGTGGTTCCTTCCGATCGTGGCCGCGGGGCGGCCGGGGCCGCGCGGGGGCGCGGCGGGTGGGTGGTGGTGGATGGTGCGTCAGGTGGCGGCCGGCGCCGCGGCGGTCGGCACCGCGGGAGGCGCGGCCGGATGGGCGAGCGCCTCGGCGGCGGTCTCCTGCATGCCCGCGGTGACGAGGTGCAGGGCCGCGAGGAGCTGCCGGGCCCGGTCGAGGTCGAGGCCCATGCCGCGGATCACGGCGGCCGGCACGTGCGCGAGCTCGGCCCGCACGGCGCGGCCGCGGTCCGCGAGCGACACGGTGACGACGCGCTGGTCGGCGGAGACGCGACGGCGGGCGACGAAGCCGGCCTCCTCCATGCGCGCGAGCAGCGGCGACAGCGTGCCCGAGTCGAGGTCGAGCTGACGACCCAGATCCGTGACGGTGCGGTCGTCGCCCGACCACAGCAGGACGAGCACCAGGTACTGCGGGTAGGTGAGGCCCCACGGCGCGAGGAGCGCGCGGTACGCCTGCGTGGTGGAGCGCGAGGCCGTGTAGAGCGAGAAGCACACCAGCTCGTCGGTGATGCGCGCGGGCGTCGCCGTCGTGTCGTCGAGGGGGGTCGCGTCGGGCATGGTCCGAGCCTGTCAGGAAACAAGGTTGTGCGCAATTCATCTCGGCCGATGCTCAGCTGCGCCCCACCGCCGCGTACCCTGGAGCGACATGATCACGAGACGAGAGGCCGCGCTGCGGCTGGGCATCCCGCTGGAGATGGCCACGCGCCACGGCATCCCGGGGCGCGTCCCGGAGTCCGAGATCGCGGCGATGGACCAGGATCCGCCGCCCTGGCTCGCGCAGTCCCGCGCGAACTCCTCCGGCAAGCGCCCCGTGTGGGTGCAGCTCACGTGCGAGGTGTGCGGCTTCACGGAGGCCGTGCGCCCCAAGAAGTGGTGGCCGGAGTTCTCCTACCTCTCGTGCGAGCGCCACTCCCCCGACGAGCTGCCCGAGCCCGCCCTCGGCCTCGCCCGGCGCGAGGTCGACGGCATCGGCAGCCGGTTCGTCGGCGTGGTGGACGAGCGGCCGTAGGGCGGATCCCCGCACCTCCCGCCGCGCCGACGGGCTGCCTCGTCCGATCGGCGAACCCGGCATTTCGCGTTGCTGGGCGTCGACCACGAAGTCACACGCTCCGGACGTGCACCCGTAGTTTGTGGACTAACGACCCGTCGCGGGTCGGGGTCGCGGCCGGCGATCCCGGCACGAGCGCCCGCAGGGGTCGGGCACCACCCGGACCGCACGCCCGCGTGCATCCTCCTCGTCCCGTCGCCCCGCGCGACCCGCACCCCGAAGGACTCCGATGCGCGACACAGCCCCCTCGACCACCCGCCGGCGACGTGGCCCGATCCGCCTGGCGCTCGGCGCCGCGGTGGCCGCCGCGACCGTCGCCCTCGCCGGCTGCGGCGCCGGCGCCGACGTGGGAGGCGCGGGCGTCGCCTGCGACATCCCGCAGCCGGACGCGAAGACGACCGTCAACGTCCTCTCCTACAACAGCCCCTCGACGAACCCGTTCACCGACGCGATCGCCACCGGCTGCACGGGCGGGAACCTCACGGTCAACGCGCCGACCACCGACTTCGGCGGCCAGAACCAGCGCGCCGTGCAGTCCATGTCGGGGGCGAACCCCAGCTACGACCTCGTCGAGGTCTACGGCACCGTGTACCCGCTCTACGCGGAGCGCGGCTGGATCGAGCCGCTCGACGACCGCATCGCGGACGCGGGCGACGAGCTCGCCATCGACGACATCGACCCGACGCTCCTGGAGTCGCTGCAGTACGACGGGAAGCAGGTCGGCATCCCCACCTTCTGGGGCACGATCATCTTCATCTACCGCGAGGACATCCTCTCCGACCTCGGCATCGAGGTGCCGACCACGTTCGAGGAGATGTACGCCGCCGCCGACACCATCCGCACGGAGACCGGCATGGCGAACCCGCTGGCCCTCCCGTTCAACGCGGCCGGCGACAACTCGAGCGCCTACAACCAGTACCTCGGCTCGCTCGGCGGCACCTGGTTCGAGGACGGCTCCGCCACCCCGACGCTCGACACCCCCGAGTCGATCGCCGCGCTCGACACCCTCCGCGCCACGTACCAGCAGATGAGCTCGCAGTCGACCTCGTGGTCGTCGCCCGAGGTCATCACGCAGCTGCAGACCGGCCAGGCCGCGATGTCGATGCTGTTCGCCGGCCGCGTCTCCGCGCTGCTCGACGAGGGCCAGACGGAGAACTTCGACGACTTCGCGTTCGCCGTGCCGCCGTCCGTGCAGGAGGGCGGCACCCCCGCGACCAGCCTCTCGGTCGACGGGCTCTCGATCGCCGCGAACTCGAAGGTCGACAAGGACCTCCTCTTCGACCTGCTCGGCGTCGCGACCGGCGCGGACGCCGCGACCGAGGCCGCCAAGGCCACCATCCCGGCCCGCACCACGCAGGCGCAGGCCGCCGACCTCCCGTTCGAGGAGGCCGCGCGCGACGTGCTCGAGAGCGAGAAGCCGAACGGCCTGCCGCTCGTGCCGTACATGTCCGACGTGTTCGCCGCGATGGCGCCGATCCTCGCGCAGGTCGTCGACGGCACGCTGTCCTCCGCGGACGGCGCCGCCCAGCTCCAGGCGGCGGCCGTGCAGGCCATCGCCACGGCGGGCTTCGCGCCCTGATGCGCGGATCCACCCGCGACGGCACCCGCCCGGGCTCGGCGCCCGGCAGCCGGGCATGAGGCTCAAGACCTTCGCCGCGTTCACGGCCCCCGCCATCATCCTGATGGCGGGGCTGCTGATCGTGCCGCTGATCACGACCCTCGTCTGGAGCTTCCAGAACGTGCCCGTCGGCCAGCCGGGCGTCTTCAACGGCGTGGCGAACTACGTCGAGATCTTCACCGACCGCCGCTTCGGCCGGGACGCCGCGTTCACCATCACCTACGCGATCGTCATGACGGTCGCGAAGCTCATCGTCGGCTACGGCATCGCGCTGCTGCTGAACCGCATCGAGCGGGGGCGCATGGTGATCCTCGGGCTCCTCATGGCGAGCTACGTGGTGCCCACCGTCATCGGCGCGCTCAACTTCTCCTGGCTCTTCAACGACATCTTCGGCGGCGTCGTGAACCAGGGCCTCGCGGTGTTCGGGATCCACGTGGACTGGCTGACGGAGACCGGGCCCGCCCGCGTGCTCATCGGCCTGCACGCGCTCTGGCACGAGACGCCGTTCGTGATCCTCGTGCTCCTCGCGGGCCTGCAGACGCTCCCCGAGGAGCCGCTCGAGGCCGCGCAGCTCGACGGCGCCGGGTGGTGGCAGCGCCAGCGCTACATGATCGTGCCGCTGCTCGCGCCGCTGTTCTCGTTCGTGACGCTCATCAGCCTGATGGACAGCCTCAAGGTGTTCGACTCCATCCGGATCATCACCCCGGCGGCCGGCAGCGTCGGCACCGAGTCCCTCATGGTGTTCGTCTACCAGGTGGCCCTCGGGGAGTCGTACCGGCTGGGGGTGGCGAGCGCGGTGAACGTGGTGACCATCGTCATCACGCTCGTGCTGCTGATCCCGTTCCTCCGACAGACCTGGAAGGGGGCGCGGGCCGCATGACCGCATCCACCCCGCTCGTGCCCACCGGCCGGACCCGTGTGCCCCGCGGCGACGGCCCCACCGGGTCCGGCCGCACGCTCACCGCGCGGGAGCGCCGACGTCGCGAGCGCATCGGCTCGCTGTGGGCCGGCGCGGCGCTCGTCGTCATCGTCATCGTCGCGCTCAGCCCGTTCCTGTGGGCGCTGCTCACGGCGGTCAAGCCGTTCCAGGACGCGTTCACCAACCCGCCGACGTGGATCTTCGAGCCGCGCCTCGACGCGTTCGTCGACCTGTGGCGCGGCACCCTGTTCGCCGAGGTGCTCGTCAACACGTTCATCGTGGCCGGGCTCACGGTCGTGGTCGCGCTGGTCGTCGGCGCGCCCGCCGCGTACGCGTTCGCGCGCTACGCGGGGGTCGTCGGGCCGATCCTGCTGGTGCTCGCCGTGGTGCTGCGGACCATCCCGCGGTTCGCCGTGGTGCTGCCGTTCTACGAGATGAGCCAGGCGCTCGGCATCTACGACACCAAGATCGCCCTGGTCGCGGCGCTCGTGGCGGTGAACATGCCGTTCACGCTGCTGCTGCTCGTCGGGTTCTTCCGCGACATCCCGACCGAGCTCGACGAGGCCGCGATGATCGACGGCTGCAGCCGCTTCGGCGCGTTCCGCCGCGTCATCGTGCCGCTCATGGGCCCCGGCCTCGTGACGGCGGGCGTCTTCACCCTGCTCGTCGCGTTCCAGGAGTACCTCGTGGCGCTCACGCTCACGCAGAACCAGGCCGTCACGATCCCCGTCTTCATCGCCGCGCAGAAGGGGGCGGACGACATCTCGACCTACCAGACGCTGGCGGCGGCGAGCATCGCGCTCGTGATCCCCGTGGTGCTCATCGCGGTCTTCGCGCGCAGGTACCTCGTGGCCGGCCTCGGCGGCGGCGCCGTCAAGGGATGACCTCCGAGCGGGCGGCGGAGACCGCGTGGTGGCGCTCGGCGGTCGTCTACCAGGTGCTCCTCCGCAGCTTCGCCGACGGCGACGGGGACGGCGTGGGCGACCTCGCGGGCTTGCGCGACCGACTCCCGTACCTGGCGGCGCTCGGCGTCGACGCCATCTGGGTGAACCCCTGGTACCCCTCGCCGATGGTCGACGCGGGCTACGACGTGGCGGACTACCGCGACGTGGACCCGGCCTACGGCACGCTCGCCGACGCGGAGGCCCTGATCGCCGAGGCGCACGCCCTCGGCATGCGCGTGCTCCTCGACATCGTCCCCAACCACACCTCCGACGCGCACCCCTGGTTCCGCGCGGCGCTGGACGGGGATCCGGCGGCCCGGGCGCGGTACCACTTCCGCGACGGGCAGGGCGCGGACGGCGAGCTGCCGCCCAACGACTGGGAGAGCTGCTTCCGCGGCCCCGCGTGGACCCGCACCACCGATCCCGACGGGCGCCCGGGCGCCTGGTACCTGCACCTGTTCGCCGCGGAGCAGCCCGACCTCGACTGGACGAGCCCCGAGGTGCGCGCGGAGTTCGTCGACGTGCTGCGCTTCTGGTTCGACCGCGGCGTCGACGGCTTCCGGGTCGACGTCGCGCACGGGCTGGCGAAGGCGGCCGGGCTCCCCGACGGGCGGGGCGCCGACCGCCGCACCGAGGCGCATCCGGGCTGGGACCAGGACGAGGTCCACGACGTGTACCGGGAGTGGCGCGGGGTCGCCGACTCCTACGACCCGCCGCGGATCTTCGTCGCCGAGGCCTGGGTGGCGCGGCCCGAGCGGCTGCCGCTCTACCTCCGCCCCGACGAGCTGCACACCGCGTTCGAGTTCGAGCCGCTGCACACGGCGTTCCGCGCGGGACCCTGGCGGCGGGTCATCGACCAGGGCCTGGCGAAGGCCGCCGACACGGGCGCACCGAGCGCCTGGGCGCTGACCAACCACGACGTGGTCCGGCAGGCGACCCGCTACGGCCGGGAGCAGCCGGAGGTGCGGGCCTCGAACGAGCAGCAGCGCGCCCGCTTCGGGGTGGACCCGGTCGACCGCGAGCTCGGCCGCCGTCGCGCCCGCGCGGCCGTCACGCTCACGATGGCCCTTCCCGGCGTCGCCTACCTCTACTTCGGCGAGGAGCTCGGGCTGCACGAGGTGGAGGACATCCCCGACGCGCGCCGCCGCGACCCCATCCACCTCCGCTCGGGCGGCAGCGACCCGGGGCGGGACGGCTCCCGGGTGCCGATCCCCTGGTCGGGGTCGGCGACCCCGTTCGGCTTCTCGACCGGCGTCCCCGACGGCGGCCCGGGACCGTGGCTGCCGCAGCCGGACGAGTGGGCGGGGCTCACGGTCGAGCGCCAGGAGGCGGATCCCGCGTCGACGCTCGCGCACTACCGGCGGCTGCTGGCGGCGCGCCGCGAGCTCGTGGTGGCGTCGGAGCCGCTGGTGTGGCTGCCCAGCCCGGCCGATGCGCTCGCCTTCCGGCGCGGATCGCTCGAGTGCTGGATCGCGTTCGGCCCCGACCCGGTGCCGCTGCCGCCCGGCCGCCGGGTGGTGCTCAGCTCCACGGGCGCCGTCCACGACGCGCTCCCGCCCGACACGGCGGTCTGGCTGGTGCCCGACAGCTGATCGCGCTGCGGCACCTGCTCAGCGGGAGCGGCCGCCGCCGCGTCAGAGCGACTCGAGCACGTCGACCGCCCGCCGCACGCCCTGCTCCCGTCGCATGAGCCCGCCCACCTCGGCCGCCCTCCCGCGACGGGACAGGGCGTCGCCCATCGCCCGGGCGAGGGCGTCGACCGACATCCCGCGGCGCGGGACCGGCGCGGCGGCGACCCCCTGCCGGTGCAGCCGGGCGGCCCAGAACGGCTGGTCGGCGGTGACGGGCACCACGACGGCGGGCACGCCGGCCCGCGCGACGGCATGGGAGGTGCCGGCCCCTCCGTGGTGCAGCGCGAGCGCCGCGCCCGGCAGCACGGCGTCGAACGGCACGGACCGGACCGCCAGCACGTCCGGCCCGCCGCTCTCCGCGGGCAGCGCGAGCCCGCCCCATCCGGTGACGAGCAGCACGCGGAGGCCGTGGGAGCGGGCCGCGGCGACGATCGCGTGCCCCCGGGAGGCCGCGTCGCCCGTGCCCATGGACCCGAACGAGGCGACGAGGACGGGCCCGGCCCGGAGGAAGGCGTCGACGGCCGGGTCGAGGGACTCGGCGTGCGCCGCGTCGTACCAGGCCCCGGTCTGGTGCACCCGCTCCGGCCAGTCGTCGGGCCGCGGCAGCAGGGCGGGGCTCACGGCCATGAGGGTTGCGCGCGACGGCGAGCGCACCGCAGGACGACGACCGCCCGGCAGCTCGGCCGCGGCGCGCGCCACGTCGGCGTCGAACAGGCGCGCGGCTGCCCGCGGCACGGCGTAGGTGGACCGGTTGCGCGCGCCGAGGTCGCGGGTGGCCGTGGGCCCCCCGGCGGCGGGGAAGCGCGCGCTGGGCGTGGCGACCGGCGCGAGCTCGGCCAGCACGCGGGGCACGCCGAGGGCGTCCGCCACCATCGGCGCGCTGAGGACCAGGGGGTGGTGCACCACCACGTCCGGGTCGAAGGCGAGCGTCTCCCGCACGGCGACGGCGAGCATCCGCCGCATCGCCGGCCGCACCTCCGCGCGCACGTGGCGCAGGAGGGCCCAGGGAGCGCGACCGGCCGGGGAGAGCATCCGCCGCGCGTCCAGGCCGATCCCGACGGCGTCGACCCCCGCGGGTACGACCGCGTCGTCGGGCAGCGCCAGCCGCACCTCGTGACCGCGGGCCGCGGCGTGTCGCGCCAGGGCGACGAAGGGCTCCACGTCGCCGCGGGTGCCGGCGGTGAGCAGCATCAGGCGCATCCGCCCAGTCTGCGCCCGGAAGCCGTAAGACCGGCGACCCAGCGGGCGGCGTACGGTCGATGACGTGACGGACGGCAGCGAGCGGATGTCGCGCACCGCGCCGGCGGGGATCGCCACGGCCGTGCGCCGCCTCGTGCTCATCTCCCGCCCGGTGCTGTGGATCAACACCATCGGGTCCGGCTTCGTGGCGGTGTGGCTCACGGGCGCGCTGTTCGACCTGCGGGCCCTGCCGGTCATCCTGTGGCTCACCCTCCCGTTCAACCTCCTCATCTACGGCGTCAACGACGTCTACGACCAGGAGACGGACGCGGCGAACCCCCGCAAGGGCTCCCTCGAGGGCGCCCGGATCCGGTCGTCCGAGGTCCGGCTCATCGCCTGGGCGGTCGCCGTGCTCAACGTGCCGTTCCTCATCTGCTTCCTGCTGGTGCTCCCCCCGCTCGCGAACGCGGCGATCCTGCTCTACGCGGGCGTGTTCGTCTTCTACTCGGCGCCCCCGCTGCGCTTCAAGGCGCGGCCGTTCCTCGACTCGCTGAGCAACGCGGCGTACGCGCTGCCGCTCGTCTTCGTGCCGGCGGCCCTCGGCGTGGCGCCGGTCTGGCCCGCGGCGCTGGGCCTCATGGCCTGGAGCGTGGCCAAGCACGCCTTCGACGCGGTGCAGGACATCGTGGAGGACCGCGACGCCGGCATCACCACCACCGCGGTGCGGCTCGGTCCGCGCGGGACGGCGCTCTGGAGCGGGGCCTGGTGGATCGTCGCGACCGCGCTGTTCGCCGTCGTGAGCGTGCCCGTGGCGGCCGTCAACGCGCTGATCGCCGGCTGCCTCGTGGTGCGCCTGCTGCGCGACCCGACGCCGGAGACCGGCCATCGGCTCTACCGCCTGTCGGTCGCGTTCCCGTACATCGCGGGGTCGGTCGCCGGGGTGCTGCTCATGGTCGCGATCGTGCTGGTGGGCTACCCGTGAGCCGCATCGTCGTGGTCGGAGGCGGGATGGGCGGGCTCACCGCCTCCGCCCTGCTGGCGCACGCGGGCCACCGCGTCACCCTGCTCGAGGCCTCCGCGGAGCTCGGCGGCAAGAGCCGCCGCATCCTGCTGGGCGGGGACCGCGTCGACACCGGGCCGTCGCTGGTGACGTTCCCGGCGGTGTGGGACGAGCTCCTGCGGCGGCTCGGCGACGGCGGACGCGCGTCCGACCGGGCCCGCGAGGACGGCCGGCTCGACCTGGTGCGGATGCCGGAGGTCGGCCGCTACTACTTCGACGGCGAGGAGACCTCCCTGCCGGTGGCGCCCGACCACCCCTGGTACCCCGCCTGGCGTCGGTTCTCCGACCTGCACGCGCCCCTCGCCGACGACGTGACGGAGCTGCTGCTCGCCGACCCCCTCGACCGGGCCGCCCTGCCGGCGCTGCGCCGGCTGCTGGCCGTCTACGGCTCCCGCCTCACCACGCGCGCCTATCTCGACAGCCTGCCGTGGCTCCCCGACGGGCTGCGCGAGGTCATCGCGATCCACACCCTCAACGCGGGCGTCTCGCCCTCCCGCACGCCCGCCCTCTACGCGAGCATGCCGGCGATCATGGCGGAGACGGGCGCGTGGGTGCCGCGCGGCGGGGTCTACGAGATCGTGCTGGCGCTCGGCCGGCTGGCCGCGGCGGCCGGCGTCGAGGTGCGGACCGGCGAGGCGGTCACCCGGATCGAGCGCGGATCCGTCACCACGGCCGTGGGGCGCTACCCGGCCGACCTCGTCGTGAGCGCCCTGGACGCCGACCGCCTGGCCGCGCTGACCGGGCCGTCGCGGCTCCCGACGCTGCCCCGCCTGCGCCCCCGCGCCCTCTCCTGCTCCGCCGTGGCGGTGTACGGCGCGCTGCGGGAGGAGCTGCCCGCGCATCTCGCCTCGCACAGCGTCGTGCTGCCGACGCGGCCCGCCGCCCTGCACCGCAGCCTCGAGGCGGGCGACGAGCCGGCGGACACGATGGTGTTCGTCAACCAGTACCGCGCGGGTGAGGTCTACCCGAACGCGCGCAGCACCGTCGGGATCCTGCTCACCGCGCCCGCCGACGGCGGCCGCTACACGGCCGAGCATCCCTTCGTGCGCCGCGAGGTCGAGCGCGTCTCGGCGGCGATGGGGCTCCACGGGCCCCTCACCGACCTCCTCGACGAGCAGGAGGTGCTCGATCCGGCGTACTACGCGGGAGGCGGCGAACCGCACGGCGCGCTGTACGGCGCGGCGCGCCCCCCGTGGCTCAGCGGCCCGTTCCACCGCCCCTCGTACAACGACCCCTGGCGCCCCTGGCTCTGGCGGGTCGGCGCCTCGGTGCACCCCGGCGGCGGCATCCCGGCGGTCGTGGGCGGTGCCATGATCGCGGTGACCCGGCTGCTCCGGTCGACCCCGGCCTGACGCGGGAGCTCGAACCGCTCGGCGCGCTCGAGGAGGTCCGTCCCCCGGCACCGCCACCGGCACCGCCGCGCGACCCGCCCTCGTCCGGGCCGGCGGCCGCCTAGCCCGCGGTCACGCGGACCGACGAGCCGTCGAGCACGAACTCGAGCGCCGTGCCCTCGGTGAACGCCTCGAGGAGGTCGGCGGGCATGTCGTCGTCGACCGTGAGCACGGCCCGTGCCGGGAACGAGCCGGCCTCGCAGCCGCCGACCGGGGATCCGGTGCGGGCGGGTCGCGGGGCGACCACGGCCACGCAGCGGGAGTCGTCCTCGGGGTTGACGAGGCCGATGACGGTGAGGCCCCGGAAGTCGCCCACGCCGGTCGCCGCGTCCTGGTACCAGTCGTCCCAGCGGGAGGGCACCGCGCGGTCGGGGTCGAGGGCGACGACCCCGACCTCGCGCCCGCCGACGGCGAGACCCGAGGAGAGCGCGACGGTCGCGCCGATCGCGACCACGACGGACGCGGCCCACAGCACCGCGGTGCGGCGGCGCATCCGGGGTCGGGCGCCGGGCAGGGCGTCACGGGCGGCGTCGTCGTGGGCGTCGTCGTCGCGGCCGTCGCGGGCGCGCTCCTCGTCGGCGGCGCGCACCTTGGCGGCGTGCCGCCCGGAGGGGACGCGCGGTGCGGTGCCGGGACGGATCGCGTCCGGCGCGGTCGTCCGCGACGCCGCGGCGCCCTGCCCCGCCTCGAGCTCCCGCAGGCGGTCGAGCTCCGCGTCGTCGAGGTCGGCGGCCGGCCCGTAGGCGCGGCGGCG
Source organism: Clavibacter sp. GW821-FHT01D01 (assembly GCF_059422605.1). Taxonomy (NCBI): domain Bacteria; kingdom Bacillati; phylum Actinomycetota; class Actinomycetes; order Micrococcales; family Microbacteriaceae; genus Clavibacter; species Clavibacter sp. GW821-FHT01D01. Next base: position 80,496 of record NZ_JBWKXC010000010.1, read on the forward strand.
CAGCTCGCGGAGCTCGCGGAGCTCGCCGTCCCGCGCCTGGTCCATGCCGTCGATCCTGTCACCGTCGCGCGTCGGCGACCGCGCCCCCGTCGGGATCCGACGCTGGCCGGCTCCCCCGCCCCGGCCTACGCTCGGCGCATGCCCACCGAGACGGACCTGCGACTGCCGGACGGCCGCACGCTGCACTGCTACGACACGGGAGCCGGCGACGACGCCGACCTGGTCGTCGCCTACCACCACGGCACGCCGAACGTCGGCCCGCCGCCCGAGCCGCTCGTCGACGCGCCGGAGGGCCGCGGCATCCGGTGGATCTCCTACGACCGGCCCGGGTACGGCGGCTCCACGCGGAACCCCGGCCGCACCGTCGCGACCACGGCGGCCGACGACCTGGCCGTCGCGGACGCGCTCGGGATCGACCGGTTCGCGGTGCTCGGCCACTCGAGCGGCGGCGTGCTCGCGCTCGCGGCGGCGGCCTCGCTCGGCGCGCGCGTGCTCGGCGCGGTCTGCGGGGCGGCGCTCGCCCCCGTCGAGGCCGAGGGGCTCGACTGGTTCGCCGGCATGCACGCGGGCGGCGAGCGGGAGCTGCGCGCCGCGCACGCCGGCCGGGAGGAGCTGGAGGCCGCGCTCGCCGCCTCCGAGTTCGACCCGGCGATGTTCACCGACGGCGACCTGCGCGCGCTCCAGACGGACTGGGCGTGGCTGGACGGCGTCGCGGCCCGCGGCTTCGACGCGGGACCCGGCGGCATGGTCGACGACGACCTCGCGCTCGTCGCCGACTGGGGCGTCGACCTCGCGGACGTCACCGCGCCGGTCATCCTGCTGCACGGCGACGCCGACCGGATCGCGCCGGTCGCCCACGCGCGCTGGCTCGCGGACCGGGTGCCCGGCGCGGGGCTCGTCGTGCGGCCGGGCGACGGCCACATCTCGGTGCTGCACGGCGCCGCCGACGCGCTCGCGCGGCTGCGCGAGCGGATCGCCGCGGCCGGCTAGCCCGGAGACGGCACTCGCCGACCCGGACGGATCCGGATCGGCGAGGGCGGTGCGGCGTCGGGCGCCGCGGTCGTGCCGGGTCAGTGCCCGCGCGACGCCCGTCGCGGCAGGGCGAACACGAGCGCGAAGGCGACGACCGCGAAGATCGCGCTGACGCCCATGGCCGAGGCGGACGCGTCGGTGAAGGCCTGCGGCACCATCTGCGGTCCGCGGATCCCGGCCCCGGCGACGCCCGCGAACAGCACGCTGCCGATGACGGCGATGCCGACCGCGGAGCCGACGCGCTGCACGGTGCCGATCACGCCGGAGGCCGCGCCCGCCTCGGCGGGGTCGACGGTCGCGACGATGAACTGCGCGTTCGGGGCGATGAACAGGCCGTTGCCGACGCCCGCGAGCAGCAGCGGGACGAGGAGCATCCAGCTGGTGAGGTCGGCGGCGGCCGTGTTCAGGAGCACGAGCCACAGCCAGATGAGCCCGACGCTCACGAGCGCCGTCCCGATCACGAGCACGTTCCGCCCGAGGCGGTTCGTGAGGCGGTTGCTCTGCGAGGAGCCGACGATGCTGCCGATCGCGAACGGGATGGAGACGAGGCCCGAGGCGAGGGCGGTGTTGCCGAGACCCGACTGCCAGAGGATCGAGATGGTGAAGAAGATGCTCGTGAAGGCCGCGAAGTAGACCATCGCGAGGATCACGCCGCCCGTGAACGCGGGGTGCGTGAACAGGTGCGGCGGCACGAGGACGCTCTTCGCGCGCTTCGTCTGCGCGACCTCCCACACGCCGAAGAGGGCGAGGAGCACGACGCCGCCCGCGAGGGAGAGGTAGGTCCAGAGCGGCCAGCCCTGGTCCTGGCCGTCGATCAGCGGCACGAGCAGTGCCACCAGGCCGGCGCTCACGAGCAGGATGCCGACGATGTCGACGCCCGTGGCCGCGGGCTGGGCGGGGGTCGGAGCGCCCCCGGCCGGCGCGCCGGACCGCTGGCCGGCCTGGGCGCGCACGTCGCCCGCGACCTCCTCCGCCACGCGGCGGCTGGGGAGCAGGAAGACCGCGGCGACGACGGTGGCGAGGCCGACGGGCAGGTTCACGAAGAAGACCAGGCGCCAGCCCAACTCCTCCCCCGCCGCCTGGATGATGAGGCCGCCCACGATCGGGCCGAGCGCCGACGAGACGCCGATGACGGCGCCCATGATGGCGAACGCCTTGCCGCGCACCTGCGGCGGGAACAGCAGCTGGATGAACGCGGTCACCGCCGGCACGAACAGTCCCCCGGCGAGTCCCTGCACCACGCGGGAGATCACGAGCTGGAGGTCGTCCTGCGCCACGCCGCACGCGAGGCTCGCGAGCGTGAACAGCGCGATGCCGGTCACGAACACCCACTTGTGCCCGAAGCGGTCGCCGAGGCGTCCCGCGGGGATGAGCGCCAGGCCGAACGCGAGCGCGTAGCCGGAGATGATCCAGCTCAGCGTCGACTCGGAGGCGTCGAGGCTCGTGCGGATCGTGGGCAGCGCCACGTTCACGATGGTGGTGTCGAGCAGCGCGATGAACATGCCGGCGAGCAGCACGATGAGCGCCTGCCAGGCGCGACGCGATACGGCCGGGGCGGCGGGGCGTCCGGAGCCGGGCGCGGCGGACGGCTCGGCGCCGCCCGACGCCGGGCGGGCGGATGCGGTGGTGTCGGACATGGGGTCCTCTCATGCCGACGCGGGCGTCGGCGGTGGTGACGGTGCGGGCGGATCCGGCCGGCGAGCGCAGGGGCGGGCCACGAGGGCGCGGGACGGGTCGGGCGCCTCGGGGCGGGCGGACGGCACGCGGAGGAGGGATCCGCGACGGTGCGGGAGAGACGGCCGAGCGGATGCGCCCGGGCCGCCAGTCTGCCACCGGTTGACCCATGCGGCCTATCCCGGTGTCCCCCCTCAGCGTCCCGTCACGTGGCAGGCGGCCCCATCGCCGGATCGGCGGCCCGCGCGCTGGGTGGGAGCAGCGCCCCACTATCGCGCTGGCTATGGCGCTCGACGCGGATCCGGCCTAAGGTCCGACCAGTCCCGAGTTGTTACCCGATGCTGGGGACGTCGTGCCACGACACCGGAGCGCAACAGCCGGGGACGTGGTCGCGAACACAGCAGCCGACGGACCCGAGCCGACGGATGTGAGCTGGGCCCGGTAGGCGATCGCGAGCACGCCGGGCTCGGACTCGGTGGCCTGTCCCGCAACGCCTCACGTGAACGTGCCTGATCACTGCCGCACGACGATCGAGAAGACGTCCATGCCCGACGCACCGCATCCCCCGAGACCGCGCTTCCTCCGCCGGGAGGACATCGAGCTCCTCGTCGCCGTCGCGTGGAACGAGGAGGGCGGCCGTCGCGGCCTGCGCCCGCTGGCATGGCGGATCGGCGACGCGGACTTCGTGCACTTCATCGGCTCGGCCGACGCGTACACGCACGACAGCCGGCAGGAGATCATCGAGGACTGGATCGCCGAGCTCGGCCTGGCCGACTCGATCGACCCCCTCGAGCCGCCCCTCGACCGGCGCGGGGCCGACATGGTCTGGACCGGGAGCATCGGCGCCATCGGGATGCAGTTCCGCTACCCCGCACCCGATCCCGCGACGGGCTGACGCGCTGCCGCCGGCCCCGTTCCGTCATCCGACGGATGCGGCGCGCCGGACCGCGTCGATACCGTGGACGGATGAGCGCCGCATCCGCCCCCGACAGCGTCGACCGCTTCTGGGTCCGCCCGCGCCCGGACCGCGCCGGCCTCCGCTTCGACCTGCTGCTCGCCCTCGTGATGCTCGTGTGCACCACGGGGAGCTGCATGCTCTACTACGCGATCGGCATGTACCCGTCGCGGCCGCCGCTGTGGGTCATCGGGGCGTGGATCCTGCTCATGACCGGCTCGCTCGCCTTCCGCCGCCTGCAGCCCGAGATCGTGACGCTGGTGGTCGGCGCGACCTTCATCGTCGGCGCGTACCAGTTCGTGCCCGAGGTGCTCTTCTCCAACATCGCGATGTTCATCGCCATGTACTCGCTCGGCGCCTGGGGGCGGAACCGCCTCCGGGCGAACGTCGTGCGCGGCATCGTCGTGGTCGGGATGTTCGCGTGGCTCTTCGCGGCGCTGCTGCAGACGTCCGGGTACTTCTCGCTCGCGGGGTCGAGCTTCGAGTCCGCGCCCGACGACGCGTGGGTGCCCGCGCCGGTCGCGGCCGGGCTGGTCTCGATCGTCACGAACCTCCTCTACTTCGGCGGCGCCTGGTACTTCGGCGACCGGGCGTGGGCCTCCGCGCGCGACCGGTGCGCGCTCGAGACGCGCACCGAGGAGCTGGCCCGCGAGCGGGAGCGCGTCGCCGAGCAGGCCGTCACGCTCGAGCGGGTGCGCATCGCCCGCGAGCTGCACGACGTGGTCGCGCACCACGTCTCCGTGATGGGCGTGCACGCGGGCGCCGCGCGACGCGTGCTCGCGCGCGACGCCGACAAGGCCGCCGCGTCGCTCGGCATCGTCGAGGACAACGCGCGCAGCGCCATCGAGGAGCTGCACCGGATGCTCGTCGCGCTCCGGCAGGAGGAGGACGGCACGGGATCATCCGGGGACGGCGGCGCGGGCGGCGACGCGAGCCGCACCGCCTCCACGCGCGGCGTCGACCAGCTGCACGAGCTCGTCGCGGACGCGTGCGGCGCCGGCCTGCAGGTCGCCTGCGACACCATCGGCACCCCGCGGCCGCTCGCCCCGACCGTCGACCTCATCGTCTACCGGGTCGCGCAGGAGTCGCTCACGAACGTGCGGAAGCACGCGGGTACGGGGGCGCGCGTGGACCTGCGCCTGCGGTACCTCGCCGACCGCGTGGAGGTGGAGGTGAGCGACGCGGGGCCCGCGGGCGCCGCGACGTCCAGCGCCGCCGCGCCGGCCCGGAAGGGCCCGGGCGGGCTGGGGCAGCGCGGCATGCGGGAGCGCGTGGCCGCGGTGGGCGGATCCATCGAGATCGGCCCGAAGGCCCGCGGCGGCTACCTCGTGCGCGCCAGCCTGCCGACGCGGCCCGCATCCGCGGCGGCGAGCCCCGCACCCGCATCCGCACCCGCACCCGCACCCGTCCCCGTCCCCGAGGAGAGCCGCGCATGACCGCCGACCCGATCGCGCCCGCCCCCGTCCGCGTCCTGCTCGTCGACGACCAGGCGCTCGTGCGCGCGGGCTTCCGCGTGATCCTCGAGAGCGAGGACGGCATCGAGGTGGTCGGCGAGGCGGCCGACGGCGAGGAGGGCGTGCGCCGCGCCGCGGAGCTCCGTCCGGACGTCATCTGCATGGACGTGCAGATGCCCCGCGTCGACGGCCTCGAGGCCACGCGCCGCATCGTGCAGGACCCGGCGATCACCGCCGGGGTCCTCATGCTCACCACCTTCGACCGCGAGGACTACCTCTTCACCGCGCTCGACGCGGGCGCGAGCGGGTTCGTGCTGAAGAGCGCGTCGCCGGAGTCGCTCGTGGAGGCGGTGCACGTCATCGCGCGCGGCGACGCACTGCTGTCCCCCGACGTCACGCGCCGGGTCATCGAGCGGTTCGCCCGCGGATCCGCGGCGCCCCACGAGGACGCCGCCCCCGTCGCCGCGCCCACGATCCCCACCGACCCGCGCGTGGCGACCCTCACGGACCGCGAGCTGGAGGTGCTCCGACTGCTCGCGGAGGGCCTCGCCAACGCGGAGATCGCCGAGCGGCTGTACCTCGGGGAAGCCACCGTGAAGACGCACGTCTCGCGCCTCCTGCTCAAGCTCGGCGTGCGCGACCGCGTGCAGGCCGTCGTGTTCGCCTACGAGCGCGGCATCGTGGTGCCGGGCGCGAGCTGATGGACGCCTCCGCCGTCATCATCGCCGCGGTCATCGTCGTGATCCTCGGCCTCGGTGTACTGCCCCTCCGCGGGCGCGGCGCGCGCTCCGGCTCCGGTTCCCCCGGGTCGACCGGCCGGTCCCGACGTCCCGCGACCGCCGACGGCGGCGGGTCCGACGGAGGAGGCGGGTCCGACTGACCCGCCGGCCCGACGGACGGGCAGGCCGGCAGGCCGTGAGCGGCCTCAGCGGGCCGCGATGTCCCCGCGCTCCTCGCGGCGGCGGCGCAGCGCCGACTCGTCCTTGCCGACGATCGCCAGCAGCACGATCGCGAGGACGACGCACACGAGGATGAGGACGAAGGTGACGTCCCAGCCGAACGCGTGCACGGAGGCGCCGATGCCCGTGGAGGCGAGCGTCGCGCCGAGCACGTAGCCGAACAGGCCCGTGAACCCGGCCGCGGTGCCGGCGACCTTGCGGGGGCTGAGGTCCAGCGCCTGCAGGCCGATGAGCATGACCGGGCCGTAGATCAGGCCGCCGATGAGGACGAGGGCGGCGAGCGAGATCCAGAGCGGGCCGTCGACGGGCGAGAGCCAGTAGATGGCGACGGCCACGCCGACCGCGGCCATGAACAGGATCCCCGTGGGCGAGCGCCGTCCGCGGAACACCTTGTCGCTGATGTACCCGCAGAGGAGCGTGCCGGGGATGCCCGCGAGCTCGAACAGCGAGAACCCGGCGATGCCCTCGCCGAGGCTGGCGCCTCGCACGTCGGCCAGGTAGATCGGCGCCCAGACGAGCACGCCGTAGCGGAGCGTGTAGACGAAGACGTTGGCGAGCGCGAGGTTCACCATGGTGCGGTTGCCGATGACGTACCGGCGGATGGTCGACCAGGTCGACGCGCCCTCGTCGGCTGCGTCGGTCTCGACGGGCGCCGGGTCGTGGCGGTGCTCCTCGATGGGCGGCAGGCCCTCCGACTCGGGGGTGTCGCGGAGGAGCACGAAGGCGATCAGCGCGATGACGATGCAGACGAGCGCCGGGAACCAGAACGCGCTCTGCCAGGTGCCGAAGGTCGCGATCGCGAGGCCCGCGAGGCCGCCCGCGCCGGCGCCGCCGACGTTGTGGGCGACGTTCCAGATGGCGGTCTTCCCGCCGCGCTCCGAGGTGGAGAACCAGTGCACGAGGGTGCGGCCGGACGGCGGCCAGCCCATCCCCTGGAAGAAGCCGTTCACGATCATGACGACGGCGAACAGCGCCACGGAGGCGCCGACGGCCGGCACGAACGCCACCACCAGGTTCGCGAGCGCCGACAGGAGCAGGCCGATGGGCAGGAACCAGCGGGCGCTGCTGCGGTCGCTGACGATGGCGCTCAGGAACTTGCTGAAGCCGTACGCGAGCAGCACGCCGTTGGTGAGGATCCCGAGGCCGAGGGCGCTGAAGCCGTTCTCGTCGCGGAGGATCGTGGCCACCAGGGGCACGTTGTTGCGGATGAGGTAGTAGGCCGCGTAGCCGATGAAGATGCCCATGAACACCTGCAGCCGGAGCCGCGGGTAGCGCCGCGCGACGGTGGCGTCGTCCAGCCGCGGTGCGGGCGGCGGGGCCGCCATGAAGGAGAGGAGACCGCGCCGCATGGCGTCCCCGTCGGTGCGCGTGCGCTCGCTCGTGCTCATGCTGTGCCTCCTGTGGGTCACCTCGGCGTGACGGAGGACCACTCAACTCCCTTCCCAGACGATCGACTAGGGGGAGGGTGGATCCGGCGCGCCGGTCCCGCTCAGAAGCCGCCGCGCTGCGACATCGGGGAGAGCACCAGCTCGTCGATCCGCACGTGCGGCGGCGACGCGAGAACGAACAGGGCGGCGCGCGCCACGTCGTCGGGCGTGAGCATCGCGGCGCGCTCGGCGGCGTCCGGCACGGTGGGGCGCAGCGCCAGGAAGTCGCTGTCGATGGTGCCCGGGCAGAGGTGCGTGGCGCGGATCCCCGCGCCCGCCTCCTGCGCGTTGAGGTCGCGCACGAGCGTCGAGAGCGCCGTCTTCGAGGCGCTGTAGGCCACCCCGGCACCCGGCGAGTGGGTCCACGCGGCGTACGAGGAGACGAGCACGACCGTGCCGCCGGCGACGCGCAGGAGCGGCAGCGCGGTGGCGACCTGGTGCGCGGGTCCGGTGAGGTTGGTCGCGACGATGCGGTCGAAGTCGGCGAGGTCCTGCTCGGCCCACGACCGGCGCGGGGCGTTGAGGCCGGCCGCCACGACGACCCCGTCGAGCCGGTCGAGGCCCGCGACCACGGCGGCGAGCGCGGCGTCGTCGGTGACGTCGAGCGGGGCGACGACCGCGGTGGACCCGAGGTCGTCCACGAGCGCGCGCGTCTCCTCGAGCGGTTCGAGGCGGCGGCCCGAGAGCACGAGGTGCCAGCCGTCGCGGGCCGCGGCGACGGCGGTGGCGCGTCCGACGCCGGATCCCGCGCCGCTCACCCACAGGGTCCGCGGGCCTCCCGCCAGCTCCCCCGGCGCGCCGAGGTCGTGGTCGTCGTGCTGGTCGTTCATCCGTGCTCCGGACATGGCGGTCTCCCCTACGTTGAGGGAAACGCTATTAGGACTGTGGGGAACACGCATGCTCATCGACCTCCACGACAGGGTCGTCGTCGTCTCCGGTGCCGCGCAGGGCATCGGCCGCGCGCTCGCGGAGCGCTTCCTGGCCGAGGGGTGCCGGGTCTTCGGGCTCGACCTCCGCTTCGGGGGCGAGCTCCCCGACGGGATCACGGGGATCGTCGCCGACGTCACCGACCCGGCGTCCGTGCAGGCGGCGGTCGCCGAGGTGCTCGCGGCCGCGGGCCGCATCGACGTGCTCGTCAACAACGCGGGCATCAACGTCGAGGGCCGGGTCGAGACGTTGGAGCCCGCGCGCTGGCAGGCCGCGTTCGACGTCAACGTGGGCGGCGTGTTCCTGCTGTCCCAGGCCGTCATCCCCGCCATGAAGGCGGCGGGAGGCGGGCGCATCATCAACGCGGCGTCGTTCGCGGCCGTCGTCCCGAGCGTCGGCGCGGCCGCGTACGGCGCGTCGAAGGCGGCCGTCGTGCAGTTCACGCGCGTGCTCGCGAGCGAGCTGGGGCCGTGGGGCATCACCGTCAACGCGTACGCGCCGGGAATGATCCCGACGGCCATGAACGGGTTCGCCGAGATGCCGGAGCCCGCGCAGGACCGCCTGCTCGACACCCTCAGCATCCGCCGGTGGGAGCGGCCCGACGACGTGGCCGACCTGCTGGTGTTCCTCGCGAGCGACCGGGCCGGCTACATCACCGGCACCCTCGTGGACGTGAGCGGCGGCAAGCTCGCCACGCAGATGCCGCAGCGCGCCTACGAGGGCGAGGGCGCTCCCGTACGCGGGCCGCGCGACGGCGCCGCGACCGGCGCGTCCGACGCGGCGGCCGCGGGCGGCGACCGATGAGCGTCACCGTGTGGGAGGCGCAGCCGCTCGACACCGTGCGCTCCGAGCACGCCGAGGCGCCGTTCTGGGATGAGGCGCGCGGCACCCTGCTCTGGGCGGACCAGTACGTCGGGATCCTGCGCGAGGCCGCGTTCGATCCCGTGTCCCTCACGGTGGGTCCGGTCACGGAGACGCAGGTCGGCGGCCCCCTCGGCGCGGTCGTCCGGCACGCGGACGGCGGCCACGTGCTCGCCGCGCGCGACGGCTTCGTCCGCCTCACGGCGGACGGCGAGCTGATCCCGATGGCGGACGTCCTCCCGGACGACGGCATCCGCCGCCGCATGAACGACGGCGAGGTGGATCCGCGCGGCCGCCTCTGGGCCGGGTCCATGGCCTTCGACAAGACGCCCGGCGCGGGCGCGCTGTACCTGCTCGACCGGGGCGTCGCGACGACCGTCCTCGAGGGCGTCACCATCTCGAACGGCACGGCCTTCTCGGCCGACGGGTCGGAGATGCTCTACATCGACACCACCACCCAGCAGGTGCGCCGCTTCCGCGTGACCGACGAGGGCGGCCTCGCGGATCCCGAGCTGGTGGTCGAGATCGACCCCGCCGACGGCCACCCGGACGGCATGTGCGTCGACCACGAGGGCTTCCTCTGGGTCGCGCTCTGGGGCGGCGGCGAGGTGCGCCGCTACTCCCCGACCGGCGAGCACGTCGGCTCGGTGCGCGTGGACGCACCCCAGGTCTCCAGCTGCGCGTTCGTCGGGCCCGATCGCGACGTGCTCGTGATCACGACCTCCCAGGAGGGCTACTCGGCGGAGGACTCGGCGCGCAACCCGCGCGCGGGGATGCTGTTCGCGGTGCGGCCGGGCGTCACGGGCCCGGGCGCCGCCGCCTACGCGTAGGCGGTCGCCGAGGCGGAGTCGACGAACGCGGCGCCGCGTCCGGCCTGACGGGCGGCCGCGCGCACGAGCGCGGTCGAGGCGAGGACCACGGCCAGCCCGACGACGCTCGCGGCCGCGACCTCGCCCAGGGACGAGTGCGCGAGCACCAGGCCGGTGACGAGGGCGGCGCACTGAACGACCCAGAGCCCCACGACCCAGCCGCGTCCGGCGCCCGGCCCCTGCGGGACCCGTGCCAGGCGCCGCCGTGCGACGACGAGGGCGGACACGCGCACGGCGGCCGACAGCGCCAGGAGGGTGAGCCCGGCGAGCGCGAGCGGCCCGCTGCCCCGGTCCGTGGCGAGCAGCGCGAACAGGACGAGACCCGCGGCGGCGGTGCCGTCGGCGACGGCCTGGACGACAGTGAGGATCCGCATGGTCCGACCCTATTAGGAGGCGACGCGGCGGCCGCCGTCGCCCGCCTCCGCGGCGAGCCGCTGGGCGCGCTGGTACGAGATGGAGAAGGCAGCGGCCGCGGCCCCCAGCGCGTAACCCTGCTCGCGCAGCCGGTGCACGGCCTCGCGCCGGAGCAGCGCCGCGCGCCGCATCGCCTCCCGGGCCTCGACCTCCGCGCGAGCGCCCTCTTCCCACAGGCGACGCACCTCGGCGGGCACCTCCACCTCGACCTGCACCTGGAGGGCCCCGGGATCGACGTCCAGCCACGCGGCGGCGAGGTCACGGGCCTCGGAGGCCAGGCTCGAGGCGGAGACCGCCGCGCCGACGGCGGTCACGGTCGTCCCGTCCGGCCCCGGCTGCGTGAGCTCCGGGATGGTGATGGTCCACCACCTGCCGCCCTCGCGGTGGGCGCGAGCGCGCAGCACGCGCCGGGGGGGGTCTCGTCCATGTCGGTCGTCCCACTCTCTCGGGGTGTCGGGGAGGATCGCCCGGAGCTGCCGGATGGTCCCGGGGGAGACCTCGCCGCCGTGCTGGCTGACGGGGAAGGTCAGGTTCGAGTCCGCGGGCCCCCGCATCTCGTGGCTGCCCCGCTGCCGCTCCAGGATCCAGCCCCTGCTCCGCAGGAACCGCGCGACTTCCCGATGCTCCCGCGGGGACGTCACGAAGATGGACCAGGGTGGGCTGGCAGCGATAGGCACGGGCCCCTTGTGCTCGCCGCGGCACGGAGATGGACGGATCGGCCGACGGCATCCCGGGAGGAGGGAGCCGAGCCGCCCCTCCCCCACGGGGTTCCCCCGGACGGCGGACTCGCCCAGCGCCCCTCCCCTCCTAGCGTGAGCAGCACGGATCACCCACGCCCACCGAGGAGGCCCTCCGTGCTCGAAGTCCACAACGTCACACGATCGTTCGGGGACCGCCGCGTCCTCGACGACGTGTCCTTCACCGTGAAGCCGGGGAGGCTCACCGGCTTCGTCGGCGGCAACGGCGCCGGCAAGACCACCACCATGCGGATCATGCTCGGCGTGCTCACCGCCGACTCCGGCACCGTGTCGCTGAACGGCCGCGACCTCGGCACCACGAGCCGCCGCACCTTCGGCTACATGCCCGAGGAGCGCGGGCTCTACCCGAAGATGAAGCTGCAGGAGCAGATCGTCTACCTCGGCCGCCTGCACGGCATGAGCGCCGCCGACGCGACCGCCAGCACCGAGCGCCTGCTCGAGCGGCTGAGCCTCGGCGAGCGCCGGGACGACGCGATCGAGTCGCTCTCCCTCGGCAACCAGCAGCGCGCGCAGATCGCGGCGAGCCTCGTGCACGACCCCGAGGTGCTGGTGCTCGACGAGCCGTTCTCCGGCCTCGACCCGATCGCCGTCGAGACGGTCCTCGGGGTCCTCACCGAGCGGGCCGCGCAGGGCGTGCCCGTGCTCTTCAGCTCGCACCAGCTCGACATCGTGGAGCGCCTCTGCGACGACGTGGTCGTCATCGCCGAGGGCCGGATCCGCGCGTCGGGCGACCGCGAGGAGCTGCGCGACCAGCACAGCCGCCCCCTCACGGAGCTCGTCATCGACGGCGACGGCGGCTGGGTGCGCGACGTGCCCGGCGTCGAGGTCGTCGAGTTCGACGGCGGCTACGTGCTCTTCGAGGCCGACGAGGACGCTCGCCAGCGGGTGCTCGCCGAGGCCGTGTCCCGCGGATCCGTCACGGGCTTCTCCCGCCGGCGTCCGACCCTCAGCGAGATCTTCCAGGAGGTGGTGCAGTGAGCACCGCACGCACGACCGGCCGGAGCGCCGTCCCGTCCTTCGCCCAGTCCACGATGCTCGTGACGGGCCGCGAGGTGCGCATGCGCCTGCGCAGCAAGTCGTTCCTCATCAGCACCGCGATCCTGCTCCTCGGGATCCTCGTCTCCATCGTCGTCAGCGGCTTCCTCGTCGCGAACGCCGGCGGGGACGAGGACCGGACGCGCGTCGCGGTGGTCGGCACCGCCCAGCAGGCCGTGTCCGCCGCGCCGTCGCTCGAGGGCGTGCCCGCCGACAGCGTCGAGGACGCGCGGGGGATGGTGCGCGACGGCGACGTGGAGGCCGCGGTCGTCCCCGACGACCAGGCCGCCGACGACGCGGGCGTGCTCGTGATCGGCGACGAGTCCGCCCCCGACGGCGTCGTCAGCGCCCTCACCGAGACCCCGCGCGTCGAGCTCCTCGACGAGCCGACCACCAACCCCGCCATCGCGTACCTGGTGGCCATCGCGTTCGGGCTCGTGTTCTTCATCTCGGCGCTCACGTTCGGGCAGATCATCGCCCAGAGCGTCGTGGAGGAGAAGCAGACCCGCGTGGTGGAGCTGCTCATGTCGACCATCCCCGTGCGGGCGCTGCTCGCGGGCAAGGTGCTCGGCAACAGCATCCTCGCGTTCACGCAGATCGCGCTCATCGCCCTGATGACCGGCGTCGGCCTCCTCGTGACCGACCAGACGGCGCTCCTCGCGCTCGTCGGCCCGGCCGTGCTGTGGTTCGTCGTGTTCTTCCTGTTCGGGTTCGTGCTGCTCGCGTCGCTGTTCGCGGCCGCCGCGTCGCTCGTGTCCCGCCAGGAGGACGTGGGCGCCGTCACGGCCCCCGTCACCTACCTCGTGATGATCCCGTACTTCGCGGTCATCTTCTTCAACGACAACCCCGTGGTGATGACGGTCATGTCGTACGTGCCGTTCTCCGCACCCGTGGGCATGCCGATGCGCCTGTTCCTCGGCGAGGCGCAGTGGTGGGAGCCGATCCTGTCGCTCGTCGTCCTCATCGCCACGACCCTCGTGGTGGTCGCCCTCGGGTCCCGCATCTACAGCAACTCGCTGCTCCGCACCGGATCGCGCGTGAAGCTGAAGGAGGCGCTGAAGGGATGATCGAGGCGCTGCAGGACTTCACGGCCGGCCTCCCCGAGGTGCTCCGGTGGTTCGGGGTCATGGTGACCGCGATGATCCCGTTCCTCGAGGTCGAGCTCGCGGCGGTGCTGGGCGTGCTCAGCGGCCAGCACGTCGTGGTCGCGGTGCTCGCGGCCGTGGTCGGGAACGCCGCCGTGGTCGCGCTCATCGTGCTGGTCGCCTCGCGGACCCGCACCCGCCTCACCCGCGACAGCGCGAAGGAGGAGACGCCCCGCCGCGCGAAGGTGCGGCGCACCTTCGACCGCTACGGGGTGCCGGGCGTCAGCCTCCTCGGGCCGATCCTGCTGCCGACGCACTTCACGTCGGCCGCCATGGTCTCCTTCGGCGCCCACCCCCGCGCGGTGCTCCTGTGGGAGACGATCGCGATCGTCGTGTGGGGCGTCGCGTTCGGCGCCCTCGCGGCGCTGGGGCTCGCGGCGGTCTGACCCGCGGCTCCGCGCGGCTCCCGCGCACCCCTCGCCGACGCTCCCCGTCGACCGGCCGCATCCGCTCCCCCGCGGATGCGGCCGGTCCGCGTCCTGCGACCGTTTGGGCCCGGACCCGGATTCCTCCCATACTGGAAACGCTGTCGCGCGTTCCCCCGACAGGACCGCGGCGACGACGAGAGGCAGGACGATGGCCGTTCGACCGTCGACGACCCGCCCCCGGCGGGGCACGGCCGACCCCGTCCCGCTCATCGCCGGGTACGCGCTCCTCGCCGTCAGCCTCGTCCTCGCCGTGTGCGCGGCGCTGCTCGCGAGCGTGCCCGTGACGTTCGGCCCGGTCGCCCTGCCGATCGTGCAGGAGGGCGCCTGGTGGATCCCGCTGCTGGGCTACGTCGCGACCCCGCTCCTGCTCGTCGTCGCCTACGGCCTCGACGTCGTCGGCCAGCGGCGCCGGCTGCGCGACGACCGCAACTTCGCGCCCCGGCCCGACTACACGACCCAGCTGCGCCTGCTCATCGCGGGCGGCCTCGTGCTCGGGATCTGGCACACCGTCAACCTCAGCGTGACGCTCTCGGCGTGGTGGGGGCTCTCGTGATCCGCCGCCTCGCCGCCGGCGCCCTCGCCGCGGCGCTCGCGCTGGGCGGCCTCGCCGCCGGCGCCGCCGCCTCCGCCACGGAGACGGCCGGGGCGATGGCGCGGGGGACCGCCGCCGCCACCGCGGCAGTGCAGGCCACCGCCGGCGGGAGCGCGACCGGGCTCTCCGACACCGGCCGCGGCGCCATCGACGACCTCCGCACGTGCCTCGCCTCCTCGGACGTCCTCAACGTCTACTACCTGGTCGACAACTCGGGCTCGCTCAGCTCCGGCGGCGCCACCGGGCGCGGCTCCGACCCGGACGTCGCCCGCGCCGACATCCTCGGCGGCAGCCTCGCCGAGCTGGGGGCGCTCGGCGACGACCTCACGGTCAACTGGGGCGCCGCGTTCTTCAGCTCCGCCTTCCAGCCGGCCGTCGACTGGACCGCGTACGACGACCAGAGCCCCGACCGGCTCCGCGAGACCATCCGCGACAAGCGGCCCACGGGCGACACCGACTGGCTGGCGGCGCTGCAGGGCGTGCAGTCGCAGCTGCAGGACCAGCCGAGCGCCGGATCCGCGTGCCAGCTGGTGCTGTGGATGACGGACGGCCGGATCGACCTCGGGAACGCGTCCGCCACCGCCGACGCCGTGAACGCGCTCTGCGGACGGCCCATCTCCTCGGGCGCCGCACCCCAGGGCTACGGCCTCCTCGCCGCGCTCCGCCAGTCGGGCGTCGTCGTGATCGGCACCCTCCTCGCCGACGGGGCCGCGCGGGACCAGGCCGCGGTGATGTACCCGCTCGTGGAGGGATCCGGTCCGTACCAGGGGTCGACCGTGGCGTGCGGCCCGCCCGAGGCGCCCGAGGGCGCCGTGCGCGGCGCCGTCGTCGACGCCTCCGACCCGGACGCGCTCGCCGCCGTGTTCCTCCAGCTCGGCAGCCGCATCGCGGGCGGCTACCCGCAGCCGCTCGCCAGCGACGGCTCCTTCTGGATCGACGCGGGCGTCTCCCGCGTGCAGATCGTCGTGGCCGACGACGGCTGGTCCCTCGAGGCCCCGGCCGGCTCCGGCCTCGGCACCGTCACCGAGGCGGACCTCCCCGCCGGGGTGACCGTGCGGCAGTCGTCGGGCGCCCGCCTGGTGGAGGTCGACGCCTCAGATCCCGCCCTCGCCGGCCAGTGGCGGCTGACCGCCGACGGCGTCGAGGACGTCTACTTCTTCAGCGACCTGCGCATCGTCTTCGACGACGCCAACGAGGTGACCCGGAGCGCCGACGGCTCGCTCGAGGCCACGCTCTCCGCCCGCGTGGAGCGCGCCGACGGCCGCCCGGCGGACCTCCGCGCCTTCGAGACGGCCGCGTTCTCGGGCAGCTACACGGTCGACGGCGTGACCGCGCCCCTCGCCGGCGCCGCGATCGACGCGGCGTCCGGCGCCGTCACGCTGCCGCTGCCCGCCGACGTGGGCGCGTCGGAGCTCCTCGTCACCGCGTCGCTGGATCCGCTCGTCACCTCGCCGCACGCGGTCCAGCTGGCCCCGGTCACGACCCAGCAGCGCATCCGCACGGTCCTGCCCGGGCAGTTCCCGAGCGCGGCCGGATCGCTGCGGCTCACCGACCTCGAGGGCGCCGACGGCCTCGCCACGGGCGAGCTCACGCTCACGGGACCGACCGAGGGCGGCGACGGCACCGTGTGCCTCACGGGACAGCCCGCCATCACGAGCGACAACGCCGACCGCGCCGGCACGTTCGCCTGGACGGTCACCGCCGCCGACGGCACCGCGCTCTCCGCGGACGACTGCGTGACGGTGCCGCAGGGCGGCAGCACGGTGCTGTCCGTCACCGCCGCGAACCCCACCCCCGCCGACGCGGACGTCTCCGCGACCCTCCCGCTGTCCGTGGCCTCGGGCGCGGGCGACGCCGTGCCGCAGGACGTGCCGGTGGGGTTCCGCTCGACCTTCCCCGTGAACGTGGGCGCGGTGGTCGGCCTGACGCTCGGCCTCATCCTGCTGGGCGCGCTGATCCCGCTCGTCGCGCTGTGGGTGCTCAACCTCGTCACGACGCGCATCGCCATGCGCGGCTCGTTCCAGCGCGCGGTCGTGCCGGTGCGCATCTCCGAGGCGGGCGTGACCGTGGAGGAGGCGCCCGACCGCGTGGCCGAGCGGTTCCGGAACATCCGGGAGGCCGAGGCGCGCAGCCTCGACGACGCCGAGCTCGGCGGGCTGAAGGCGGTCGTGCCGCTCTGGCCGCTGCGGGCTCCGACCTTCCGCGTGGGCCCCCCGCCCGGCCGCATCGTCCTGGCGGGTCGCACCGGATCCGGGTCCGCCCGCACCGGCGACCGTCGCGCCGACGGCTCCCTCCGCTTCGCGTCCCTCCCCCTCGACGCCTTCTGGGCCATCACGGCGACGGAGTCGGCGATCGACGCGTCCCGACCCGGCGAGCCCGTCGCCGGCACCGCCGTGCTCTACCACCGCTACGTCACGACCGAGGACGCCGGGCAGTACGCGACCCGCATCGCGGACCTCGAGCGGGACGCCGCCCCGACCGCGCACGAGACGATCACCGCCCTGCGCGCGCGTCGGGCGGAGCGCCGCGCGGCCGCCGTCCGGACCCCGCGCGGCGGGGACGGCGCGGGGACGACGGCCGGCGCCCGCGGATCCGCCCCGCGGGACGGCGCGCGGCCGACGCCGCCGCCCGCTCCCGGCTCCGCTCCCGCTCCCGCTCCCGGCGCGACCGGGTCGGGCCCGTCCGCCCCGCCCCCGCCGCCCCGCCGCGGCCCCGCATCCGGACCCACCGCGCCGCCGCCGGGACGCACCCCGCCGCCGCCCGGCGGAGGCACCCCGCCGCCGCCCGGCCGGGGCTCCGGGAGCCGTCCCCCCGGCACCCCTCCGCCGCCACCCCCGCCGCGCTCCCGCTGACCCGCCCGTCCTCCCGCGACCCCCGCCGCGCACCCCCGCACCGCACCACCGACGAAAGCGACACCTCATGCTCAAGCCGTTCCTCCTCATCGGCGTCGGCGGCTCCGGCGGCAAGACGCTCCGCGGCATCAAGTACCAGCTGGAGCTGAAGCTGCAGCAGCTCGGCTGGAAGGACGGGATCCCCGCCGCCTGGCAGTTCCTGCACTTCGACACCCCCACGGTCCAGGACGGCACCGAGTTCCCCGCGCCGTTCCTCCCGCGCCAGGACTACCGCGGGCTCGTCAGCACCGCGGCGACGTACGAGATCATCCACGGCACCATCACGAACGCGCACTCCACGAACCGGGAGCTCGCCGCCGACATCGGCCGCCAGCTGCCCGACCCGCGGTTCGTGCGGGTGGACGTGACCAAGGGCGCCGGCCAGTACCGCGCGGTCGGCCGGGCGGTGGCGCTCGCCGCGACGAAGGACATCGCGGCCGCGGCGCGCACCGCCATCAACCGCCTCAACGACGCGACGGCCCTCGCCGAGCTGCAGACCCTGGGCGCGCACCTCGGCGCGCGCGACGACGGCGGCGACACGAGCCCCACGGTCATCGCCATCTCGTCCATCGCGGGCGGATCCGGTGCCGGCCAGTTCCTCGACGTCATCGAGGTCGTGAAGTCCACCGTGAAGCAGTACCAGTGGGCGAACGAGTTCTTCAGCATCCTCTACGCGCCCGACGTGTTCGACCAGCTCGGCGTCACGGCCGGCATGCCCGGCAACGCGCTCGCGGCCATCGCGGAGACGATGAACGGCTACTGGACCGACACCCCCTCGCCCGCCACCATCGAGCTCCTCCGCACCCAGGGCGTCGCGCCCTCCTACGGGTCGGCGATGGACCGGGTCGGCGCCGCG
Source organism: Clavibacter sp. GW821-FHT01D01 (assembly GCF_059422605.1). Classification (NCBI taxonomy): domain Bacteria; kingdom Bacillati; phylum Actinomycetota; class Actinomycetes; order Micrococcales; family Microbacteriaceae; genus Clavibacter; species Clavibacter sp. GW821-FHT01D01. Next base: position 98,773 of record NZ_JBWKXC010000010.1, read on the forward strand.
TACCCCTTCATCGTGGGGCGCAGCAACAGCAAGGTGACGTTCGAGGACCAGACCGCCGTCTACAACGCGGTCGCGACGAGCCTCACCGCGTGGATCACCGACGAGCGCGTGCAGGCCGACATGGTGCAGTACTCCTCCGGCAACTGGCAGGCCCGCTCCGCCGCGAACGTGCTGCCCGACACCACGGGCCTGCGCTCCCCCTCCGGCCGGAACTCCCCGCCGTTCTCCTCCATCGGCTTCGGCCGCGTCACGCTCGGCCGCGAGCGGTTCCTCGAGTACGCCGCCGAGCGCCTGGCCCGCTCCGCGGTCGACCGCATGCTCACCGCCCACATCGAGGACGACCCGATGCTCGAGCGCATGACCGAGCGCGAGCACGTGGAGCGCACGGCCGACAGCGAGTACCAGCGGTTCCTGCGGGACCTCCGCCTCAACGAGGAGACGGAGGCGCACAACGACGTCACCGACGCCCTCCGGGACCGCGCCGAGCTCGACGCGCTGCTGGGCGAGCTGTACCGTCGGGCCGACGAGCAGCTGAACGACCCCGCCTCCCTCGACCGCGCGGGCGGCGCCGACCTCACCACCTGGACCGACCGCCTGATGAGCGCGTACGGCACGCTCAGCCCGCGCCTGCTCCAGCGCGACAGCGACGCCCGCCAGCACCGGCTCGACGAGTGGATCCGGACCATGCCGGCCCACATCCTCACGACCGTGAGCGAGCACGTCGCGGGCCAGGGCCTCCCGGTCGCCGTCGCGATGCTCGGCCGCCTCGAGCGCGCGCTGCAGAGCACCATCGGCGGGCTCGAGGCCGAGTCGCGGCAGAACCGCGAGTGGACCGAGGGCCTCCGCAGCTACGTGGCGGACGACCTGCGGACCTCCATCAACCAGCAGTCGATCCGCCCCGACAGCGACGCGTTCCGCCAGGCGCTGTCCCGGCTGCAGCAGGGCCTGGAGTGGGAGACCGAGGCGCGCCTGCGCCACTCCGCCGCCGGGCTCCTGACCGAGCTCCGCGACACGCTGCTCGTGCCGCTCGCCGCGCACCTGCAGGGCTCCCTCATCGCGCTCCGGCAGCGGGTCAGCGCCCGGAAGACCGCGGACGACCGGGAGAACGACTACGAGTTCTGGCCCACGCGGGTCGACGCCACCGTGCCCCGGAAGTACTACCCGGCGCCCAACGAGCGCCTGCTGCTCGACGCCGGCGACTACCCGGCCGAGTTCGAGCGGCTCGTCCTCGCCTCCGTGGACGGGCGGGCGAAGTACCAGGACGCGGTGCTCGAGGTGATCCGCACCATGCTCGTCGGCACGCGCCTCGGCGAGGAGGACCGGGGCGACGCCCTGCCGTGGTCCCTCATCGAGAACCCCCGCGCCTGGAAGCCGAAGGTGACGGCCGAGGCCGACCTGTCGCGCGCCGCCCAGACCCCGCGCTTCGAGGTCGCCAGCGAGCCCGAGCGCTACGCCGCCCGCGCGCGCGAGTGGATGAAGCGCGACGGCACCCCGTTCAACGCCTACATCGGCGAGGACCTCCGCAGCTTCTTCGACGAGGACGCGCTCGCCCCCGACGTGTTCGCGGCCCGCCGCGAGCGCTTCCGGGAGCAGCTCCAGTCGGCGCTCGGCGCCGCCGAGCCGCTCGTGAAGCTGAACCCCGCCCTCCTCCGCACGGTCCACGACAAGGCCGTCAACGAGAGCACGAGCCTCGTCTTCAGCTCCATCCCCTTCCGCGAGGGCACGAAGATGCACGCCGTCACGAAGGGCGTCCTCGCGCAGATGGGCGTCTGGGACGACGCGACGAGCGACTCCTGGTTCAAGGACCAGCGCGTCGACTCGATCGAGGTGTTCGCGATGTCCGGCTTCCCCTACGAGCCCGTGGTGATGGACTCCGTCATGGAGCCCATCACGCGCGGCTGGCTCGAGCAGTCCAACCTCACGTCGAGCCGCGACGCGTTCTGGCAGTTCAAGCGCTCGCGCCTGCTCGGCGAGTCCATCCCCGCCGACCCGTCGGTCATCTCCGCGATGATCCGCGGCTGGTACGTCGCCAAGACCCTCGGCCGGCTGTCGGTGCACGACGACCGCGGCGAGAAGGGCCCGAAGCTCGGCGTCTGGGACCCGCGGAGCCGCACGGTCGCGCACTTCCCGTACCCGCTGCTCAGCGGCGAGGAGGAGGTGCCGCCGCTCGACTACCCGGGCGTGGTGCTCGAGTCGCTGTCGCTCGCGATGGCGCTCAGCAACAACGCCGGCACGCTGGAGCCCCTGCTCCCGTACCAGGTGCTCGCGGCCCTCGGCGGGGCGGGCGGCACGTCGCGCGCCCTCGGGGACTGGATCCGCCGCGGCGAGCTCGACGCGGGTGCCGACCAGCCGGCCGCCGCCCGGGCCGGCGACGCCGCGGGGACCCTCGAGTCGCGCCGGGACGCCGTGCAGCGCTACCTCAGCGCCGAGCTCGACGGCTTCGAGCGCAAGGTCGTCCACCAGGCCGACCTCGTCTCCGTGTACTCGTACCCCGTGACGTGGGAGATGCGGGACCGGTTCGTCGAGGAGCTGCGCTCGCTCATCTCCTCCACGTCCTCCACCGTCCCCGAGGACAGCGGGGTCTGACGTGTCGGAGCCCTTCTGGCGCGACGCCAAGGCCAGCGTCGTCCTGCTCCCGAGCGGCACGCAGGGCGAGGACATCCTCGCCCTCGCGGAGCGCTGGACGGGGATGGGGCTGCTGTCCCCCGCGCTCTACGTCATGCCCGAGAACGTGGGCGACTCCACGCAGGGGCCGCCCCGGATCGACGCCATCGTGCTCGGCACCGGGGAGGACCTCGCGCCCCTCGCCGTCAGCGTCGACCTCTTCGAGGCGCTCGCGGAGGAGCAGCTGGCCGTCCTCCGGCTCGTGAAGCTCCGCGCGGCCACCCTGTCGCGCGAGGTGGACGAGGCGCAGGACGCGATCGCGGATCTGGTCCGCTCGTACGTGCGCCTGTCCATGCCGCTGCCGAGCCCGACCGCGAACATCCGGGAGCAGACCACCACGCTCAGCAACGTCACCCTCGTGTGCGCGCCCAGCGGGTTCCAGCTGCGCCAGCGCGTCGACTGGGCGAGCAGCGAGACGGGCATCGTGGTCGTCGCGTCGCCCGAGGACCGGTCGAGCCCCTGGTCGGGCGACGCCTTCGTGCGCGACGACGAGCGCTTCGTCGGATTCACGCTCATGCACCTCGCGAGCGTCGCCGGCCTGTGGGCGGGCGTCCCCGACGGCAGCTTCGAGCTGATGGAGCGGCAGACCTCCGGCAGCGACGGCGTCTACGTGTCCCGCGTGTTCCTCAACGCGGTGCTCACCGAGTCGCTCGGCCAGCGGATCGCGGCGGGCGTCCTCCAGGGCGCCGCGGATCCGCGCTCCCTGCTCATCGACCCGTCCGTCAGCCCGCCGCCGCGCGGGACCGCGTACATCGACTCGTCGCAGATCGCCGCGTACGTCGACCGCATGGTCGACGGGGCCATGGCGCTGGACGACGGGCTGCTCGGATTCGACGCCCCCGCCGAGGCCCAGGATCCGCCCCGGCGCCGCTTCGGGTTCTGGATGACCCTGTGGCGATTCCTCGTCTTCTCCGGCGCGAAGCTCGGCCAGATGCCGTGGTGGACCTGGCGGTGGATCAGCTCCCGCGCCCATCGGACGCTCACGCGGACGCTGCACACGGACGACGGGTCCGCCGTGTCGGGCCCCTCGTACGCGGAGGTCCTCGACATCCGCGACCGGCAGGTCATCGAGCAGTCCCGGCACCTCCTCGAGGCCGAGCGGGCGGCGCGCGCCGAGGCCTCGACCCCCGCGGGCCTCGCGAGCGTGCGGACCACCCCGCGGCTCTGGGCGGGCCTCCGCGAGCTGGTGTTCGGATCCCTCGACGGCAGCGCGGACCTGAGCTCCGCCGGATTCGCCCCGGTGGAGGGCCAGGTGCCCGTGTTCGGGCGCGTCTCCGACGTGCTCGCCCTGCCCGGCGAGCCGTGGCTGTCCGACGATCGCGACGTGCCGCCCGGCTTCCCGGCGTCGATCGACTGGTACGCCGTGGCGCTGGAGGATCCGCGCGCCCGCCTGGGCGAGTGGGTCGCCGCCGCCGACTCCCTCCCGCCCGAGCTGGTGCCCGAGCCGGTGGCGGATCCGGCACCGGAGTCGGCGGCGGAGCGCGCCGCGGACGACCCGACGGCCGGCGAGGACGCGTCCGCTGGGGACGGCGGGACCGCCGACGACAGCGCGACCGCCGCCGCCCGCGGCGTCGACGGGGACCCGGCCCGGGTGGCCGCTCCCCCCGTCGCGACGCCCGAGCGCGGCGCCCCCGCCCAGCTGGCGGCGATCGCCGCCGCCGAGGAGGCGCGCCGCCGCGCGGCCCGCGAGTCCCGCACCGCCGCCCTCGACTCGTACGACGAGTGGGCGGCCGCTCAGAGCCACTCGTTCGTCTGGCGCCTCCTCGGGCGCCTCGCCGACGAGCGCCGCAGCGCCGACCTGCTCGTCGCCCGGCTCGTCCGCGAGATCGGCGCCGTCGCGCCCTTCGAGCCGGGGACGCTCCTCCGCCTCCGCCGCACGTTCCACCGCACCGTGCTCATCACGGTGATCGTCGCCGCGGTGCTCGGCGCCCTGGGACTCGGGATCCTCCGCGGGCTCGCGGACGCGGCCGAGCGGGATCCGGACGCGCAGTACGGCACGTGGCAGCGCATCGTGCTGTGGGCGCTCGCCGCGCTCCTCGCCGTCGTCGTCGCGGTCGTGCTCGGGGCGCTCGTGCGCTACCACGCGGGCTGGTCGGCGTTCGAGCGGCGCATCGACGTCGAGCGCGCGAAGCTGCGGCAGCTCGGCGCCCGCGCCCGGCGCGCCCGCGAGGAGGGGGCTCGGCTGCGCTCCCTGCACAAGCAGGCGGTCGAGTGGGTGACGCTCCTGTCCACGGCCATCCACCGGCCCTGGCACGTGCCCGCCGCCTGGAGCGAGCGCGACCACTTCGACGTCGCCCGGGGCGCCATGCCGTTCGCCACGCAGATCGCCACCATCGACGACGGCGAGAGCGCCTCCACGCTCCGCATGCGCAGCTCGATGGCCGGGCACCTGCTGCGCAAGGGCTGGCGGCACGACGCGTTCGAGGCGCTCGTGCAGGAGATGGCGGCCGACAACGGGGCCCGCCAGGGCTTCAGCCTCCGGGCCCTCGACGAGGACCTGCCGCACGCGTCGAACCACACGCGGCAGATGCTGCTGCGCGCGCTCGACGACGAGGCCCTCCTCACCCGCGTCGCGACCCCGCGGCTGGTGGACCTCGTGCGGGCGTCGCAGCGCGAGGAGCAGGAGACCGGGCGGCCGAAGGTGCGGCCCGTGGGATCCAACCCGCTCGACGTGCTCCGCCGGTCCGGCGACCACGGCCGCACGACCGGCGAGGACGTGCCGTGGGACGACTTCCTGCTGACGTCGCTGTCGCGCGCGTCCGACCCGATGACGCCGCTCAGCGTGTCGTCCCTGACGGACCTGCGGCTGCCGGAGCGCCATCACGAGCGGGTGACCTCGTTCCTCGTGATCCCGGAGCGCCTGCGCGACCGCGTCTCCGGATCCCGCGACGCCGACCTGCACGTCGTCCCCGTCACGGCCGCCACCGGCGCCGCCGTGGACCTCGCCTGGCGCGTCGACGTCGTCGGACCGGTGCCGAAGGCCGCCATCCGGCTGTGGGAGGCGGACGGCCGTCGCCGTCCGGCGCCGACCGCGCCGCTCGCGACGGACGCCCCGGACACGGGCGTCTGAGCGGGTGAGCGCGCCGCCGCCCCCGCCTCCGCGGCCCCGCGGGATCCCGGTCCCGCCGCCCGGGCCGCCGCCGCGCGCGGGCGGGCCGGCGGGTGCGCCCAGACCGGCACCGCGTGCACCGCGTGCGCCGGGTGCGCCGGGCACACCGGTCGCGCCGTCCCGCGCCCGGCGTCGGCTCGCGCTCGCGGCGGCCGCCGTGATCGTCGCGGCCTCCGTCGTCGCGGTGGTCGCGTCCGCGGTCGTCGGCGGCGCGGGCGGTCCCGACGACGCGGCGGCGCCCGCGGCACCCGCGGCGGAGCCGTCGACGCGCACGACCGTCCCGACCGCGCCCGCGCGCACGACCGCGCCGCCGGCGTCCGCCGCGCCCGATCCCGCCCCCGGCTCGGCGGCGCGCGAGGTCCTCGCGACCCTCCGCGAGGACGACGACCGGGCCGCCGTCCGCTACGACCGGGACCTCTTCGGCGAGACCTGGTACGACGTCGACCGCGACGGCTGCGACACCCGCAACGACATCCTCGGCCGCGACCTCGCCGATCCCGTCCTCCGGCCGGGCACGGGCGGCTGCAAGGTCACGGCCGGGCAGCTGGTGGACCCCTACGACGGCACCCCGGTCGCCTTCGCCTCGGGCCCGGAGTCCTCGCGCCTCGTGCAGATCGACCACGTCGTCGCGCTGGCCTGGGCCTGGCGGTACGGCGCGGAGTCGTGGACGGACGACCAGCGCCTGCGCTTCGCCAACGATCCCCGGAACCTCCTCGCCGCCACCGAGGCGACGAACCAGGCGAAGAGCGACTCCGGGCCGGCGGAGTGGCTGCCCGCCGACCCCGCGCGGGCGTGCGCGCACGTGGAGCGGTTCGTCGCGGTCCTCGCGGCGTACGACCTCGGCATCGACGCCGCCGAGCGCGATGCGGCGGACCGGGCCCTCCGCGCCTGCCCGGCCTAGTCCGGCGCGTCAGCCCGGCCTGTCCGGCGCGTCAGCCCGCCGGGACCCGGCGCGTCAGCCCGCCCGGGTCCGCGCCAGCAGCTCCCCCATCAGGTCGAGCTGGGCCGGGTCCTCGAGGGCCGAGCCGACCGCGGCGACGCGGACGCCGGCGTCGAGGTACTCGGGGAGGTTCCGCGCGTCGAGCCCGCCGGTAGCGACGAAGCGGACCCCGGGGAAGGGACCGCGCATGTGGCGGAACCAGGCGGATCCGAGCCAGGTCGCGGGGAACGCCTTCATCCAGGTGAGCCCGAGCGCGACGCCGAGCTGCACCTCGGAGGGCGTCGCGACGCCCGGCAGGAACGGCAGCCCCTCGTCGGCGGCGGCGGCCACGACGCGCGGGTCCAGCCCCGGGGACACGAGGTATCCCGCGCCCGCGGCCCGGGCGCGCGCGACCTGGTCGACGCGCAGGATCGTGCCCGCCCCGACGGTCTTGCCGCGCGCGGCGCCGAGGCGGGCGACCTCGCGGAGGGCGACCTCGTCCTCCGGCGTCTGCAGCGGCACCTCGACGGAGTCGATGCCGAGGTCCCACGCGGTCGTGGCGAGCGCGATCGAGCGCTCCACGCCCATCCCGCGGAGGATGGCCATCAGCGGCGCCCCGGCGAACACGGCGTCGAACGGCGACGCGGCCTCCCTGTCGGACGCGGTGCGGGTGGGTGATGCGGTCATGGTGCCGGTGTCCTCTCGTCGATGGAGTCGCCCGCGTGGGCGAGGGTGAGCGCGGCGCGGTCGTGCCCGCGCCGCAGGCGGACGGCGAGGTCGGCGCCCTGCATGCGGGCGACCAGGTAGCCGCCCGCGAACGCGTCGCCGGCGCCCACGGCGTCGCGCACGACCACCTCGTGCGACGCCGCGAAGGCCGTGCGGGTGCCCGCGAACGCGGTGCAGCCGATCTCGGCGTCCTTGACGACGAGCTCGGCGACGTCGGGGAACGCGGCCCGCACGTCCTCCGCGGTGCGCGTGCCCCAGAGCCCCTCGGCCTCGTCGCGGCCGACGAGCACCACGTCCGCGAGGCGGGCCATGTCGGCGAGCACGGGGGCGGCCTCGCCCGCGCTCCAGAGCGCCGGCCGGTGGTTGACGTCGAGGCTCACGGGGATCCCCCGCTCGCGCGCCCGGGCGACGGACCGGCGCAGGAAGCGGGCGGCCTCCGGGGAGAGCGCGGCGGTGATCCCGGTCAGGTGCAGGTGCGCCACCCCGTCGAAGGGCGCCGCGTCGGCGTCGGCCTCGTCGAGGCGGGACGCGGCGGAGCCCCGGCGGTGGTAGACGACGCCGCGCCCCGGGTCCTTCACGTAGAGCCCGGTGGGGTGCCGCGGGTCGACGACCACGCTCGACACGTCGATCCCGCGCGCGGCGAGCTGGCGGAGGACGCGCGCGCCGAGCGCGTCGTCCCCCAGCCGGCTGTGCCACCGTGCCGGCACCCCGAGCGCGGCCGCGTGCGCGAGCACGTTCGACTCGGCGCCGCCGGCGTCCACGTGGAACTCCGCGGCGTCCGTCACGGACCCCGCAGCCGGGTACAGCACGGCCATCGTCTCGCCCATGGCGAGGAGCGCCCCCGCCGCGGTCATGCCAGGTCGGCGACCGGGGCCGGGTCCATGTCGTCGAAGGCCTGGTTCTCGCCGGCCATCGCCCACACGAACGAGTACGCCGCGGTGCCGACGCCGGAGTGCAGCGACCAGCTCGGCGAGATGACCGCCTGACGGTCCGCGACGACCAGGTGCCGCGTCTCCTGGCGCTCGCCGAGGAGGTGGATCACGCGCGCGTCCTCCGGCAGGTCGAAGTAGAGGTAGCACTCGGTGCGGCGGTCGTGCGTGTGCGCCGGCATGGTGTTCCACATCGAGCCCTCGTGCAGGCTGGTGACGCCCATGACGATCTGGCAGCTGCGCACCCCGCCCTCGTGGATGTACTGGTTGAGGGTCCGCCGGTTGCTGGTGGCCTGCTCGCCCAGCTCCCGGACGGTGCCCTCGCCGGGCGAGACGAGCACCGTGGGGTACGCGGTGTGCGCCGGCGCGGAGAAGAGGTAGAACCGGGCGCCCTCGGCGTCCGCGTCGCCGTCCGCGTCCGCGTCCGCGAACGCGATGTCCTCGACGCCCCGGCCGAGGTAGAGGCACGCGCCGGCGACGAGCGTGTGGGTCTCGCCGTCCGCGGTCACCGTCCCGATGCCGCCCACGTTCACGATGCCGAGCTCGCGGTGCTCGAGGAAGGTCGCGCTCCGGATCTCCGGGTAGCCCGTCAGCTCGAGGCGGCCGCCCGCGGGGACGGCGCCGCCGAGGACGATGCGGTCGTGGTGCGTGTACACGAGGCGGATCTCGCCCTCGACGAAGACGTCGGGGACGAGGAAGGCCTCCCGGAGGTCGGCCGTGGTCATGCCGGGGACCTGCGTGGGGTCCTTGGCGTAGCGCTGTTCCATGTCGGTGCTCCTGTCGGGCGTTCGGGGTCGAGGTCGGTGGTCGGGCAGGGTCGGGGTCAGCGGACGAGCCAACCGCCGTCGACGGGGAGGACGGTCCCCGTGACGTAGGCCGACGCGTCGGAGGCGAGGAAGACGAAGGCGCCCTGGAGGTCCGCGGGCTCGCCCCAGCGGCCGGCGGGGATGCGGGCGACGATGGACGCCTCCCGCTCGGCGTCGGCGCGCAGGGCGGCCGTGTTGTCCGTCGCGAGGTAGCCGGGCGCGATGGCGTTCACCGTCACGCCGGACGACGCCCACTCGTTGGCGAACGCCTTGGTGAGCCCGGCGACGGCGTGCTTGGAGGCCGTGTAGCCGGGCACGGTGATGCCGCCCTGGAACGACAGCATCGAGGCGACGGTGATGATGCGGCCGGATCCCTGGGCGAGCATGATCCGCCCGGCCGCCTGTGTGAGGTGGAAGACGCTGTCGAGGTTCACCCGCAGCACCTCGTCCCAGTCGGCGGCGCTGTGCTCGGCCGCGGGGGCGCGGCGGATGGTCCCGGCGTTGTTCACCAGCACGTCGATCCGCCCGAGCTCCGCGACGACCTCGTCGACGGCCGAGCGGAGCTCCTCCGGCGTGGCCGTGGCCAGGTCGCGGCGGATGAGGTGGGCCCGGCGGCCGAGTGCCCGGACGAGCTCGGCGGTCTCGGCGGCGTCGCCGCGGTCGATCAGGGCGATGTCCGCGCCCGCCTCGGCGAGCGCGAGCGCGGCGCCGCGGCCGATGCCGCGGCTGGTGCCGGTGACGGCGGCCACGCGGCCGTCGAGTCGGAAGCGGTCGAGGATCATCGGGGGGCCTTCCGGAAGGTGGTGGTGAGGGATCCCAGGCCGTCGACGCGCACGGTGACGGCGTCCCCGTCGGCGAGGGGGCGGTGGGCGGCGAGCGCGTCGGGAAGCTTCTGGGGGCTGCCCGTGGAGATCACGTCGCCGGGCTCGAGGGTCATGCCCTGGCTGAGGTGGTGCACGAGCGCGGACATCGGGAAGACGAGGTCGGCCGTGCCCTGCGACACGGTCACGCGGCCGTCGCGCTCGACCTCGAGGCGCAGGCCGTGCGGGTCGGGCACGTCGTCGGGCGTGACGAGCCACGGTCCGAGCGGCGCGAAGCCGTCGGCGCACTTGCCGAGGGTCCATTGGCTCGACCGGCCCTGCCAGGTGCGCTCGGACACGTCGTCCATGAGCGTGTACCCGCCGATGTGGGCGGCCGCGTCCGCGAGCGGGATGTCGCGGCCGCCGCGGCCGATGACGAGGGCGATCTCCCCCTCGTAGTCGACGTCGTCGGCCCCCGCGGGGATCGTGACGGGGTCGCCGGGCGCGGCCAGCGTGTTCGGGGTCTTGACGAAGACGTCCGGGACCTCGGGGACGGGCCGCTCCGGATCCCCCGGCGGCACGTGGCCGCGGTAGTTGTACCCGATGCAGAGGATCTTGCCGGGCGTCACCGGGGGCAGCAGGCGGAGGTCCGCGACCCGGGGCAGCGCCGCGGCGTCCGCCCCGGATCCGTCCTCCGCCGCGGCGAGGCGGCGGCGGGCGTCCGCGAGGAGCGCGTCGTCGGCGAGGACCCGGGCGACGGGGACGGCGCCGAGGTCGAGCGCGCGGTCGTCGTCGGGCCGGGGGACGACGACCGCGGTGCGGTCGCCGTCGGGCGAGGAGTGCCGGAGGAGCCTCACCAGTAGGGCCGCCATCCCGGACGGGAGGCGCGGGCGAGCGCCTCGAGGAAGAAGTAGTCGCCCCAGAGGGTGCCCTCGTCGACGCCGACGCCCTTGGGCAGGTCGTAGACGCCGTGGAGGAGCACGGTGTCGGCCGCGTCCGGCGTCGCCGGGGTGCACCGCGCGATGAGCGCGTCCAGCAGCGCGAGCGCCGAGTCGCGCCAGTGCTCGGCCCGTGCCTCGTCGGTCTCGACGGCCGCGAGCTCGAGCAGCCCGCAGACCGCGATCGCGCCCGCGGAGCTGTCGCGGGGAGCGTCGGCGCCGTCGGTGTAGACGAGGTCCCAGTAGGGCACGAGGTCGTCGGGCAGGTGCGCGAGGAAGTACCCGGCGCAGGCGCGCGACGCCTCCAGCTGGGCGGGATCCGCCGACACCCGGTAGCTCAGCGCGAAGCCGTATACGCCCCACGCCTGGCCCCGCGCCCAGCACGAGTCGTCGAACGCGCCCTGCTCGGTGGCGCCCCGGAGGGGAGTGCCCGTCTCGGCGTCCCAGTAGAAGGTGTGGAACGTCGACGCGTCCGGGCGCACGATGTGGCGGCGCAGCTGCTCCACGTGCCGGGCGACGGCGGTGGACTTCCGCTCGTCGCCGGTCTGCTCGGCCGCCCAGGTCAGCAGGGGCATGTTCATCAGCGAGTCGATGATGGTGCGGCCGCGCTGCCGGGGATCCCGCAGGTCGCCCCACGCCTGGAGGATGCCGGCCGTGTCGAGGAAGCGCGTCATCAGGACGTCCGCGGCCCGCAGCGCGGTCGTGCGCGCCCGCTCGTCGCCGAGGAGGCGGGCGGGAGCGACCGCCGAGAGCGTGTAGAGGAACCCGAGGTCGTGCGTGTCGAGGTCGTCGCCCTCGTCCAGGCGCCGGGCGAAGTCGGCGAGGTGGCCGAGGGCGGCCGCGCGGAACGCGTCGTCGCCCGTGAGCTCCCACGCGATCCACTGCATGCCGGGCCAGAAGCTCGTGGTCCAGCCCCGGTTCGCCCCCTCGGCGAAGCCGGGCACCGCGGGTCGCAGCGGGTAGCGGCCGTCGACCGTGGTGTCGTCCGGGTAGGCGGCGCCGAAGGCGCGGATGCCGTGGCGCACGACCTCGACGGCGTCGCCGAGGGCGCGGTCGACGCTCGTCGTCGTGCCGGAGGGCGGGTGGGTGGATGTCATGACGGGGAGCCCTTCGTCGGGGTTCATGCGGCGACCGGGTGGTCGGCGGGGAGTGCGGGCAGGAGGGTGTAGCGGGCGTTCGACCAGACGAGGTACAGCGCCGGTGCGGCGGAGACCCCCAGGGCGAGCGCCGGGGACAGCGTGAAGAGGCCGGCCTGGACGACGAGCACGACGAGGGACGCCAGGGTCAGGTGCCAGCGCCGGACCGCGAGGTAGGCGGCCGTGCGGCACGCCGCCGCCAGGCGGGTCCCGGGCGCGTCGACGAGCGCGACGAGCACCACCGGCAGCGTGCCGGCGACCAGGAGCACGACGACGGCCAGCAGCGGGATCACGGCGACCCCGATCTGCGTCGGCGCGAGGAAGCGCAGGTCGGCGAGCGCCACGGCCACGACGGCGGTCGCGATGGCGGCGGCGACCGTCGTGCGGCCCCAGCCGGAGCGCCAGGCGCGCCAGAAGGTGCGGAGGATCGCGGATCCGCCGCGGCGCTGCTCGGCGAAGACCGCGAAGGCCCCGCGGACCGCCGGCGCGCACAGGGGGAGCGCGACGGCGATCAGCGGCCACGAGCCGACGGGGTCGGTCGTGATGAGGATCGCCACGAGCGGGAGGCAGCCGACGACGAGCAGCACGTTCGTCGTGAGGATGAGGTGGACCACGCCGAACAGCGAGGCGTAGAGGCCGTGCGGGATCCGGCGCATCTCAGCCCTTCAATCCGCTGGTGGCGATGCCCTCGACGAAGTACTTCTGCCCGAGCAGGAACACGACGGCGATGGGCACGACGGAGATGACGAGCCCCGCGAACAGGAGCGCGTAGTTCGCGTCGTAGAGGCTGGTGACGAAGCTCTGGAGGCCCAGCTGGATGGTCCAGAGGCTGGGGTCGCGGAGGTAGATCAGCGGCCCGAGGTAGTCGTTCCACGTGCCGACGAACGTGAGCAGCGTGAGGCTCGCGATGGCGGGGATCGACAGCGGCACCATGATGCGCGCCCATATCCCGTACTCGCTCAGCCCGTCGAGACGGGCAGCCTCCGACAGCTCCTCGGGGATGGTCTCGTAGAACTGCTTCATGAGGAACACGCCGAAGGCGCCGAACGCCTGGATGAGGATGATCGCCCAGAGGGTGTTCGACACCTTCGCGTTGGACAGCAGGATGAACTGCGGGATCATGTACGACTGCCACGGCACCGCGATGGTCCCGATGTAGACGAGGAACAGCACGTCCCGGCCGGGGAACCGGATGCGGGAGAAGCCGTAGGCGGCGAAGGAGCCGGTCAGCACCTGGAGGAAGGTGACGACCACCGCCAGCAGCATGGTGTTGCGGATCCACGTCATCATCCCGGACTGCGCCCAGATGTCGACGTAGTTCGACCAGACCCAGGTCTCCGGGAACCACTTCACCGGCACGGAGAAGACCTCGTTCGGCGTCTTCAGCGAGCTCATGATCATCCAGAAGAAGGGCAGCAGCAGGGCGGCCGCGGCGACGCCCATGACGACGTAGCCGAGCGCGCGGCCGACGGCGCGGGGGCGGGAGCGCCCTGCGGGCGTCCGGCGCGGGGGCAGGGGCTCGTCGACGCGCACGAGCGCGGGCGCGGGCGCGCCCTCGGGGGCCAGGATTCCGGTCATCGGGATTCGCTCCTCTTGTTCAGGAAGAACTGCGCGAGCGTCACGGAGATGCAGAGCAGGAACAGCACGACCGAGACGGCCGAGGCGTACCCGAACTGGTTCTCCTGGAAGCCCTTCTGGTAGATGAACTGGGACAGCACGAGGGTCGCCTGGCCGGGCCCGCCCTGGGTCATCACGAGGATCAGGTCGAAGATCTTGAACGAGTTGATCGTGAGCATCACGGTGACGAAGAAGGTCGTCGGCCGCAGGCACGGGATGGTGACGTTGACGAAGCGCTGCCAGACGCTCGCGCCGTCCACGCGGGCGGCCTCGTGGAGCTCCCGCGGCACCGTCTGCAGGCCCGCGAGGAACAGGATCATGTAGTACCCCATGTCCCGCCAGGTGCTGATGATGACGACGGAGGGCATGGCCCATTCGGACGAGGTGAGCCAACCGGGCGGGTCGGCGATGCCGATCGCGCCGAGCATCTGGTTGATGGGGCCGTACTCGGGGCTGAAGAGCAGGTTCCAGACCACGGCGATGGCGACGATCGAGGTGATGTACGGGAAGAAGGCGGCCGTGCGGAAGAAGGCGACGCCGCGCAGCTTGTTGTTGAGCAGGAGCGCGAGCCCGAGCGACACCACCAGCGTCAGCGGGATGTGCAGCGCCGCGTAGTACAGCGTGTTCAGCAGCGCGATGCGGAAGCTGCCGTCGCCGAGCAGCCGCTCGAAGTTCGCGAGGCCGATCCACTTCGCCTGCCCGAACACGTTCCAGTTCGTCAGCGACATGTAGAAGAGGGTGATCACCGGCACGAGCGTGAGCGCCGCGAAGCCGAGGAAGTTGGGCAGGATGAAGGTCCAGCCGATGAGCGTGTTCCTCATCCTGTACGCGGAGCGGCGCCGTCTCGGCGGTCGTGTCGTCGGGCCGGCGTCGGCGGCGGCGAGGGTCGTCATGGGACCTCCAGGGTCATGGGCGGGGGGGGGGGGGGGGGGGGGGGGGGGGGGGGGGGGGGGGGGGGGGGGGGGGGGGGGGGGGGGGGGGGGGGGG
>NZ_JBWKXC010000011.1:0-111860 GCF_059422605.1 Clavibacter sp. GW821-FHT01D01
GAGCGCGCCGTGCCGGGGCGCGGCGGGCGCGGGCGCGGGCGCGGGGCGAGGACGCCGTGAGGTCCGGTCCCCGGACGTCACGCGCGGTCGCCGTTCTCGCGGCGCACGCGCGTGAGCGCGAACACGGCCACCACGACGGCGACGGCCCCGAGGGCGAGCCCGCCCACGCCGAGGCCCACCGCGACCGCGCTGGTCGTGGCGCTGGGGTCCGAGGCCGCGACGACGGTCGCGTCCGGCGCGGGCGTCGTCGTCATGGCGCTCATGGCGTCGGCGGGCGGCGCGTCGTCCACGTAGAGGACGGGCGCGGGGTGCTCCGGCTCCGCGCCGGACGCCGGGGTCGTCTCGTCCCAGTCCACGACGGATCCGTCGGAGTAGCCCTGGTGGGCCGGGAGCACGATGCTGCCGGTCTCGGGGACGGGTCCCACCGAGACGGTGAAGCGCTGGAACTCGCCGGCCGCGAGGCCCACGCCGTCATCGGCGGTCCACGTGACCTCGATCGGCGCGTCGGTGATGGTCGCGTCGTCCGTCTGCACGGGCGCGTCGAGCGCCTCCGTCGTGACCTGGGCCGTCCATCCGGGCACCGGCTCGGTGGACAGGCTCGAGAACGGGGTGTCCTGCGGGAGGTCCACGGTGACCCGCGTCGTGGTGGCCGTCGCCGACTCGGTCGGGACCGTGAAGGTCAGCGTGCTGTAGCCGCCGGCGGACGCCTGGTCGGGCGAGACGCGGACGTGCGCGGAGGCCGCGAGCGGCGCGGCGACGGCGAGCGCGACGCCGCCGACGAGCGCGGCGGCCGAGCGGGCCGCGCGACGGCGGCGGGAGGAGGAGGTGGAGGAGGTGGAGCTCATGCGGATGTCCTGTTCCGGGCCGCGGAGGCGGCCCCGGGTGCGGACGCGGCGGTGCCGGCGTCCGGGGTGAGGGAGAGGGAGCGGGCGATGCGCGGGCATCGTCGTCGCGGCGCCGACGACGGGCGCGTCGGGCGCGGCCGGCATCGACGGCGCCCGGGACCCACGGGTGCGGGTCGCGCCGTCGGGGCACGCGGACGAGCCAGCCGTCGGGTCAGGCGGCGGGGAGGGCGCGCGGCGGGCCGCGGTGGCGCAGGCTCCCGAGCCGGGCGCAGAGGTCGCGCAGCGGGCGGGGCGCCCGACGGACGCGGGTGAGCGCGGCAGGGCGCCGCCCCTCGGGCCGGAGGAACGGGATCGCGAGGGTCCGCACGACGCGGAGGCCCGCGGCCGCGACGAGCGCGCGGAGGGCGGCCTCGCCGTGCCGGAGGGCGAGGACCGTGACGACGAGGGCGGCGCCGTGCGAGAGGAGCATGCCGACGTCGAGCGGCACCGCAGGACCGGGCACCGCGGAGCCGCCGGAGCTCCCGGCGATCCCCGCCACCCCGATCGGCGCCGCCCCGTGGCCCATGCCCGCGTGCGCATCCCCCGTCACGGCCCCGGAGCCGTCCCCCGCCGCCGTGAAGAGCCCGTGGAAGAGCAGCTGGCTGATGCCGACCGCGGTGACGAGCCGCCACAGCGCGGGGCGCGCGCCCGCGAGCGCGATGGCCGCGAGCGACGCGAGGGCGAGCCCGAAGGCGACGACGCCCCAGGAGGGGGCGGCTCCCCCGCCTGCCTCGTGGAAGAGGGCGGCCACGAAGGTGGCGGTGGTGGATGCGGCGAGCCCTCGGATCACGCGCTGGACGCGCGGGGCGATCGGGGACGGGGCAGGCATCGCCCGCAGTGTAGACGACGGGCCCGGGAGGCCCGGTCAGCCGGCCCGGTCAGGCGGCGCGGTCGTCCGCCAGCGCACCCGTGAGCCGGCCGACCACGTCGTCGAGCGCGTCGCGCAGCGCCTCCAGCTCGGCGACGGTCAGGCCGGTGCGCGCCGCCGCCTGGGCGGGTACGTCGAGCGCCCGCTCGCGGAGCTCCTGCCCGCGGGCGGTGAGGGACACCACCACGACGCGCTCGTCGACGGTGCTGCGCGCCCGGTCGACGAACCCGGCGGCCTGGAGCCGCTTCAGCAGCGGGGTGAGCGTCGCGGGCTCGAGCTGCAGGGTGGACCCGAGGTCCGAGATGGAGCGCGCGTCGCGCTCCCAGAGCGCGAGCATGACGAGGTACTGCGGATGCGTGAGCCCGAGCGGCTCGAGGATCGGCCGGTACACGGCCACCACCGTGCGGGCGGCCACGACCGCCTGGAAGCAGACCTGGCTCTCGAGCGCCAGGGGATCCGTCGTCGTCATCGCGTCCTCCTCGACCGTGTCCTGCGTAGCGACCCGCGCACCCGTCCGATGCTACGCAGTCGAGGGGACGGCGGGGTGCGGGGTCGGCGGCGCGAGCCGCCGCCCCGCGCCGGATCAGCCCGCGAAGACGAGCTCGACGTTGATGTCGTCCGGGTCCTGCACCGAGAGGATCGACATGCCGGAGATGTCGGTCACCTCGCCGTGGGCGATGCCCCGCTCGGCGAAGAGCGCGGCCGCCTTCACGAGCTCGTCCCGCGACGGGACCGCGAGGCTCACGTGGTCGAGGCCGCGGACGGCGGGGTCGAACGCGCCGCCGTCGCCCTGCACGGGACGGAGGCCGAGGAGCTGGTCGCCGACGCCGTAGATGACGCCGCCGAAGAAGACGGACGGATCCTGGAGGACGGCCGGGTCGCTCGGGTCGCCCTCGCTGACGATGGCGGGGGTGAGGCCCAGCACGCCCTCGTAGAAGGCGCGCGAGCGGGCGAGGTCGGAGACGGAGATGCGCACGTGGTGCACGCCGGTGATGCTGTCGAGGGGAGCGGTGGTCGCGTCGGTGTCGGTCATGCCGTCGACGCTAGGACGATCGCCCCGGCCGCCGCCGGGCGATTCGGATTGCGACCACGGCTCCCAGCCGGCATCCAGGTCGACCGCGGCCTCCGAGGGACCGGCGGCCGCCCCCGGCCGGGATCAGTCGTGGAGGTCGATGCCCCAGGTGCCCGACCACTCGGACCCGGGCTCCAGCGTGATGAGGCCGTCGCCGGAGTTGAACGCATCGGCGGGTGCCGTCATCGGCTCCACCGCGACCGCCCAGACGTGCCCGTCGGCCGCGGGATACCACGGCGTCACGAAGACCTGCCAGTAGGTGAACTCCCCGTCGGCCCAGATCTCGGTGCGGCGGCCGTCGGGCGCCTGCACGCCGTGGCGCGTCACCCCGTCGACCACGCGGGCATCGGCCCAGGCGTCGTCGAGCTTCGCGTCGCGCACGCGGACCCCGCCGCGGAGGTCGTAGCGGGTGCCCTCGACCGGGGCCTGGACGCCCGTGGGGTTGAGGCGGACCGGGTCCACCTCGATGTGGGTGGGCGCGTCGATGACGACCTCGAGGTCCTCGGTGGGCACGTCGCCGACGCGGAGGAAGGGGTGCGTGCCGACGGCGACAGGGGCGTCCTCGGAGCCGACGTTCCGGATCCCGTGGGTGACGCGCACGCCCTGCCCGGTGAGCTCGTACCGCACGGTCGTCTCGAGGGCGAAGGGGTAGCCGCGCTGCGGGTGGACGTCCGCCGACAGCGTGACGGACACGTCGTCGCGCTCCACCAGGCGGTAGGGGGCGTGCTCCAGGAGCCCGTGGATCGCGTTCTCCCGGTCGACCTCGGTGATGTCGAGCTGGTGCGTCACGCCGTCCTGCTCCCAGATGCCGTCGCGGATCCGGTTGGGCCACGGCGCGAGCACGATGCCGCTGCAGAACGGCGGCTGCTCCGTCTCGGGGTAGGACTGCACGAGGTCCGTGCCGTCGACCTGGAGCACGCGCAGCGCGGCGCCGACCTCCGCGATCACCATGCGCTGGGAGCGGCCGTCCACCTCCGCGATGAGCTCGTGCTGCTGTCCGGTGGGGTTGCGGGGGGCGTACGACGCGTCTTCGGGCACCCGTCGAGCCTATCCGCACCGGGCGCTGTGGCGCCTCCCAGGGCCGGCGGCACGCCGCTCCCTAGGATCGGGCGCATGGCCCGGCATGAGAACGAGAAGATCCGCGCGATCCGCGAGAAGGCACGCATCGAGAGGGCGTTCGACGACCGTCGCCGCAAGCGCCGCCGGCTCATCACCCAATTCTCGGTCGCGGGCGGACTCGTCGTCGTCATCGCGGCCATCGCCGGCGGCGTCTACCTCCTCGGCCAGTCGCAGGCGGCGAGCGCCGCGGGCCCCGTCGCCGACGCGACCGCGCCGCTGTCGACGGGCGACGAGGTGCGGGTCGCCTCCGAGGCCACCGGCGTGAGCGTCGGCGCGGCCGACGCGCCCGTCACGCTCGACGTCTTCGAGGACTACTCGTGCCCCCACTGCGCCCAGTACGAGTCCGAGAGCGGCCCGCTGCTCGACCGGCTCGCGGCCACGGGTCAGGTGCGCGTCGTCTACCACCCCATCCAGATCGTCACGAAGTACGGGCAGGTCGCGGGCAGCGCGGCGGCCTGCGTCCTCGCGGAGGAGCCCGACAAGTGGCCGGCCGTGCACTCGGCCCTCTTCGACAACCACTCCACCGTGACCGACTCGTGGACCCACGCCGACTTCGTCACCTGGCTCACCACGCTCGACGTCTCCTCGGAGTCGACGCGCACGTGCGTGGCCGAGGGGCGGTACTCCTCGTGGATCACGGGGAACACGTCCGACGCGAGCGCGGCGGGCGTCACGGGCACGCCGACCCTGCGCATCCAGGGCGACGTCGTCCCCACCGTCGCGGGCCAGGACCTGGTGGACGCGCTGGCGGGTGCCGGCGCGCAGCTCCCCGAGGGCATCGCCGCCGACAGCTGACCCGGTGGGCGCCGGACGGACCGCCCGGCGCGCCGCCGTCCGCTCCGCAGCGCGCTCCGCGGCTCGGCGCGGATCGGAGGCTCAGTGCCCGCGGTGGTCCTGCACCGTCATGCGGGGCCCGAAGCGCGGCTTCCGGAACCCGCTCGCCTCGATGAGGCGCATCACGCGCTGGCGCTGACCGCGCCACGGCTCGAGGAGCTCGAGCATCCCGTCGTCGTCGACCGGGTGGCCGGCGAGCGCCCACCCCACCGTGTCGTGCACGTGGTAGTCGCCGACGCTCACCGAGTCCGGATCGCCGTGCGACCGCTGCGTCGTCTCGGCCGCCGTCCAGATGCCGACGCCCGGGACGGAGCGCAGCCGACGCGTGATGTCCTCGCTCCCCCGGCCGAGCGCCAGGGTGCGCTCGAGGCCCGCGGCGCTGGTCGCGACGGCGATGAGGGTGCGCGACCGCTTCGGGTCGACGCCGGCGCGGTGCCACTCCCACGACGGGATGAGCCGCCAGCGCTCGGGCGACGGCAGCACGCGCATCCCGCCGGGGACGGGCCCGGGCGCGGGCTCGCCGTGCGCGAGGATCAGCTGCCGCCACGCCCGTCGCGCCTCGAGTCCCGTCACCTTCTGCTCCAGCACCGCGGACGCCATCGCCTCGAACACGTGGTTCGTGCGCATCAGCCGCAGCGCCGGGAGGCGCCGGTGCGCGTCGCGGAGGAGCGGGTGCGCCGAGACGTCGAGGTCGGACCAGTCGTCGCCCTCGCCGAGGAGCTCGGGCACGCCCTCGACGGCCCACTCGGCCCCGGGCCCCCACGCGCGCGCGTCGACGCCGCCGTCCGCACGCGGGTCGAGTCGCAGCGACGCGGGCCCGAGGGGCGTGCGCGCGGTGCGCCAGACGCCGACGCGGCGGGATCCGGGCGGTGCCGGGTCCCAGCGGCAGGTCGGATCCACCACTCCCCGGAACAGGGGCCGCAGCACGAGCCGGAGGTCGACCTCGCGGGCCGGGACGTAGGCCGTCCGCGCGTCGGGAGGGGTCGTCCCCATGCCGCCTCCGTCCATCCCCTCAGGGTACGCACGGCCGCCGACCCTCCTCCGCGGGAGGCGGCACGCGTAGCGTCGGCCCCATGACCGACATCCAGGACGACCAGGCCGACCGCGAGCGCGTCGCCGAGCTCATCAAGGGGGCGCGCATCGCGCTCCTCACCACCGTCAACGCCCACGGGCAGCTCGTGAGCCGCCCGCTCGCCAGCCAGGAGCGCGACTTCGACGGGGACCTCTGGTTCTTCACGAAGGACCCCAGCGACAAGACCACCGAGATCCGGGCGAACGACCAGGTCAACGTGTCCCTGCAGACCGGCGACGGCTTCCTGTCGATCGCCGGCACGGCCGAGGTCACCCGCGATCGCGGGCGCATCGACGAGCTGTGGTCCGCGGGCGCCGAGGCGTGGTTCGAGGGGGGCAAGGAGGATCCGAGCGTGGCGCTCGTGCGCGTGCACGCCGACGCCGCCGAGTACTGGTACCAGGACACCCCGAAGCCCGTCGCGCTCATCAAGTACGCGAAGGCCGTCGTCACGGGCGAGCGCCCGAAGGACGTCGGGGAGCACGGCACCGTCGAGCTCTGATCCGCCGTCAGCCGCCCGCGGCGTCGTGGTCCACGGCGCCGCGGACACCGGCGGCCGTGCCGTCCACCACCAGGTCGGCGCGGCGCCGGGTGCCCTCGATCAGGCGGGCGTTCGCGCCGTCGACCTCCCGAGCCCAGGCTTCGGCCGCGGCCGGCGTCCGCCCGCCCGCCGTGTGCCGCTCGACGAGGCGCGCCTCGCGCTCCGCGTCCGGGGTCGCGCAGTACCAGGACTCGTCGAGCTCCGCGGCGACGAGGGTCCAGGGCTCCTCGTCCACCAGGAGGTAGTTGCCCTCGAGGACGACGAGGCGCGTGCCGGGCTCCACCGCGATCGCGCCGGTGACGCCCTCGTCGACGGCCCGGTCGAACGACGGCGCGTACACCGCGTGGTCCGCCTCGACGCGGAGGCGCCGCACGAGGGCGAGGACGCCCCATCCGTCGAAGGTGTCGACCGCGCCCTTGCGGTCCCGCAGTCCCCGGCGGTCGAGCGTCGCGTTGGCGAGGTGGAAGCCGTCCATGGGCACGCTCGCCGCCGTGCCCGCGCCGGCGACCGCGTCGACGCGCGCGACCAGCGCCCGCGCGAGCGTCGTCTTCCCGGCGCCCGGGCTGCCCGCGATGCCGAGCACCGCGCGGCGACCGTCCCGGACGAGGCCGAGGGCCCTGCGCGCGAGGCCGTCGAGGGCGTCCGCGGCGACCGGCGGGGCCGATCCGGGGTGCCGGGGCCCATCCGGCGCGGTGTCCATCCACCCAGTCTCGCGGACGCGTGCCCCATGATGGACGTGTGCGCATCGGAATCCTCACCTCAGGCGGAGACTGCCCCGGACTCAACGCGGTGATCCGCGGGGCGGTGCTCAAGGGAACGACCATCCACAAGCAGGAGTTCGTCGGCTTCCGCGACGGCTGGCGGGGCGTCGTCGACGGCGACGTCATGCCGCTCGCCCGACGCGACATCCAGGGCATCGGCAAGCAGGGCGGCACGATCCTCGGCACCAGCCGCACGAACCCGTTCGAGGGCGACGGCGGCGTGGAGCGGATCCAGGAGAACCTCGACCGCCTCGGCATCGACGCGATCCTCGCCATCGGCGGCGAGGGCACGCTGGCCGCCGCGAAGCGCCTCACGGACGCGGGGCTCAAGATCGTCGGCGTCCCCAAGACGGTCGACAACGACCTCGACGCCACCGACTACACCTTCGGCTTCGACACCGCGGTGCAGATCGCGACCGACGCCATGGACCGCCTCCGCACCACGGGCGACTCGCACAGCCGCTGCATGGTGGCCGAGGTGATGGGCCGCCACGTCGGGTGGATCGCCCTGCACTCCGGCATGGCCGCGGGCGCCCACGCGATCCTCATCCCCGAGCAGAAGACGAGCATGGACGAGATCGTGGCCTGGGTCCGCTCGGCCTACGACCGCGGGCGCGCCCCGCTCGTCGTCGTCGCCGAGGGCTTCGTGCCCGAGCACGCGGCCGACGCCCACGGCGAGCGCGGCCTCGACGCGTTCGGCCGCCCCCGCCTCGGCGGGATCGGCGAGCAGCTCGCGCCGATCATCGAGGAGCGCACGGGCATCGAGACCCGCGCCACCACCCTCGGCCACATCCAGCGCGGCGGCACGCCGTCCTCCTACGACCGCGTGCTCGCGACGCGCCTCGGCCTCGCCGCGGTCGACAGCGTCCGCGACGGCCACTGGGGCCGCATGGTCGCGCTCCGCGGCACCGACATCGTGCACGTCGGCTTCGAGGAGGCCCTCGGCCGCCTGAAGACCGTGCCGCAGCACCGCTACGACGAGGCCGCCATCCTCTTCGGCTGATCCGGGGCGCGCCGCCGGCGCTCGCGCGGGCCGCACCCGCGGGCGTAGCGTGACGGCATGACGTACCGCGCGCTCGTGGCCGAGCAGACCGTCGCCGACGACGGCACGACGGGCATCGAGGTCGCCCTGCGCGACCTCCCCGACGAGCAGGCGACGGGCGGTGCGGACGGGCCGGGCGACGGCGAGGTCCTCCTCGACGTGCTGTTCTCGAGCATCAACTACAAGGACGGCATGCTGCTGGG
This sequence comes from Clavibacter sp. GW821-FHT01D01, assembly GCF_059422605.1. NCBI lineage: Bacteria > Bacillati > Actinomycetota > Actinomycetes > Micrococcales > Microbacteriaceae > Clavibacter > Clavibacter sp. GW821-FHT01D01. The sequence goes on from NZ_JBWKXC010000011.1 coordinate 8,394, forward strand.
CGGTCGTCCGGGCATCGCGCGCACCAGCCCGCTCGTGGCGGGCATCGACGCCGTCGGCACGGTCCGGGCGAGCGGATCCGACGCCTTCTCCCCGGGCGACCTGGTCGTCCTGACCGGCGCCGGCCTCGGCGAGAGCCGCGACGGCGGGCTCGCCGAGCGCGTGCGCGTCCCGGCCGACGCCCTCGTCCGCGTGCCCGACGGGCTCGACGCCCGACGCGCGGCCGCCATCGGCACGGCCGGCTTCACCGCGATGCTCTCGGTGCTCGCGCTGGAGCGCGGCGGCGTCGAGCCCGGCGCGGGCGACGTGCTCGTCACGGGCGCGGGCGGCGGGGTCGGATCCGTGGCCGTCGCCCTCCTCGCGCGCCTCGGCCACCGCGTGGTCGCGTCCACCGGCCGCGCCGACGAGCTCGGCGACCGGCTGCGGGCGCTCGGCGCGGCGGACGTGATCGACCGCGCGGAGCTCGGCGAGCCGGGCAAGCCGCTGCAGCGCATCCGCTGGGCGGGCGCGGTCGACAGCGTGGGCAGCTCGACGCTCGTGAACGTGCTCGCGCAGACCCGGTGGGGCGGCGTGGTCACGGCCGCCGGCCTCGCGCAGGGCCCCGACCTGCCGGGCACCGTGCTGCCGTTCATCCTCCGCGCCGTGACGCTCGCCGGCATCAACTCGGTGGACGCACCCGCCGCGCTCCGCCGCGAGGCGTGGGCGCGGCTCGCCACCGACCTCGACCCGGCGCTCCTCGACGCGATCACGACGACGGTGCCGCTGGACGGAGCCGTCGCCGCCGGCGAGCGGATCCTCTCGGGCGCCTCGAGCGGACGCGTGGTCGTCGACGTCCGCTCCTGACGCCCGGCCCGCCGCCGTCCGCGCGCTCGCGGGAGCGCGGCCCGCGCTAGCCTGGGCGCGATGCGGCACGCTGCCGCCGGAGTGAGGGAACATGACCGCGGTCGCCGCCACCGGAACCATCTTCGTCGGACTCGCGGCCCTGCTGCACGTCGTCTTCTTCCTGCTCGAGAGCGTCTGGTTCGAGAAGCCGTTCGCGTGGGGGCGCTTCGGCGTCGAGGACCAGGAGAAGGCCCGCATCATCAAGCCCTGGGCCTACAACCAGGGCTTCTACAACCTGTTCCTCGCGCTCGGCGCGGGCCTCGGCCTCATCCTCTACTTCGTCGGCAACGTGCCCGCCGGCCTCACGCTCGTGCTGTTCACGACCGCGTGCATGGTGCTCGCCTCGATCATCATCGCCAGCACGGGCAAGAAGTACCTGCTCCCGGCGCTGATCCAGGGCGTGCCGCCGCTGCTCGGCCTCGTGTTCTTCGCCGCCGCCTCCTGAGACCCCGCCGACCGTCCCCCGGGGGCTCGCGGCACGCCCTTCCGCCGGGGTGGCGGATGAGGTTAGGCTCACCTACATCATGACCGTCGTCTCCCTCACCGAGGCCCTCCGCGACCGCGCACGACCGCGCGCCGAGAGCCAGGACGCGGACGAGTTCATGACGGCGCTGGTGACCGGACGCGGCTGCCGCGACGACTACGTGGCCCTCGTCGCCCAGCACTACTTCATCTACCGCGCCATCGAGGCGGCGACGCAGCGCATGGCGGCGGATCCCGTCGCCGCGCGCTTCATCGACCCGCACCTCACGCGCCTCCCGGCCATCGAGGCCGACCTCGACTTCCTGGTCGGCGCCGACTGGCGGGACGTGGTCCGTCCGCTCGCCAGCACGGCGGCCTACGTCGAGCGGATCGAGACGGTCGCCTCCGTGTGGGTCGGCGGCTTCATCGCGCACCACTACACGCGCTACCTCGGCGACCTGTCCGGCGGGCGCCTGCTGCGCACGCTCCTGCAGCGCCAGTTCGGCTTCGACACCAACGGCGTGGGCCTCTACCTCTTCGCCGAGATCGCGGAGCCGCGTCGGTTCTGCGGCACCTACCGCGAGGCCCTCGACCAGGTGCCCTGGGACGACGACGAGCGCGCCCGCGTCGTCGCCGAGGTCGAGCACGCCTACCGGCTCACGACCGACGTCTTCGCCGAGCTCGCCCGCGGCCGGACCACGGCGCCGCTGCGTCGCGCCTGACCGCCGGGAAGCATCCATCCCGCGCCGCCCCCTGGGCGTCCGCTCCGCAGCCCGGTCGGGCGTCCGGGGCCGGGAATAGGCTCCGGGCATGGACGGCTACGACCTCGACTTCCTGCCCATCCCGCTCCCGCTGCCCGAGGCCCCGGCCGACGCGCGGCCCGTGCGGCTCGACTACCGGCACTTCACCGTGCTCATGGACACCGACCGGCGGCTCGCCGCGCTCACGGCCGTGAACATCGACGGCGGGCGCCTCGTGGACGTGGAGCGCACGGACGACTGGCACCTGGATCCGCGCCTGCCGGAGGACCAGCAGTGCGGCCCGGAGCTGTACGCGCGCAACGACATCGACCGCGGGCACCTGGTGCGCCGGCGGGACCCGGTGTGGGGCGACATCGCGGAGGCCGCCCGCGCGAGCGCGGACACCTTCGCGTACACGAACGCCGCGCCGCAGGCGGCCGAGTTCAACCAGTCGAAGGAGCTGTGGCTGGGGCTCGAGGACTACGTGCTGGAGAACGCCGACCTCGGCGACCGGCGCATGACGGTGCTGACCGGCCCCGTCTTCTCGGAGGACGACCCCGTGTACCGCGGAGTCCGGATCCCGCTCATGTTCTGGAAGATCGCGGCCTGGGCCGCGGACGACGGCCTCGCGGCCACCGGGTACCTGCTCGACCAGGCCCCGCAGCTCGGCGACCTCGACCGTGCCACGGCGACCCCGGGCGCCCCGGAGCTCGGGCCGTACCGCACCTACCAGGTGGCGGTGGCGGAGATCGGCGCGCTCACGGGCTTCGACGTGGCGCAGCTGGCGGAGGCCGACCGCCTCGGCGTCCCGGCGACCGCCCGCCCGGGGACGCCCGCGGACGGCCGCGACGGCTGGGTGGAGCTGGAGCGCTTCGCGGCCATCACGCTCTGACGGGTCCGACGGCGCCGAGGGGTCCGACGGGGCCGACGAGGAGCCCGGGCTAGGCCGGCGGGGTCGCGTCGGCGGCCGCGCGGGCGGCGGCGGGCAGGGCGCGGATCACGCGGTCGAGCGACGCCTCGTCCATGGCGGCCGACACGAACCACGCCTCGAAGACCGACGGCGGCAGGCTGACGCCCTGGTCGAGCATCGCGTGGAAGAAGGCCGGGTAGCGCCAGGTCTCCTGCGCCTGCACGGTCGCGTAGTCGACGATCCCGCGCTCGGGCGGGGTGCCGAACGTGAAGCTGAAGAGGCTGCCCGCGCGCTGCACGGAGTAGGCGAGGCCCGCGCGGTCGAAGGCGAGCTCGACCGCGTAGATGAGGATGTCGGCGGCGATCTCGAGCGCGCGGTACACGTCGGCGTCGGCGAGGCGCAGCGTCGTGAGGCCCGCGGCGACCGCGACCGGGTTCCCGGAGAGGGTGCCGGCCTGGTAGACGGGGCCGAGGGGCGCGAGGTGGTCCATGACGTCCGCGCGGCCGCCGAGCGCCGCGACGGGCAGGCCGCCGCCGATGACCTTGCCGTAGGTGACGAGGTCGGGCGTCCACGCGTCCGGGTGGTCGGCCGCCAGCCCGGCGTTGTCGAGGCCCCAGTAGCCGGCCGGGTGCACGCGGAAGCCGGTGAGCACCTCGTCGGAGATGAGGAGCGACCCGTTGTCGTGGGTGAGGCGCGCGAGCTCGGCGGTGAACCCGGGCAACGGCGGCACGACGCCCATGTTCGCGGCGGCGGCCTCGGTGATCACGGCGGCGATGCGGGGGCCGTGCTCGGCGAGGACCGCGCGGACGGCGTCGAGGTCGTTGTACGGGACCACGATCGTCTGCGCGGCGATGGCCTCGGGGATGCCCGCGGAGCCCGGCAGCGCGAGGGTGGCGACGCCCGAGCCCGCCTCCGCGAGGAGGCTGTCGGAGTGGCCGTGGTAGTGCCCGGAGAACTTCACCAGCAGGTCGCGGCCGGTGAAGCCGCGGGCGAGGCGGATGGCGGTCATGGTGGCCTCGGTGCCGGTCGAGACGAGCCGGAGCTTCTCGATGGGGCGGCGGTCCGGGGATCCGTCCACGCCCGCGACCCGCACGCGCTCGGTGACGAGCTCGGCGAGCTCCGTCTCCGCGGGGGTGGTGGCGCCGAAGCCGAGGCCGAGGGCGGCGGCGTCCTGCACCGCCCGCACCACCTCCGGGCGGGCGTGGCCGAGGATCGCGGGACCCCACGAGTTGACGAGGTCGACGTACTCCACGCCGTCGGCGTCGGTCACGTACGGACCCGACGCCCGCACCATCATGCGCGGCGTGCCGCCGACGGATCCGAACGCGCGGACGGGCGAGTTGACGCCGCCGGGGATGACGTCGCGTGCGCGGTCGAAGAGGTCCTGGGAGTGGGTCACGGTGAGTCCTTCGGTGCGCGGTGGCGTCGCGCTCGGTTCGGGCGGCGGAGGGGATCCGGCGCCGGTGCTGTTCTCGGGGCGGGTGCGGGCTCAGCGCCGCGCGAGGCGCTCGGCGAGCTCGACGGCCCAGTAGGTGAGGATCGCGTCGGCTCCGGCGCGCTTGATGCCGAGGACGCTCTCCTCGATGGCGCGCTCGCGGTCGATCCAGCCGTTCTGCGCGGCGGCCTCGATCATCGCGTACTCGCCGGAGATCTGGTACGCCCAGACGGGCACGCTGCTCGACGCGGCGACGTCGGCGAGGATGTCGAGGTAGCTCATGGCGGGCTTCACCATGACGACGTCGGCGCCCTCCTCGATGTCGAGCTCGACCTCGCGCAGCGCCTCGCGGCGGTTGCCGTTGTCCATCTGGTACGTACGGCGGTCGCCGACGAGCTGCGAGTCCACCGCCTCGCGGAACGGGCCGTAGAAGGCGCTGGCGTACTTGGCCGCGTAGGCGAGGATCGCGACGTCGTGGTGCCCGGCGTCGTCGAGGGCCTCGCGGACCGCGCCGACCTGGCCGTCCATCATGCCGCTGAGGCCGAGCAGGTGGGATCCGGCCTCGGCCTGCGCGAGGCCCATGGCGCGGTAGCGGTCGAGCGTGCGGTCGTTGTCGACCACGCCGTGGGCGTCGAGGACGCCGCAGTGGCCGTGATCGGTGAACTCGTCCAGGCACAGGTCGGTCTGCACGACGAGCGCGTCGCCGACCTCCTCGACGGCGACCCGGGTGGCGACGTTCAGGATCCCGTCGGGGTCGCTGGCGCCCGAGCCCTCCGCATCGCGGACCGCGGGGACGCCGAACAGCATCACGCCGCCGATGCCCGACTCCGCGGCCTCGACGAGCGCGCGGCGCAGGCTGTCGAGCGAGTGCTGGGAGACGCCCGGCATGGAGGAGATGGGCTGCGCGTCGGCCAGGCCCTCGCGCACGAACATCGGCAGCACGAGGTCGGCGGCGTGCAGGCGCGTCTCCGCGGTCAGGCGGCGCATGGCGGGCGACGTGCGGAGGCGGCGCGGACGGTAGTACGGGGACGTCATTCGGTGGTGCTCCGATCGAGGAGGTCGGCGAGGCCGGCGATGGCGGCGCTGTCGGTGCGCGGCTCCTCCTGGCGGGCTATGTCGACGAGGGACTGGATGAGCGAGGCGGCCGAGCGCTCGGGCGCGACCACGTCGACGCGGACGCCGGAGCGGCGGGCGTCCTTCGCGGTGCGCGGGCCGATGCAGGCGATGAGCACGCCCTCGGGCACGTCGCCCAGCTGCTCGTGCACCTGCTCCGCGACGCTGCCAGAGGTAACGAGGATCGCGCGGACGCGGCCCGAGGCGACGTCCTCCCGGATCCGGTCGCTGACGGGGACGCCCACCGTGCGGTAGGCGACGACCGAGCGCACGTCGTGGCCGCGGGCGATGAGCCCGTCGGTGAGCGTCGGCTTCGCGATCTCCGACCGCAGCGTGAGCACGCGGCGGCGCGGGGACCCGGCGGCCATCTCGGTCCACTCCTCGAGGAGGGCGGTGGCGGAGGAGTCGATGGACGGCACGAAGTCGACCGTGTACCCGGCGGCCACGAGGGCTGCGGCGGTGGTCTCGCCGACCGCGGCGATGCGGGTGCCCTCCGGCACGGAGGCCCGGTGCGAGGAGAGGACGTCGACCGTGGTGGCGCTCGTGACGGTGAGCCAGTCGAAGGTGCCGGCGGCGAGGTCGGCGAGGGCCTGCTCGAGGCCCGGCGCGTCCTGCGTGGCGGCGAAGTTGATCATCGGCGCGACGACGGGCGTGGCCCCCTGGGCGCGGAGGTCGTAGGCGACGCCGTCGCCCCACGGCCCGCCGCGGGGCACGAGCACGCGCCAGCCCTTCAGGGGCTTCTGGTCCGTCGAGGTCATCGGGTCCCTCCCAGCGGCGCGAGGCCGGCCGCTCCGGCGTCGAGGAGCTCGCGGGACACGGGTCCCGAGAGCGTGGAGGCGTAGGCGCCCAGCTGGGCGACCTCCACCCCCGAGGTGTCGAGCTCGGTGCTCGCGGCCATGCGCTGGGTGCCGTCCGGCCGGTAGACCACGGCGGTGAGGGCGAGGCGGGCGCTGGTGACCGTGGCGAAGGCGCCGATGGGCGCGGCGCAGCCGGCCTCGAGGGCGGCGAGGACGCCGCGCTCCGCGAGGACGGCCGCGTGCGTGAAGGGGTCGTCGACGGCCTCGACCGCGCGGCCCACCTCGGAGTGCGTCTCCGCGTCCTCCACCCGGATCTCGAGCGCGAGCGCGCCCTGGCCGGGAGCCGTGGGCCAGCGGTCGAGCTCGAGGTGCTCCGTGGCGGCGTCGATGCGGTCGATGCGCTCGAGGCCCGCGGCCGCGAGGATCACGGCGTCGAGGTCCCCCGCGGTGACGCGCGAGAGCCGCGTGTCGATGTTGCCGCGGATGTCGACCACCTCGAGGTCGGGGCGCTCGGCGAGGATCTGGGCGCGGCGCCGCGGGGATCCGGTGCCCACGCGCGCGCCGCGCGGCAGGGTCGCCAGGGTGAGGCCGTCGCGCGCGCACACGACGTCGCGCGGGTCCTCGCGCGCGGGCACGGACGCGACCGTGAGGCCCGCGTACGGGGTCGTCGGCAGGTCCTTCAGCGAGTGGACCACGAGGTCGCACTCGCCGCGGAGGAGCGACTCCCGGAGGGCGCTCGCGAACACGCCGGTGCCGCCGAGGGTCGCCAGCGACTCGCGCGACGTGTCGCCGTGCGTGGTGACCGGGACGAGCTCGACCTCGAGTCCCGACGCGCCGGTGATCTCCGCGGCGATCGCGCGCGTCTGGGCCAGGGCGAGCGCGCTGCCCCGGGTCCCGATGCGCAGCGTCGTCCGCGGGGTCGGCGTCGTGGGACCGTCCGTCACGGTGCCAGCCCGGAGACGGCGGGCTTGAAGCCCAGCCGCACGTTCTCGCAGCAGCCGGTGCGGCAGACGTCGTACCAGGGCCCGAGGTCCGTCATGTGGGGTCGGTCGGCGGCCGCCATGCCGTCGCGGCGCTCCAGCACGAGGTCGATGAGGCCGTCGACGTACGCGGCGTGCACGCCCGGCGTGGGCACGCGCACCGAGTACAGGCCGTTCTCGGCCGCGGACTCGGTGGCCTCGTTGTCGAGGTCCCACTTGACCTCCATGTGGTCGCTCACGAAGCCGAGCGGCACGATGACGACGGCGCGGCGGCCCCTGGCGGGCAGCTCGCCGATGGCGTCGTTCACGTCGGGCTCGAGCCACGGCATGGACGGCGGGCCGGAGCGCGACTGGTAGACCAGCTGCCACGGCACCTCCTGGTCGATGCCGAGCTCCTTCCGGACCTCGTGCATGACGACCTCGGCGACGGCGAGGTGCTGCGCCGCGTACGCGCCGTCCTGGTCGAAGCCGCGCTCCGCGGGGCCGGACTTGGCGGCGTCCGACGACGGGATGGAGTGGGTGCTGAACATGATCTCGACGTCGGTCGCGAGGTCGACGGGGGCGCCCTCGGCCTCGAGGTGCGCGATCACGTCGCGGATGCCGTCGCGCGTGCCCTCGATGAACGGCGTGACGAAGCCCGGGTGGTCGAAGAACTGGCGGACCTTGTCGATGCGGATCACGCCCTGCAGGCCGGTGTCCTCGAGCGCGTCCGCGAAGTCCTCGCGGTACTGGCGGCACGACGAGTACGAGCTGTACGCGCTCGTGGCGACGGCGATGAGCTGGCGGTAGCCCTTCTCCTCGGCCTCGCGCAGGGCGTCGTTGAGGTACGGGCCCCAGTTGCGGTTGCCCCAGAGCACGGGCAGGTCGATGCCGCGCTCGGCGAGGCGCGCCTCGAGGGCCGCCTTCAGCTCGCGGTTCTGCTCGTTGATGGGGCTGATGCCGCCGAACGCGCGGTAGTGGTGCGCGACCTCCTCGAGGCGCTCCTCGGGGATGCCGCGGCCGGAGGTCACGTTGCGGAGGAAGGGGATGACGTCGTCCTGGCCCTCGGGGCCGCCGAACGACGCCAGGAGGATCGCGTCGTACGCGACGGGCTCCTCGACGTGCGCGGGGCCGTGCTGCGCGGCGGGGCTCGCGGCGGACACGAGGGCGCCCGGCTCGCGCGGGGCGTCGGTGGCGGGGGCGGGCTTGCGGCCCAGGTTCACTGCGGCCATTACTGGAGGACCTCCACGAGCTCGGCGGTGGTGATGCGGCGGCCCGTGTAGAACGGGACCTCCTCGCGCACGTGACGGCGCGCGTCGGTGTTGCGCAGGTCGCGCATCATGTCGACCAGGTCGATGAGCTCGTTCGACTCGAGCGGGAGGATCCACTCGTAGTCGCCGAGGCCGAACGACGAGACCGTGTTCGCGATGACGCTGCGGAAGGCCGCGCCCTGGCGGCCGTGCTGCGCGAGCATGCGCCCGCGCTCCTCGGGCGGGAGCAGGTACCACTCGTAGGAGCGGACGAACGGGTAGACGCACAGCCAGTCGCGCGGCTCCTCGCCGCGGAGGAAGCCGGGCACGTGGCTGCGGTTGAACTCGGCGTCGCGGTGGACGCCCGCCGCGCTCCACGAGGGGATGAGCGCGCGGATGAGGCGCGCGCGGCGGATCTCGCGGAAGGCCCACTGCAGGGTCTCCATCTGCGGGCCGTGGATCCAGACCATGAGGTCGGCGTCGGCGCGCATGCCGGAGACGTCGTAGAACCCGCGGACGGTGACGCCCTCGCGCTCGACGATCGCGACGATGCCGTCGAGCTCGTCGACGGCGCCGGGCACCTCGCGGCCGTCGAGGTCGTCGGGGCGCTGCGGGTCGCGGCGGAGGACGGCCCAGAGGGCGTAGCCGCTGGGGCCGGCCTCGGGGGTCGACGCGTCACCGGGACGCGCCTCACCGGAGGGGTCGATCGGGGGGACCTGAGATGCCGCCGACTCGGCAGCCGGGATGCTCATGCCCCCATGGTACGTCGCGTGGCGACGCCGTCCCGCATCGGCCGGACGGCCGTCAGATCATTCCCGCGCTACCGGGCGTCGCGGCCCGTCAGCGCGAGCAGCCGCACCTGCAGGGGCGCGTCCTCCGCGACCGGCACGGGCGACGCGAACAGCCCGCTTGCCTCCAGGGTGTCCTTCTGGGGGGCGAAGACGGTCCACGTCGCGCGCACCAGCTCGTCGTCGATGCGCTCGTCCGCGCCCGTCGCCCGGGCGAGGTCCCAGCCGTGGATGACGACGTCGGACAGCTGCTCGCGCAGGTACTCCCGCGCCGGCACGCGGTCGGTGGAGAGCACTACGGGGCGCTCCGGGTCGACGCCCTGCCACGCGGCGAGAGCCTCCCGGGAGTAGCGGCCCCACTCGGCCACCAGGTCGTCGCCGAGCTCGCGGATGAGGGCCTGCCCGGTCTCGGCGGTGTGGCCGGCGAGGAGGAGCGGCACCCACTGCTGCTCCTCGATGACGTGCGACACGAGCTCCCGGACGTCCCACTCGACGTCGGGCGTGGGGGCCGCCCAGTCGGTGACCGCGCCGAGGCGGTCGGCGAAGCCGCTGTGCGCGCGGCGGATGAGGTCGTGCCAGTCGAGGTCGGTGTCCATGGTCGCGCTCCCGTCGGTGGTGTCCCGGGAGAACGTCCCGAGCGGGCGCGCGCATTCCCGCGCGGCCGCCCGCGTCAGGCCGGGGGCTGCCGCGCGGCGGAGAACTGGTGGCGCGGCGCGCGCAGGGCCCGGAACGGATCCGTCCCCGCGAGTCCCTGCAGCCCCGGCGCGAGCACCCCGAGGACGCCCACGACCGTGACGGCGACCACCAGCACCCGCGGCCACCCGGAGGCCACCGAGTGCACCACGGCCATGGGCTCCAGCAGGTTGACGCCGACGAGGAACACCGTGGCGGACACGGCGAGCGACATGGCCGCGCCGTCGGCGATGCCGACCACCGCCAGGATGACGAGCACCCACAGGCCGTACCAGGGGTAGACCACGGGCGACATCGCGACGACGCACGCGAAGGCCAGTGCGAGGCGCGCCTCGCCGGAGAGCGTGCGGGTCGTGAGGATGCACCAGGCGGCGCCCGCGAACCCGAGCAGGATGCCCGCGGTCTTGATCCCGCCCTCGACGGCGCCGCCGGGACCGCCGAGCGCCTCCACGAGCGGCCCGATCGCCCCCGCCGCGATGCCGAACGGCATGAACCACGACACCACGGAGACGGGGCTCGACAGGGCGGAGATCCAGCCCAGGCCGACGCCGAGGAGCTCCCCCGCGAGCACGAGGAGGCTCATGGTCGCGACGCCGGAGGCGACCCACGCGGCCCAGACGCGCGGATCGCGAGTCGGCGGGCGGAGGCCCGGCACCGCGCCCACGGACCCGTCGACGGCGACGCCCGCCGGCGCCCGGTCGTCGACGCGGCGCGCGCGCATCTCCGCGTGGACGATGGCGATGATCGGCAGCGCGAGCAGCGCGATGGGCTTCACGGCCACGGCGCCCGTGACCAGGAGGACGCCGAGCACCGGCCGCGAGTCGATGGCCGCGAGCAGTCCCGCGACGAGGAGGCCCATCATGAGGGCGTCGTTGTGGGCGGCCATCACGAAGTTGAAGGCCACGAGCGGGCTCGCGGCGAGGAACCACACCGTCCGGACCGGGTCGATGCGGCGCCGGCGCGCGATCCGCAGGCCGCACGCGACCATGAGCACGACGCCGAGGACGGCGACGCCGCGCGCCGCGAGGACGGCGGCCTCGACGCCGAGCGCCGTGTCGATCCCGCCGATGACGCGCTCGATGGCGAGGAAGAGCGGGCCGTAGGGCGCGGGGTTGTGGGCCCACAGCGGGTCGACGCCCGTGCTCCGCCAGTCGTCGAGCACCGCGGGGCCGTGCTCGTAGGGGGAGAGCCCGGCCGCGAGCACCCGGCCCTGGGCGATGTAGGAGTAGACGTCGCGGCTGAACAGCGGCGCGCTCGGCAGGAGCGGGACGGACCAGAGCACCGCGAGGCGCAGCGTGGCCGCGAGGCCCGACGCGCCGAGGCGCGGGAGCAGCGCCCCCAGGAGCAGCCAGGCGGCGGTGAGCATGACGCCGCCGACGACGACGGCGACGGATCCGATGCCCGTCGCGAGGGCCGACACCCGGAGCGCGCCGATGACGGGCAACCGGCTGAGGCCCGACTCGGCGGGCGTGTGCCCGACCACGAAGGACGCGACGAGGAGGAGCAGCGAGCCCGCGAGCCCGACGGCCCCCGGGAGCAGCAGCGGGTGCGCCCCGAGGTCGCCGGGCTCCGGCGCCGTGCGGCGGCGCGGGCGCCGGGGCTCCCCCGCGGTCACGACGAGCGCCTCGTGCGGCGGGTCAGCGGCGCGCGGCGCGGGCCACGGCCCAGACCACGCCGCCGACGACGACCACCGCGCCGACGCCCACGGCGACGAGGAGCAGCGGGTCCTCGTCGGCCGTGCGGCGGATGCGGCGGCGGAGGTCGGCGATGCCCTCGCGGGCACGACGGCGGACGTTCAGCTTCCCCTCGAGGGCGTCGAGCGTGGCGGAGATCTCCTCGCGCGTGTGCTGGATGTCGAGCTTCAGCTCGGTGCGGGACCGGGGTCCCGTGGGGCGGGGGCGATCAGTGGTCATACTTGCCCGTCCCCTTCACCGCGTCGACGTCCTCCTTGAGGCTGTCGACGGTCTCCTCGGGGGTCGGCGGGACGCCCTTCTTGATCCAGCGGATGCCGAGCAGCGCCAGCACCGCCGTGATGAGGAGGAACACGCCCGCGACGATGAGCGCGGACAGCCACGGCGAGAACGCCTCGGACAGGCCGAGGATCGCGGCGGCGACGAGCACCAGGAACGCGATGAACGCGAAGAACAGGGCCACGACGAGGAAGCCGGCACCGATCCCCGCGTGCTTGAGCTTGGAGACGAGCTCGTTCTTGAACGACTCGATCTCGTCCTTGATCAGCTGGACGATGAGCGTCGGCAGGTCGGCGACGAGCCGGACGAGCGAGCGCTTGCTCTTCGGATTGAGATCCTGATCCGTCATGCGGGTTTCCCTCCTGGGGATGGGCGGGCGGGTCAGCGGGTGGTGCCGGAGCCGTTCGGCTCGGGCGATGCGGGGTCCATGGTCGGGTAGTGCGAGGTGGAGGCGCTCGACGGCGTGGAGCCGTGGGAGGCGTCCTTCTTGCCGCCCGTGACGGTGCCGACGACCTTCTTGGCGCCGCCGACGACCGCGTGCGCGACGTCGGGGGTGTGGTCCTTCACGAAGCCGGCCGCGTTGTCGACCTGGCGCTGGACCTTCGGGTCGTCCCAGACCTTCTTGGCGTTCGTGCGGATCTGCTCGTAGCGCTTGCGGCCGGCGCGGGCGCCGAGCACGTAACCGACACCGGCTCCGGCGACGAAGAGAAGCTTGCCTTTCATGGGAGATCTCCGATCGTTGAGGGGGCACGTGCAGCACACGCCCGTTCAGCGTATCCCTCCGGCGCACCCGCGTGGTCGGGCCGGGCGGCGCGGGCGCTGCCCGGCCAGGGGCGGCGCGGGGAGCGCATCAGCGGGCGAGGACGCGCGCGGCGGCGGCCTGCGCGTCGGCCACGACGGAGGCGAGTCCGGTGCCCGCGACGGCGGATCCGGTGATCTCGAGCCCCGGGTGCTCCGCGGCCTCGTCGCGGACGGCCTGCACGCGCTCGCGGTGCCCGGAGGCGGCGAACGGGAGGGCGTTGGTCCAGCGCACGCGGGCGGATCCGGTGACGCGTCCCGCGAGCGGGACGCCGAGGAGCGCGGACGCGTCGCGCACGGCGATCGCGGTCAGCTCATCGTCGGGCACGCCCGCCGTGTCGTCGTCGCCGCCCGCGCGCCCGTAGGAGAGGCGGAGGACGTGCCGGTCGCCCGCGAGCTCCCGCAGCCACGGCCACTTGGCGGTGGCGTGCGTGAGGGCCTTGGCGCGGATCCCCGGGGCGTCGGCGGCGACCAGCACGCCGGTGCCGCGCGGCGCCGCATCGAGCCCGGGGGCGCGCACGACCAGGGTGACGAGCTCGACGGAGGACGGCGCGGGCCAGCCCTCCGTGACGGCGCGCGGCGCGAGCCCGGAGAAGAGCCGGACGAGCGCCGCGGCCGGGATCGCGAGCACCACGCCGGCGGCGTCGATGCCGCGGCCGTCCGCGAGGTCGACGTGCCAGTCGTCGTGCGCGGCCGCGCCCTCGTGCGAGCGGTGCCGGTGCACGGACGAGACGGCGAGCGACGTGCGGACGTCGACGCCGAGGCGCTCCAGGTCGGCGACGAGCGCGTCGACCAGCAGGTGCACCCCGCCGACGATGCCGCTGACGGCGGATCCGGCGGGCGAGGCGGCGCGCATCGACGCGACCGCGCGCCCGAGCGAGCCCTGCTCGGCGAGGCCCTGGCGGAGGCCCGGGGCGACCGCGTCCGCGTCGACCTCGTCGGGGTGGGCGCTGTGCACGCCCGAGACGATGGGGGCGACGAGCCGGTCGACGACGCGGTCGCCCATGCGGGCCCGCACGAGGCCGCCGAGCGTGCGCTCCCGGGCGCCGACCACGGCGGGGAGGAGCAGGTCGGCCTTCGCGCGGACGACGCCCGCGCGGCCGATGGCGGTCGCGATCGTGGGATCGAACGGATGCGCGGGGATCCCGAGGAGGCCCGTGCGCGGCAGCTGGATGGCGCGCTCGGCGAGCTGGACCCACGCGCCGTCGGGGTTCGGCTGCACGATGCGGTCGCCGAGGCCGAGCTCGGCGAGGAACGCGGCGACCGTGCCGCGGCGGGTGGCGAAGCTCTCCGCGCCGCTGTCGAGCCGCAGGCCGTCGACGACGTGGGACCCGACGGTGCCGCCGAGCGCCGGCGAGGCCTCGACGAGGATCACCCGGCGGCCGGCCAGCGCGCAGGCGCGGGCCGCGACGAGCCCGCCCACCCCGCCGCCGATGACGACGACGTCGGTCGGGTCGACCTCGCCCGCCTCCTGACGCGGATCGCTACTCACGGACGAGGTCCACGATGCGCGTGAGCACGGTCGGGTCGGTCTCGGGCGGGACGCCGTGGCCGAGGTTCAGGATGTGCGCCGGGGCCGCCTTCCCGCGCTCGAGCACGTCGCGGACGTGCGCCTCGAGGATCGGCCACGGGGCCGCGAGCAGCGCCGGGTCGACGTTCCCCTGCACGGGCACCGACCCGCCGAGCCGGCGCGAGGCCTCGTCGAGCGGGATGCGCCAGTCGACGCCGACCGCGTCGACGCCCACGTCGTGCATGGCGCCGAGGAGCTCGCCCGTGCCCACGCCGAAGTGGACGAGCGGCACCGTGCCGCCGTCCGCCGCGGTGACGGTGCGCACGTGGTCGAGCGCGAGGGCCGACGCGGGGGCGACGCGCTGCGTGTAGTCGGCGAGCGACAGGCCGCCGGCCCAGGAGTCGAAGAGCTGCGCGGCGGACGCGCCCGCCATGACCTGCGCGTGCAGGAAGACGCCGGTGATCCGGGCGCACCAGCGCATGAGGGCGTCCCAGGCGTCGGGATCCGCGTGCATGAGGCCGCGGGCGGCGATGTGGTCCTTGCTCGGCCCGCCCTCCACGAGGTAGGCCGCGAGCGTGAACGGCGCGCCGGCGAAGCCGATGAGCGGGGTGTCGCCGAGCTCGGCCACGGTGCGGGCCACCGCCTGGCGGATCGGCTCCAGAGCGGCCGGGTCGAGCGACGGGAGGGCGGCGACGTCGGCCGCGGTGCGGACGGGGTGCTCGAGCACCGGCCCGCGTCCCGCGACGATGTCGACCCCGACGCCCGCGAGCTTCAGCGGGATGACGATGTCGCTGAAGAAGATGCCCGCGTCGACGTGGTGGCGGCGCACCGGCTGCAGCGTGATCTCGCTGGCCATCTCCGGGTTCAGGCACGCGTCGAGCATGCGGGTGCCGACGCGCAGCTCCCGGTACTCGGGCAGCGACCGGCCGGCCTGCCGCATGAACCACACGGGCGCGCGCTCCCCGCGGTGGCCGCGGTACGCCTCGACCAGCAGCGACGACGCGGTGCGGGTGTTGAGGGGGTGCTCCGCGGGGAGCGGGACGGCGGCGGACGCGGGCGACGAGGAGGGGGCGGTGGGCGTGATCACGGGGAAGATCATCGCATCCCGCGCCTGCGCGCCCGCTCGGCCGGGAGGCAGGGCAGGGCACCCTCACCGGCGGCGACCACGCGGCCGGGAGGTTTACCATGGGGTGTGCTCATATGTCTGACGGCGAGTCATCACAACGCCAGCTTCGAGGTCCTCGAGAAGCTGTCCGTGGCCGCACCCTCCGTCGCCGGCACGCTCATGGAGCGCAACGACTTCATCGCAGGGGCCGTGGTCCTCGCCACCTGCAACCGCTTCGAGGCCTACCTCGACGTGGAGGAGCCCCTCACCGCGGCCCGCGCCCTCGCCGTGGAGGCCACGGTCGACGTGGTCAGCGGCGCCAGCGGGATCGCGCGCGACGACGTCCGCGGCAGCGTCGACGTCAAGTGCGGCGATGCCGTGGCCGAGCACCTGTTCGCGGTCTCCTCCGGCCTCGAGTCCGTCGTCGTGGGCGAGGGCGAGATCGCCGGCCAGGTGCGCCGCGCCCTCGAGGGCGCCCGCACCGGCGGCACCACGAGCACGGGCCTCGAGCGCCTCTTCCAGACCGCGTCCAACACCTCCCGCGGGGTCAAGACCCGCACGGGCCTGCAGAGCGCCGGGCGCTCCATGGTCCGCCTCGCGCTCGACCTCGCCGAGAGCCGCATCGCCGACTGGTCCGCCACCCGCGTGCTGCTCGTCGGGACGGGCGCCTACGCGGGGGCGAGCCTCGCGGCCCTCCGCGACCGCGGCGTGCACGACGTCCACGTCTACTCGCCCTCCGGCCGCGCCCGGAAGTTCGCCGGGCCCCACGGCATCCCCGCGGTCGAGGGCCGCGACCTCCTCCGCGCGCTCGCCGCCTCCGACGTGGTCGTCACCTGCAGCACCGCCCCCACCGCCGTGCTCGCGGCGCACCACATGCAGGCCGCCGCCGCCGTCTCCGGGGACGGCCGCCGTCGCCTGGTCATCGACCTCGGGCTCCCCCGCAACGTCGACCCGGACGTCGTCACCGTCGAGGGCGTCGAGCTCCTCGACCTCGAGACCATCAGCCTCCACGCCCCGCTGCGCGACCTCACCGCAACGGACGACGCGCGCGAGATCGTCAGCACCGCGGCGGCCGAGTTCCGCGCCGCCAGCGCCGAGGACGAGGTGGCCCCCGCCGTGGTCGCCCTCCGCACCCACATCTTCGACGTGCTCGAGGGCGAGCTGGAGCGCGTCCGGCGCCGGGGCGACTCCTCGGAGGCGACCGAGAGGGCCCTGCGCCACCTCGTGAGCGTGCTGGTGCACCAGCCCTCCGTCCGCGCCCGCGAGCTCGCCCGCCAGGGCGAGGGCGCCCGCGTCGTCGACGCCGTGCAGGCGCTGTTCGGCCTCGACGTGGAGATGCCCGCCGCGGTCTCCTCCCCCGTCGCCGTGGCGCTGCCGCGCGCGGCCGAGGCCGGCTCGGCATCGTGAGGCCCCGCGTCCTCCGCGGCCCGCGCCTCGACGCGCCGCTCAGGATGACCGCCCCGGTGCGCACCGAGCGCCTGGTGATCCGGCCCTACACGGCCGACGACCTCGACGACTACGCCGACATCCAGCGCCGGCCCGACGTCGTCGAGTACATGTTCTGGCCGCTCCGCGACCGCGAGGCGTCGCGTCGGCACCTCGCCCAGCGGCGTCGGCGGACGCGGCTCGAGCAGAGCCACGACTTCCTCGGGCTCGCCGTCGAGCTGCCCGACGAGCCGAGCCTCAACCCGCGCGCCGGGTCCGGCCGCGTCATCGGCGACGTGTCGCTGCTCCTCCGCAACGCCGCGTCCCGTCAGGTCGAGGTCGGCTGGGTCATGAACCCGGACTTCGGCGGCCGCGGCTACGCCACCGAGGCGAGCCGGGCCGTGCTCGACCTCGCGTTCCAGCGGGCGGGCGCCCACCGCGTCCTCGCGCAGCTCGACGCCCGCAACACCTCCTCCGCGCGCATGGCCGAGCGCCTCGGCATGCGCCGCGAGGGGTGCTTCCGCGAGGAGCACCTCGTCAAGGGCGAGTGGGTCGACAGCCTCTACTACGCCGTGCTGGCGGACGAGTGGGCGGCGACGCCGCCCGCTCCCTGACCCGGAGCCCCAGGTGGACGGCGACCTCCCCGCGCTCGACCCGGTCGAGGTGCGCGGCCCCGTCCGCACGTCCCGGCTCCTGCTGCGGCCGTTCACGCCGGACGACGTCGTCGCGCTCGACGCCTACGCCGCCTCCCCGGGCGCCCGTCCGCACCTGGCCGGGACCGCGTCGGATCCGGCGCGCATGCTGGCCGAGCGGCGGGGCTGGACCCGCCTCGCCGCGGTCGGCGACCGGCTGGCGCTCGCGATCGAGCTGCCCGCCCAGGGCGCCCGGCCGGCGCGCGTCGTCGGCGAGGTTCACCTCCTGCTGCGCGATCCCGGAGCGCGGCAGGCCGAGATCGGCGTGGTCCTCCACGCGGACGCGCGCGGCGCGGGCCTCGCGGCGGAGGCCGCCGGCCGGATCCTCGAGCTCGCGTTCGCCGAGGCGGGCGTGCACCGCGTCGTCTGCCGGATCGATGCGGCCGATGCGGCAGCCCTGGCCCTCGCCGCGCGCCTCGGCATGCGGCGGGAGGCGCTCCTGGTCCACGACAGGTGGGTGCGCGGAGCGTGGGCCGATACCGTGGTCGTGGCCCTGCTCGACGTGGAGTGGGCGGCTCGCACGAGCCTCGACGGACCGTAGGAGGAACGCGTGACCACGACGCCCGACCCCGCCCGACGCGTCGTCGTGCCCGTCATCGACGACGACGACGATGACGACCTCGACGAGGGCGACGCCGTCGATCCCGCGCACCGGCCCGCCGCCCGCCGCTCCCCCGACCAGCGGCCCCTGCGCGTGGCCGCGCTCGCCCTCGTGCGCGACCGGCGGGTGCTCATGGTGCGCGTCGAGGGGCAGGACGTGCTCTACCTGCCGGGAGGGAAGATCGAGCCCGGCGAGGGCGCCCGGCAGGCGCTCGTGCGCGAGGCCGCTGAGGAGGTCGGGCTCGACATCGACCCCGCCACCATCGAGGACCTGTTCACGGTGCTCGCCGACGCGCACGGCGCGCACGCCGGGCGCCTCGTGAGCATGACGGTCTACCGCGCGGAGGCGCGGGAGGGGACCCGGCAGGAGCCGGTGGCGTCGGGCGAGGTGGCCGAGGTGGAGCTCGTCGGATCCGCGGACGCCGACCGGTGCCCGCCCGCGGGGCAGGAGGCGCTGGAGCGCCTCGTGGCGCTCCGGCTCATCGACTGACGGCGTCCGTCGGCCCGGCCGCCGCATCGCCCGCCGTGCCGTCCGCGGCGTCCGCGCCGTCCGTGGCGGATGCCGCGGTCAGCTCGGCCGTGCGGGTCGCGCGCACCTTACGGCGCTGGTCGACGAAGGCCACCACCGCGACGAGCGTCGCCAGGCCGCCGGCCGCGAGCGCGCCGCTGACCTGGCGGACGCCGTCGACCTGCACGGCGGCGACGAGGATCGCGACGGTGAACGCGGCCATGACGACCGCCACGGCGAGGATCAGCCAGGACAGGAGGCCCTTCGCGCGGGCGTCGGGGGTGCGGGTGGCCATGCCTCCATCCTCCCACGGGCCGTCTGCCGGGGGCCGTGCGGCGGGATCCGCGCCGCTGCCACCCGTGCGTCCGGTGGGAGCCCGATGACGCCGGCCGCGAGCGGGCGTAGCGTCGGAGACGTCCCACCCACCGAACGAAGGAGCGATGCATGAGTGCAGACGACAAGGCCCAGAACACCGGCGAGAAGCTCGCGGGGAAGGCCGAGGAGGCCTTCGGGAAGCTGACCGGCGACGACAGCAAGGTCGCCGAGGGCGAAGCGAAGCAGGCCGGGGCAAGCGCCAAGCAGGCCGGCGAGAACGTGAAGGACGTCTTCAAGAAGTAGCACTTCCTCGAGGGACGTCCCTCCTGAGGGGCGAGGGGCCGGATGCGGTGCATCCGGCCCCTCGTCATGTCCGCGCGGGCGTCCGGGTACGGCGCCCGCGCCGACGGGCGGGTCAGGCGCGCGCGTCGCCGTCCGCCAGCACCCGCAGCGCGCGGCGGTCGGGCTTCCCCGACGGCAGGGCGGGCAGCGGGTCGATCCCGCGGACGAGCGCGGATCCCGCGACGCGGCCGAGGCGCGCGGCGAGGTCGGCCCGGACGTGCTCCGCCAGCGCCGGATCCACCGCGCCCGGCACGAAGACCACCGGCCGCTGCCCCCACCCGGCGTACTCGCCGGGCACCGCGACGGCCTCGCCCAGGCGCGGATCGACGCCGGCGAGCGACCGCACGGCCTCCTCGACGGCCGCGAGCCGGAGCTTCTCGCCGCCCGAGATGACCACGTCGTCGAGCCGGCCCGTGATGCGCAG
This sequence comes from Clavibacter sp. GW821-FHT01D01, assembly GCF_059422605.1. Lineage (NCBI taxonomy): Bacteria > Bacillati > Actinomycetota > Actinomycetes > Micrococcales > Microbacteriaceae > Clavibacter > Clavibacter sp. GW821-FHT01D01. The sequence continues at coordinate 28,110 of NZ_JBWKXC010000011.1, forward strand.
GACGCCGTCCACCAGCTCGCCGCCGTCGCCCGTGCGGTACCAGCGCCAGCCGTCGTGCTCGCCGAAGGCCGCGTCGGTCGCGCCCGGGTCGCCCAGGTACCCCTCCGCGAGCATCGGACCCGCCAGCTCCACCTGGCCGTCGACGACGGCGACCTCCGCGGTCGCGACCGGGACGCCGTCGTAGACGCATCCGCCGGCGGTCTCGCTGGATCCGTAGGTGCGGACCACGCGCCACCCGAGCGCCGCGGCGCGGTCGGCCAGGTGCGGCGGGGTCGCCTGGCCGCCCACGAGGATCGCGTCGAGGCGCCGCACCGCGTCGCGGACGCGCCCGGCCTCGCCGCCGGGGCCGCCCTCCGCCGCCTCGACCAGGCGGTGCAGCTGGGTCGGCACGAGCGACGTGTACCGGGCCACCCGGGCGTCGAGGGACGCGGCGAGGTCCGCGAACGCGCCCGGGTCGAAGCGCCCGGGAGCGAGGACCGCAGGTGCGGTGCCCGCGGCGATGGAGCGCACGAGCACCTGGAGGCCGGCGATGTAGTGCGTGGGGAGCGCGAGGATCCACTGGCCGGGCGCCCCGAGCGCGGTCTGCGACGCCGCGGCGCTCGCGAGGAGCGCATCGGAGGACAGCGCGACGCGCTTGGGCCGCCGCGTCGTGCCCGACGTCTCCACGACGAGCGCGACGCGGCGCTCGACCTCCGCGGGCGGCGGCGGATCCCCGGCGTTCGGCGCGTCGACCGGCCGCGCGAGGAGGGCGGGGCCGTCACCCGCCAGCGCCGCGCGCAGGAGCGGCACGACGTCGGCGCCGTGCGCGGTCAGCCGCTCCAGCCGCCTCACGGGTGCAGGACCCGCCGGATCAGAACTGCCACGGGAACGGCGACCAGTCCGGTGCGCGCTTCTCGAGGAAGGAGTCGCGGCCCTCGACGGCCTCGTCGGTGCCGTAGGCGAGGCGCGTGGCCTCGCCGGCGAACACCTGCTGGCCGACCATGCCGTCGTCGACCGCGTTGAACGCGTACTTCAGCATGCGGATCGCGGTGGGCGACTTCCCGAGGATCGTCTCGGCCCACTCGAGCGCCGTGGACTCGAGCTCGGCGTGCGGCACGACCCGGTTGACCGCGCCCATCTCGAGCATGCGCTGGGCGCTGTGCTCCTCGGCGAGGAAGAAGACCTCGCGCGCGGCCTTCTGGCCGACCTGGCGGGCGAAGTAGGCGGACCCGTAGCCGCCGTCGAACGAGCCGACGTCGGCGTCGGTCTGCTTGAAGCGGGCGTGCTCGGCGGAGGCGAGGGTGAGGTCGCAGACGACGTGCAGCGAGTGCCCGCCGCCGGCCGCCCAGCCGGGGACCACGGCGATGACGACCTTCGGCATGAAGCGGATGAGGCGCTGCACCTCGAGGATGTGCAGGCGACCCGCGCGCGCCGGGTCGACGCCCTCGGCGGTCTCGCCCTCGGCGTACCTGTAGCCGTCCCGTCCGCGGATGCGCTGGTCGCCGCCGCTGCAGAACGCCCAGCCGCCGTCCTTCGGGCTCGGGCCGTTGCCCGTGAGCAGCACCACGCCGATGCGGGGGTCCTGGCGCGCGTGGTCGAGCGCCTGGTACAGCTCGTCGACCGTGCGCGGCCGGAAGGCGTTGCGCACCTCGGGGCGGTCGAAGGCGATGCGCGCGACCCGACCGGCGAGGTCGTGGTGGTACGTGATGTCGGTGAAGCCCTCCGCGAGGGGGACGTCGCGCCAGCGGGTGGGATCGTGGATGTCGGAGACCTGCTTCACCATGCGCCCAGCCTATTCGCCGGGTGCGGGACCGTTGCCGGGTGCAGGACCGGCGCCGGGTGCGAGGCTGGTCCCATGCTCCCCCCGATCGACGACCTGCTCGCTACCGTCCGCGTCGTCGCCCTCCCGCTCCGCACGCGCTTCCGGGGCCTCGACGTGCGCGAGGCCGCGCTCCTGGAGGGCCCGCTCGGCTGGACGGAGTTCTCCCCGTTCGTCGAGTACGACGACGTCGAGTCCGCCGCCTGGCTCGAGGCCGCGATCGACTTCGGATGGACCGCGCCCCCCGCGCCGCTCCGCGACCACGTGCTCGTCAACGCGACCATCCCCGCGGTGGATGCCGGGCGCGTGGCCGAGGTGCTGGCGCGGTTCCCCGGCTGCCGCACCGCGAAGGTGAAGGTCGCCGAGCGCGGCACGGTGCTCGCCGACGACGTGGCGCGGGTCGCCGAGGTGCGGCACCTGCTGGGACCGGAGGGCCGCGTGCGCATCGACGCGAACGCGGCGTGGACGGTCGACGAGGCCGAGCACGCGATCCACGCCCTGGCGGAGCACGACCTCGAGTACGTGGAGCAGCCCTGCGCGTCGGTGGAGGAGATGGCCGAGCTGCGAGGCCGGATCCGCCACCTCGGCGTGCCCGTCGCCGCGGACGAGAGCGTGCGCAAGGCCGAGGATCCGCTCCGCGTGGCGCGGGCGGGCGCGGCCGACCTGCTCGTCGTCAAGGCGCAGCCGCTCGGCGGCATCCATCGGGCGCTCGGCATCACGCGGGAGGCGGGCCTCCCCGTGGTCGTGTCCAGCGCGCTCGACACGAGCGTGGGCATCTCCATGGCCGCGCACCTCGCGGCGGCGATCCCGGAGCTCCCCCACGACTGCGGCCTCGGCACGGTCTCGCTCTTCGTCGAGGACGTGACGGCGGACCCGCTCGTGCCGGTCGACGGCCGGATCCCCGTGCGCCGCGTGACGCCGGACGCGCGGCTCCTCGACGCGCACGCCGTGGACGGCGAGCGCCGGGCGTGGTGGACGGACCGGATCCGCCGCACCCACGCTGTGCTGGCCGCGCGCGGCTGAGGCGCACCCGGGCGCCGGGCACTCGGCACCCGGCCGTGCGCGGACGCGCGGACCGCGCGCCGGGCGCCGGGTGCCGGGCGCCTACAGGCCGCTGTAGGTGTGCAGGCCCTTGAAGAACACGTTCACGACGCCGAAGTTGAACATGACCGCCGAGAAGCCGATGATGGCCAGCCATGCGGAGCGCGACCCGCGCCAGCCGCGCGTGGCGCGGGCGTGGATGTAGCCGGCGTAGAGGACCCAGATGATGAAGGTCCAGACCTCCTTGGTGTCCCAGCCCCAGTAGCGCCCCCACGCGCGCTCGGCCCAGATGGCGCCGGCCATGAGCGTGAACGTCCAGAAGATGAAGCCCACGATGTTGAGGCGGTAGGCCATGGACTCGAGGGTGACGGAGTCCGGCAGCGTGGCGAGGAAGCGCATCTTGGCGGCGCGCGCGTCGGCCGCGAGCGACTCGCGCCGGAACTGCAGCAGCTGCACGCCGGACAGCGCGAACGCGAGGGCGAAGAAGCCCGTGCCGAGCGCGGCGACGAACACGTGGATGACGAGCCAGTAGGACTGCAGCGACGGCGGCAGCGGCGCCACCTCGACGCGGTACTGGACCACGGCCACGCCGAGCAGGATGAGGACGAGGCCCGTCACGAAGGTGCCGAGGAACCGCAGGTCGCGGCGCGTGAGCACGATGAGGTAGACGCTGAGGATGAGCAGCGTGCCCGTCATGGCGAACTCGTACATGTTGGCCCACGGCACGCGGGCGGCGGCGAGGCCGCGGAGCACGGTCGCGACCGCGTGCGCGACGAAGCCGACGCCCAGGAGCACCATGGCGACGTTGAGGCTGACGGAGCGGCCCGGCGCGACGGGCGCGTCCGGCCCGGATGCCGTGCCGTCCGCGGCGTCGCGGCCGCGCGGCGCGGGACCGCGCTCCAGCGTGGCGGTGCCGCCGCGGCGGGCGGCGGTGGCGCCGACGGCGGAGGGCTGGCGCGCGGCGGCGGTGGCCGCGTCGGCGACGAGCGCCGAGCGCCGCGCCAGGTCGAGGGCGAACGCGATGAACGCGGCCGCGTAGAGCCCCATCGCGACGAGGAGCGCGATGAGGGAGACGTCGTCGAGCATGGCCGTGTTCACGATCAGAGCCTAGCTTCCGCTCCTGACACCCGGCCCGGCTCGAGGCCGGTCACGTGCCGGTCGGCCAGGGCCGCCACCGCGGCCTCCAGCGTGGGGTCCTCGCCGCGCGCGAGGCCCGCGTACTCGAGGGTGGTGGACCCGTCGGACTGCGGCACCGCCTTCACCCACACGCGCCGGCGCGGCACGAAGAGGGAGGTGAGCAGGCCGCCGAGCACGAGGATCGCGAACAGCAGGACCCAGCCCTGCGTCGGGTCGTGGTGGACGTCGAAGGAGACGAAGCGCGGCACCGAGTCGAGGCTGACGCTGCCGAGCCCGTCGGGCAGGTCGACCGACTGGCCGGGCGCCAGCTCGATGGACGCCACGCCGGTCTTCCCGCCGGTGAGCTGCGTGAGGTCGCCCGTGTCGAGCGTGTAGACCGAGGTCGGCACGCCGCCGTCGATGCCGAGGTCGCCCGTGTAGACGTTGAGCGTCAGCAACGGGTTGTCGAGGTCCGGGTAGGAGGAGAAGAACGGGGCCTTCTCCGCACCCTGCGTCGGGTAGAAGAAGCCGAGCATCCCGACCTGCTCGCGCAGGCCGTCCGGCACCTTGACGACGCCGAGCGAGGTGAGCTTCGCGTCCTGCGGGAGGAAGGGGACGTCGGCGCTGTAGACGACCGTGCCCTCGGGATCCCGCACGGTCACGCGGGGCGCGTACCCGTTGCCGAGCAGGTACATGTCGGTGCCGCCGATGGCGAGCGGCTCGTTGACCTTCACCTCGCGCTCCTGGGGCGAGCCGCCCGGGACGTCGGCGGTCACGTCGGCCGTGAAGTCGAGCGGCTGGCCGATGGCGTTCGGGTTCTCCTGCTCGTACTCCACGTGCAGCGCGTCGAGCTTCACGCGGTACGGGGTGAGCGCCGAGTCGTCGAAGAACCGGCCCGGGTTGAACGAGTCGAAGGTGGAGAGGGTGTTGACGAAGGACTGCCCCTCCACGAGGACCTTCTGGCCGGAGTAGCCGAAGCCGCCGCCCACGCCGACCGTCACGAGGATCCCGACGAGGGCCGAGTGGAACACCAGGTTGCCGGTCTCGCGCAGGTACCCGCGCTCCGCGGAGACGGACAGGACGCCGCCCGCGGCCGACGCGTCGTCGACGAGGACCGTGCGGTAGCGCTGGCGCTTGAGGAGCGCGCGGGCCTGCCGGATGGCGTCGACGGGGTCCGCGGTGGTCGTGCGCGTCGTGTACCCGGCGAGGCGCGAGAGGCGCGCGGGCGTCCTCGGCGGCGCCTGGCGGAGCGCGTCGAAGTGGTGCTTGGCGCGCGGCACGACGCAGCCGATGAGGCTGATGAACAGCAGCAGGTAGATGGAGGAGAACCAGACCGAGCTGTAGGTGTCGAACACCTGCAGGCCGTCGAGCACCGGGTACACGTCGGGGTTGTCGACCCGGAACTGGGTCACGCCGTTCGGGTCGGAGCTGCGCTGCGGCACCAGGGATCCGGGGATCGCCGCGAAGGCGAGGAGCAGCAGCAGGAACAGCGCGGTGCGCATGCTCGTGAGCTGCCGCCAGAACCAGCGGAGCGTGCCCAGGAACCCGAGCCGCGGCTGCGCGATGGGAGCCCCCTCGCGCGCTGCGGGCCGCGGGGAGTCGACGTGGTCAGATGGCCGGGACATACTGGGCGATCACCCCCTGGAGCTGGAGCATCCACGCCGACCAGAGGCCCGAGACCATGAGCAGGCCGATGAGGACGAGCACGGCGCCCCCGACGAGGTTGACGGTGCGGATGTGGCGGCGGAGGAACCCGACGGTGCGCGTCATCCAGCCGAGGCCGAGGGCCACGAGCAGGAACGGCACGCCGAGGCCGATGCAGTAGGCGACGCCGAGGAGCACGCCGCGGCCCGCGTCGGCGGAGGTGAGGCTCATGGAGATGACGACCGCGAGGGTCGGGCCGATGCAGGGCGCCCAGCCGATGCCGAAGACGACGCCGAGCAGCGGCGCGCCCGCGAGGCCCGTCGCCGGCCGCCACGAGGCCTTGACCTCGCGCTGCAGGAAGCCGAGGCGCCCCGTGAAGACGAGCCCCATGACGATGAGGACGACGCCGAGGATCCGCGTGATGAGGTCCTGCCAGCGCATCAGCCAGAACCCGGCGGTCGCGGAGACGAGCGTCGTGACGATGAAGACGGCCGAGAAGCCCAGCACGAACAGCGCCGTGCCGATCAGCAGGCGGCGCCGGGTCGCGGATCCGCCCTTCGCCTCGGCCATGCCGCCGATGTACCCGAGGTAGCCGGGCACGAGCGGGAGCACGCACGGGGAGGCGAACGAGACCAGTCCCGCGAGCAGCGCGAGCGGCACCGCGACGAGGAGCTGGCCCGAGAGGGCGCCCTGGATCTGGTCCACCTACCCCGCCGCCTCCGCGACCGTGTCGGTCACGAGGGTGCGCAGGACTCCCGGGTCGATCTGGCCGAGCACCCGGGAGGCGACGCGCCCCTCGCGGTCGAGCACGATGGTGGCGGGCACGGCGTTCGGCGCGATGGTGCCCGCGAACGCGAGCTGCATCGACGTGTCCTCGACGTCGAGGACGGACGGGTAGGTGATGCCGTAGGTGCGGTCGAACGAGTCGACGTTGGGCGCCTGGTCGCGCGTGTTGACGCCGAGGAACCTCACGCCGTCCGGGGCGTGCTCCTCGCTGGCGGCCTGCAGGTCCTTCGCCTCGAGGCGGCAGGGCGGGCACTCGGCGTACCAGAAGTTGACGACCGTGACGGAGCCGCGGTAGTCGTCCGAGGAGATCTCGGTGCCGTCCGAGAGCGTGCCGGAGAAGTCGACGGGGTCGGCGCGGTCCGCGACGGGGACCTCGGTGAAGGTGCCGTCGCCCGCGATGTAGCGCTCGTTGTTGCCGCTGCGGTACTGGGCGGCGAGCGGGTCCTCCGCGCAGCCGGCGAGGACCACGGCGGCGAGGGCGGCGGTCGCCGCGGCGGCGAGGAGGCGGCGCGGTCGGCGGACGCCCCGCATCACACGGCCCCCGTGTCGACCGCGAGGTCGGTCAGGCCGGCGGCCGCGTCGAGGTAGCCGGTCTCGACGAAGCGGTCGCCCACGCGCTCGACCGTGGTGATGCTGGAGAGCGCGCAACGGCGCTTGCGCGGATCGTGGAAGAGGCGCTCGCCCGCGAGGGAGAGGTGCACCATCCAGATGGGGAGCTGGTGGCTGACGATGACGACGTCGCCGTCCGGCACGGAGCGGTACGCCGCCTTGACCGCGTCGGCCATGCGGGCCGCGATGGACCGGTAGGACTCGCCCCAGCTGGGCTTCACCGGGTCGACGACCAGGGGCCACAGGCGCGGCGAGCGCGCGATGCGCGCCGGGGACGGGAAGCGGGACCCCTCGAAGCGGTTGGTGGGCTCGATGACCCGCTCGTCGGTGGCGACCTCGAGGGCGAAGCGCTCGGCCCAGGGTGCCGCGGACTCCTGCGCGCGCTGCAGCGGGGACGCGATGACGCGGTTGACGGGCGCGCCGCTCTCCTCGAGGGCACGTGCCGCGGCGTCGGCCATGCGGTGGCCGAGCTCGGAGAGGCCGTATCCCGGGATGCGTCCGTAGAGGACCCCGTGCGGGTTGTGCACCTCGCCGTGACGGACGAGATGGATTCGTGAGGCGACCACCCGTCAAGTGTAGGTGTCGGGTGGATGTACAACCGCCGAGGATCCGGCGCAACCCCCTGCGCTAACCATTAGTCCCCAATACGATTGTGGGCACCGGTGGGGGCCGGTCTCTCGCGACCGGCGCCGAACGGATGTTACATGCGTATACGAACGTTTGGGCCCCAAAGGAATCGCACGCTAAGTTAGGTGCTCGAGGTCGGGAACGGCCTCCTGGCGAGAGCCCCGTGGCACACGGGACCCCGCCGCGACCCCCGTCTCACGGACAGGGGCCCGCATGACGATGCCGTCCGGGACGGCGCGGAAGGAACGGGCACCATGACGATGACACCGACCAGGCCAACGGCCACCGACACCACCACCGACTCCGCGCTGGACCGGATCGAGGCCATCGGCCCCGTGGATCCGTACGCGGACAGCGACCTCCCCGAGCCCTCGCTCGTCACCCCCGGCGCCAGCACCGACGCCGTCAAGGACTACCTCCGCCAGATCGGCCGCGTGCCGCTGCTCACCGCCGAGCAGGAGGTGACCGTGGCGCGCCGCATCGAGGTGGGCGTGCTCGCCCAGGAGGTGCTCGACACCCGCGACGGCCTGACGCCCGCCGAGCGGCGCGAGTTCCAGACGCTCGCCCAGGACGGGATGCGCGCCAAGCAGCACCTGGTGAACGCCAACCTGCGCCTCGTCGTCAGCATCGCGAAGCGCTACACGGGCCGCGGCCTGCCGTTCCTGGACCTGATCCAGGAGGGCAACATGGGCCTCGTCCGGGCGGTCGAGAAGTTCGACTACCAGGCCGGCTTCAAGTTCTCGACCTACGCGTCGTGGTGGATCAAGCAGTCCATCACCCGCGGCATGGCGGACACGAGCCGCACCATCCGGATCCCCGTGCACACCGTCGAGCACATCAACCGGATCAACGCCGTGCAGCGCGAGCTCGCGGTGGAGCTCGGCCGCGACCCCTCCATGGAGGAGATCGCGCGCGAGTCCGACACGCCCGTCACCAAGGTGCGCTACCTGCTCGACCGCGCGCAGGAGCCCATGTCGCTGCAGGTCCTCGTGGGCGGCAGCGGCGGCGACGGCGACACCGAGATGGCCGACCTCATCGAGGACGCGGACGTCACGCAGCCCATCGACGTGGTGACGCAGCAGCTCATGGCCGCGCACGTCACGCGCCTCATCGACGGGCTCGCCGAGCGCGACGCCGAGGTCGTGCGGATGCGCTTCGGCCTGGCCGGGCTCGAGCCGCGCTCGCTCGCGTTCGTCAGCCAGCAGCTGGGCGTGACGCGCGAGCGCGTGCGCCAGATCGAGAAGAAGTGCCTCGCCAAGCTCCGCATCCCGGAGCTGGAGACGTACATCCGGGGCTGATCCCCGCGCACGACGAGAGGGCCGCCCGCGACGCACGTCGCGGGCGGCCCTGCCGTCGTGGAGGCCGCTCCGCCGATGCCGGTGCGCACGCCGGACGGCCTTCCTGCGGATCCGCTCGGAACGATGCCCACTAGTCGTTAGTGCGCATACAGTCGAGATCCACCCATCCGCGGCGCGCACCCCCGACGCGGACGACAGCGCGGGCTCGACGACGAGCCGCGGAGAAGGAGGAGCCATGGCTCTCACGCAGACCGCACCCGGCCAGACCGACGTGCCCGGCATCAGCTGGTCCCCCGTCGCCGCCGGCCTCTGGGTCGCCCGACGCGGCGACGAATTCGCCGGCATGTCCGAGGAGCGGTGGGGCGTCGGCTTCCACGTCACCGACCGCCTCGGTCGCGACGTGGGCGACTTCCCCACCCTCCTCGAGGCCCGTCGCGCGCTCGGCTGATCCCGCGGGGACGGCCGATCGCGCACGTACGGCCGTCGGCGCGCGGACTCCCGCGGGCGCCCCGCGACCGGCCGGTGCGCCGAGGTCCGCCGACCCGCATAGGGTCGAGCAGGTGCCTCTCCCCGAAACGACCCCGCCCGCATCCGCCCCCGACGACCGCGCCGACGGGTTCGTCCGGGTCCGCGGGGCGTCGGAGAACACGCTCCGCGACGTGGACGTCGACATCCCCCGGGACCGCATCGTCGCCTTCACCGGCGTCTCCGGCTCGGGCAAGTCGTCCCTCGCCTTCGGCACGGTCTACGCGGAGGCGCAGCGCCGCTTCTTCGAGTCGGTCGCGCCGTACGCCCGCCGCCTCATCCGGCAGGAGCAGACCCCGCACGTCGACAGCATCACCGGGCTGCCGCCCGCCGTCGCGCTCCAGCAGCGCCGCGGGGCACCGAGCACGCGGTCGACGGTGGGCACGGTCACCACCCTCTCCAACTCGCTGCGGATGCTGCTCTCCCGCGCCGGCACCTACCCCGTCGGCCAGGGCCGCCTCGACTCCGACGCCTTCTCCCCCAACACGGCAGCGGGCGCGTGCCCCGTGTGCCACGGGCTCGGCGTCGCGCACACCGTCACCGAGGACTCGCTCGTGCCGGATCCGTCGCTCAGCATCCGCGACGGCGCGATCGCCGCGTGGCCGGGCGCCTGGCAGGGCAAGAACCTCCGTGACATCACGATCGCGCTCGGCTACGACGTCGACGTCCCGTGGCGGGACCTGCCGCGGGACGCCCGCGACTGGATCCTCTTCACCCCGGAGCAGCCGGTGGTGCAGATCACGCCGCAGCGCGACCGCGTGGCGAAGCCCTACAACGGGCGCTTCTGGAGCGCCCGCTCCTACGTGCTGCACACGCTCGCCGACTCCGCGAGCCCGCGCCTGCGCGAGGCGGCGCTCGCGCACATGGTCTCGGGCACGTGCGAGCGGTGCGGCGGCAGCGGGCTCACGCCCGAGGCGATCGCCGTGACCTTCGCCGGCCGGAGCATCGCGGAGCTCAACGCGCTGACCCTCGCGGACCTCGCCGCCGCCATCGCGCCCACCGCGGGAATGGGCGACGTGGCCGTCACCATCACGACCGACCTCGTCGCGCGCCTCGCCGTGCTGGTGGACCTCGGCCTCGGCTACCTGAGCCTCGGCCGCGTCACCACCACGCTGTCGCCCGGCGAGATGCAGCGGCTCCGGCTCGCGACGCAGCTGAGGTCGGGCCTGTTCGGCGTCGTCTACGTGCTCGACGAGCCGTCGGCGGGCCTGCACCCGGCCGACGCCGAGCCGCTGCTCGAGGTGCTCGAGCAGCTGCGCGACTCCGGCAACTCGGTCTTCGTGGTGGAGCACGACATGGACGTCGTGCGGCGCGCCGACTGGATCGTGGACGTCGGCCCGGGAGCCGGCCAGGCGGGCGGATCCGTGGTCTACAGCGGACCGGTCGCCGGCCTCCGCGAGGTGGTGGCCTCCGCCACCCGCCCCCACCTGTTCCCCGACCTCGCGCCGCCGCGCGCCGAACGGACCCCCAGGACGCCCACCGGCAGCATCCGCGCGACGGGCGTGACGCTCCACAACCTCGTCGACCTCGACGTCGAGATCCCGCTCGGCGTGATGGTCGCCGTGACGGGCGTCTCCGGGTCCGGCAAGTCGACGCTCGTGAGCCGCGTCCTCCCCGACCTCCTGCGGGCCTCGCTCGCGCCCGACCGCGTGGTCGTCGAGCAGGCGGACGACGCGGGCGACGACGACGCGGCGGGACCCGCGCGGATCGCCCGCGTCGAGGGGGCGGAGGCGGTCGACCGGCTCGTCTCCGTCGACCAGCGACCCATCGGCCGCACCCCGCGCTCGACGCTCGCCACCTACACGGGCCTCTTCGACGCGGTGCGGCGCACGTACGCGTCCACCGACGCGGCGCGCGCCCGGGGCTACGGCGCCGGCCGCTTCTCCTTCAACGTGGCGGGCGGGCGCTGCGAGACGTGCCAGGGCGAGGGCTCGGTGACGGTCGAGCTCCTCTTCCTGCCCGGGTCGTACGGGCCGTGCCCCACCTGCCACGGCGCCAGGTACGAGCCGGGGACGCTCGAGGTCGAGTACCGCGGCCGGTCCATCGCCGACGTGCTGGCGATGACGGTCGACGAGGCCCACGGCTTCCTCGTGGACGTGCCGCTCGCCGAGCGCGCCCTGGCGACGCTCCGCGACGTGGGCCTCGGCTACCTGCGGCTCGGCCAGCCCGCGACGGAGCTCTCGGGCGGCGAGGCCCAGCGGATCAAGCTCGCCACCGAGCTGCAGCGGGCGCCGCGCGGCCACACGCTCTACCTGCTCGACGAGCCGACGACGGGACTGCACCCGGCGGACGTCGTGCTGCTGCTGCGCCAGCTGCAGGGCCTCGTCGACGCCGGCAACACGGTCGTCGTCGTCGAGCACGAGATGGACGTGGTCGCGGACGCGGACCGGGTGATCGACCTCGGCCCGTCCGGCGGCGACCAGGGCGGCCGGATCGTCGCCCAGGGCACCCCGCGGGAGGTCGCGGGCGCGGCCGGGAGCCGGACCGCGCCGTATCTCGCGCGGCGGCTCGCGGCGTCGTGACCGAGGGCCGGGCCCGGCCGCTCGCGGCTTCCGGCACGGGGCCGCGAGCGTCGGCCCGGGTCCCGGCCGACGTGGGTAGTGTGACCTCCAGCGTCCGTGCCCGCGCGCGTCCGACGCCCCACCTGCATGCCGCACCTCGCAAGGAGCACTCGTGACTGACTCGACCGGAACACCCTCCACGCCCGCGGGCTGGTACGCGGACCCCGCCGGATCCGACCGCCTGCGCTGGTGGGACGGCACGCGGTGGACGGACCACCTGACGGACGCGCCGGCGGCGAGCGCTGCGTCGTCCTCACCGGACGCCGGCCGCACGCCGGAGCAGCACGACAGCGCGGGGACCTCCAGGGAGCAGGCCGCTCCCGCCGCCGCTTCCGTGCCGCCCGTCGCGCCGCCCGTCAGCCCGCCGGCTGCGCAGCAGCCGTACTCGCAGCAGCCGTACTCCCACCAGCCGTCCGGTCAGCAGCCCTACTCCCAGCAGCCGTACTCCCACCAGCCGTCCGGTCAGCAGCCGTACTCCCAGCAGCCGTACTCGCAGGCCGGCTACGCGCCGCCGGCGTACGCCGCCCCGACCCCGCCGCCGCAGGCGCCCGCGGGCACCTCCCCCTTCACCTGGGCCGTGTGGGTCCTCGCGGCGCTGCCGGTGATCTCGATCCTCCTGGCGCTCAACGTCGACTACCGCGCGGCGCTCGAGATGGGCGCCCGCGGCCCGCGGCCCGACGCCGCCGTCGCCTCGGCGCTCAGCAGCCTGGTGCAGTTCCTGATGTGGGCGGCCTCCGTCGCGCTCGCCTACTTCGACCACCGCGACCTCACGCGCCGCGGGATCGTGCGGCCGTTCCACTGGGCGTGGGCGTTCATCCCCGTGGCCGGCGGCGTCTACCTGATCGGCCGGTCGATCGTCGTCCGCCGCCGCATCCCGGGCTCCCCCGGCAACGCGCTCGCCCCGATCTGGCTCTGGATCGGGCTCATCGCCATCGTGGCGTTCGTCTCCATCGTGAGGGCCCTGGAGGCCGTCACCGCCGGCCTCCAGATGTACGGCACCGGCGGGTACTGACCGCCCCCCCCTGCGCCCCGGTCGGCGCGTCCGCCTCAGACGAGACGGACGCGCTGGCCGGGGCGCAGCTGCGCGGCCAAGCGGACGTCGTCGCGGGCGACCACGCCGATCACCGGGTAGCCGCCCGTCATCGGGTGGTCGGCGAGGAACAGGATCGGCTGCCCCGAGGGCGGCACCTGGAGCGCTCCGGTGACGACGCCCTCGCTGGGCAGCTCGCCGGGGATCCGCCGGACGAGCGGCTCGCCCGCCAGGCGGACGCCGACGCGGTCGGCCTCGGCGGTCACCTCCCACGGCCGGTCGAGGAGCGCGGCCCAGGACCCGTCGACGAACCAGTCGAGGCGGGGACCGGCCGACACGCGGAGGACGACCTCTCCGTCCGCGGGCGCGGTCACGGCGAGCGAGTCGATCGGCGGGACGGGCCGCGCGGGCGGCGGCCCGACGGGGAGCACGTCGCCCGCCGCGACCGCCGCCGGGCCGACCCGGGACAGCAGGTCGGTGGCGCGCGATCCGAGGACGGGTGCGGCGTCGATCCCCCCGCGCACCGCCAGGTACCAACGGATGCCCGCGACAGCAGGGCCGATCTCGAGCGCGTCGCCCGCGTCGAGGAGCACCGCGGCGGCGTACGGAGCGGGCCGCGAGCGGCGGCCGACCGTGCGGACCAGCGGCCCGACGGCGCCCGTGACGGCGACCCACACCGCCGCGGTCGCACGCAGTGCGGCACCGCCGACCACGATCTCGAGGCCCGCCGCGCCGGCGTCGTTGCCGACGAGGAGGTTCGCGTCGGCGAGGGCCCGCGGGTCGAGGGCTCCCGACGGGGAGACGCCGATGCCGCCGTGGCCGGGACGGCCCGCGTCCTGCACGAGCATGAGCGGGCCGGTGCGCTCGACGACGAGGGCGGGAGCCGTCGCCTCCGTGGCGCGCCGTCCGCGGCGCGGGGCCTCCGGGCCGCTCATCCCGCCACCTCCCGGAAGCGCACGGCGGATCCGGGCACGAGGAGCGCCGCCGGCTCCCGCTCCGGATCCCACAGGACCGCCCGCGTGGTGCCGATCAGCTGCCAGCCGCCCGGCGACACCCGGGGGTAGATGCCGCTGAACTCGCCCGCGAGCGCCACGGCCCCCGCGGGGACGCGCGGCCGGGGCGACGACCGGCGCGGGACCTCGAGCCCCGGCACGCCCGCGAGGTAGCCGAAGCCGGGCGCGAAGCCGCCGAAGGCGACCGTCCAGATGCCGGAGGTGTGCCGCGCGACGACCTCGCACGCGTCGACGCCGAGGAGGGCGGCGACGTCGGCCAGGTCCTCGCCGTCGTAGACCACGTCGATCTCCACCGGATCGCCGCCGCGCGCGCCCGCCGCGTCGGCGGGCCGGGCGGCGAGCGCCCAGGAGCGCGCCGCGGCGACCGGCAGCACGTCGGGATCCACCGTGACGAGGATGCTGCGCGCGCCCGGCACGATGTCGACGACGCCCGCGGGCCGCGTGGCGTCGAGCACGGGCTGGAGGCGGAGGACCTCGTCGAGCGAGTCGAGGTCGAGCATGACGGCGGCGTCGCCGCACGGGAGGAGCCGGAGGGTCACAGGGCGCGCCGGTGGCGGGCGGGGAGCGCGCGGGCTCCGGGACCCTCGGCCGCATCGGGGGCGGACGCCGCGTCGGCCGCTCCGCCGACGGCGTCCGGCACCGGGCGCACCTCGACGCCCGCGGCCTCGAGCGCGTCCCGCACGGCGCGCGCCAGGACCACGGCCCCCGGGGTGTCGCTGTGCAGGCAGAGGGAGTCCGGGTCGAGCCGCACCACGGACCCGTCGATCGCCACGACCGTGCCCTCGGTCGCCATCCGCACCGAGCGCGCCGCGACCTCCGCGGGGTCGTGGATGACCGATCCCCCCTGCCGCCGGGACACGAGCGCTCCCTCCGGCCTGTACGCCCGGTCGGTGAAGGCCTCGACCCGCGTCGGGAGGCCGGCCGCCCCGGCCAGCCGGAGGATCTCGGAGCCGGGGAGGCCGAGCACGGGGAGGCCGGGATCCAGCGCGACCACGGCGTCGACCACGGCCTGCGCCTGCACGGGGTCGTGCGCGATCCGGTTGTAGAGGGCGCCGTGCGGCTTGACGTAGGAGACGCGCGCGCCGACCGTGCGCGCCATGCCGCAGACGGCGGCCAGCTGGTAGAGCACGTCGCCCGTGAGCTCGGCGGGCGACACGTCGAGGTCGCGCCGGCCGAAGCCCGCGAGGTCCCGGTACGCGACGTGCGCGCCGACCGCCACCCCGTTCCGCGCGGCGCGCTCGAGCGCGTGCAGCATGACGAGCGGATCCCCGGCGTGGAACCCGCACGCGACGTTGGCGCTCGAGACCACGTCGAGCATCGCGTCGTCGTCGCCGAGGGTCCAGCGGCCGAAGGACTCGGCGAGGTCGCTGTTGAGGTCGATCTGCATGGCGTCTCCCCTGCACCGGGTGCGGCGGCCGCGCGCCGCGGCGCCGTCCCCTCCAGGCTAGGCGGCCCGCGGGGCGACCTGCCGGACGGCGGCGCGGATAGACTCGACGACCGTGACCTCCCGTACCCTGATCAAGAACCTGGCCGCCCTCGACGACGGGGACGTGGCCGTCTCCGGATGGGTCGAGACCGTCCGGGACCAGAAGAAGATCCAGTTCGTGATCCTCCGCGACGAGTCCGGCGCGGTGCAGCTCACGTACAAGCGCCAGGGCGACGAGGACGCGACCGCCGACACCATCTCCGGCCTCGCCGCGGGCACGTTCCTCACCGCGACGGGCTCGCTCAAGCACGACGAGCGCGTGAAGCTCGGCGGCCTGGAGATCGGCCTGGCCGGCATCGAGGTCGCCGGCGCGGCCATCCCCGAGACGCCCATCGCGGCCGACTCGTCCATCGACAAGCGCCTCGACTGGCGCTTCATCGACCTGCGCGCGCCGCGCAACTCGCTGATCTTCCGCGTGCAGACCACGCTCGTGCACGCGCTGCGCACCTACTGGGTGGAGCACGACTTCATCGAGGTCTTCTCTCCCAAGCTCATGGCCACGCCCTCCGAGTCGAACGCCGAGCTGTTCAAGGTCGACTACTTCGACGGCGTCGCGTACCTCGCGCAGAGCCCGCAGTTCTTCAAGCAGATGGCGCAGTCCGCCGGCTTCGGCAAGATGTTCGAGGTCGGCCCGGCCTTCCGCGCCGACCCCTCCTTCACCTCGCGCCACGCTACGGAGTTCACCTCGGTGGACGCCGAGATCAGCTGGATCGAGAGCCACGAGGACGTCGCCCGGCTGCAGGAGCAGCTCATCGTCGCCGCGCTCACCGCGGTGAAGGAGAAGCACGGCGACGAGATCCGCGAGCTGTTCGACGTGGAGGTGACGGTGCCCACCGTGCCGTTCCCGCGGATCCCGCTGCTCGAGGCGAAGGACATCGTCGCGAAGCGCGGCCACGTGATCGACCGCGCGGACGACGACCTCGACCCCGAGGGCGAGCGCCAGATCGCGGCGCACGTGATGGAGGAGCTCGGCCACGAGTTCGTGTTCCTCACGGACTACCCGTCGTCGATCCGGCCGTTCTACCACATGCGGAACGCCGAGGACCCGACGATCACGAACAGCTACGACCTCATCTGGAACGGCGTCGAGATCACCACCGGCGCGCAGCGCGAGCACCGCGTCGAGGTGCTCGAGGCGCAGGCCCGCGAGAAGGGCCTCGACCCCGAGGAGCTCGGCTCGTACCTCGACTTCTTCCGCTACGGCGTGCCCCCGCACGGCGGCTTCGGCATGGGCCTCAACCGCGTGCTGATGCTCCTGCTGCACCAGTCGAACCTGCGCGAGGTGACGTACCTCTTCCGCGGTCCGAACCGGCTCGCCCCGTAGGCCCCGCTCCACCGGACGGCCCGATCCCCGCGCGGGGGTCGGGCCGTCCGCCGTTCCCGCGAAGCCGGTCTTCCCCGGGTGCCGTAATGTCGGCTCCAGAGCTCGTCGCCCTCGCCCGCGGGTCGCCGAGCAGCCGTGGACGCCGCGGGATCGGACGATCCCGCGACCCGACGGGCTCTGGACGGGACACGGAAGGACCGCCCCGATGGGTCAGCTGATCTTCGACAGCACCACGCGCACCACCATCGACGACCGCGCCCTCGCGCACCTGCAGATCGTCATGCTGGCGAAGCTCCGCCGCCGGGAGAGCTTCGCGTTCTCGTGGAAGTACCCGGCGTCCGAGGGCGACGGGCGCAGCACCGTGTGGGTGGCCCCCGAGCTCCCGCTGCACTTCCGCTTCTCGGGCAGCCGCTCCCCGTCCATCAACCCCGCCTGGGTGGACGTCCTCATGGACTGCGCCAACACCGGATCCGGCCTCCACCTGCTGCCGGAGCCGGCGGCCGGGACGGCGCCGCATCCCGCCGTCCACCCCGACTGACCCACCGCCCCCCCCCGCACGACGCCCTCCCCCTCCCCTCCCGAAGGACGCCCATGGCCCTCACGAACCTCCCCTACGACGACGAGGCGATCCTCGCCGCCACCGAGTCCGCGACCGTCATCAGCCGGGAGGTGCGGGACGTGCAGGTCGACTTCGCCGGCACGAGCATCTCCGACGACGGCGCGGCGCGGATCACCGCCACCGTCTCCTGGACCGTCCCCGCGGACGAGGCCGTGCGGATCCTGGAGCGGGCGCTGCCGCACGACTGACCCGCCTGCATCCCGGTGGGGACGCGGATCCTCCCCGCGGCCGACGACCGGCCGAGCACCCGCTGGGAGGGTGGGGCCATGACCCGACCCGATCCCCGCACCACGCTCCGGGACGCCGGCGCAGGCCCGGCGCCGACGCCCGGCCCTCCGACCCGCGAGACGGGGCGCACCGCGCTCCGCGCCGTCGCGATCGTCCTCGTGACGAGCCTCCTCGTCGGTGGCCTCACGAGCCCCGCCCAGGGCTTCCTGCCCGACCCCGTCCGGCCGTTCGCGAACTCCGCGGGCGGCTGGAGCATGCTCGCCTTCCTCGCGGTGTGGGCCTCCGGTGCCCGCCCACCGCTCGGCGCGCTGCTCGGCGCCGTCTCCTTCGTCAGCATGGTCGAGGCGTACGGCGTCGTGAGCCTCTGGCGCGGGTACTTCCTCGCGGACCCGCTCTCGTCCATGTGGATCCCGATCGGCCTCGTCGCCGGCCCCGTGCTCGGGCTCGCGGCCGCGCTCGTGCGGCACGCGGGTCGCAGCTGGGTCGTGGTCGGCACGGCCGTGCTGAGCCTCGTCCTGGCCGCCGAGGGTGCCTACGGCCTCCTGCTCCTCCAGGGCACGACGGGCGCCACCTACTGGATCCTCGAGATCGTCCTGGCCGCCGCCTTCCTCGCCGCCGCCGTGCTGCGGGGTCGCGGCACGGCCCCCCGGGCGGGCACGCCGACCGCCACGGGCACGCCGACCGCGACGGCCCGCGGCCGGTCCTGACGCGCCGCCGGTCCTGACGCGTCGCCCGTCCTGGTGCGCCGCTAGGCCCGCCCCGCCGCGATCCGTCGGCGGGTGCGGAGCGCGACGGCGGCTCCCAGCGGCAGCGCGACGGCCGCACCCGCGGGCCCGGCCGCGCCGACGGCCGTGACGACGGCGAGCACGGATCCGCCCGCGACGAGGAGCGCGTCCGCCTGCCACGCGGCGACGACCAGCGACGACGCGTCCCCCACCGGGGTCGGCACCGGCGCCATGACCTGGAGCGGCAACGGCCCCTTCGCCGCGTCGGACGCGCGGACGACGACGAGGAGCAGGGCGGCGACCGGCGCGACGACGAGCGCCACGGGTCCCGCGCCGCCCGCCACGGCGATCCCCGCCCCGACGAGCGCGCACGAGGCCCCGGCGACGCCGGGCAGCGCCGCGTGGAGCAGGAGCAGCCGCCCGGTCGGGATGCCGTAGAGCGGCGGTGCGGACGCGACGTCGACGACGTGCCGGAACCCGTCGGACCACGCCCCCAGCGCGAGGAACCCGACCAGCGCCGCGCCGACCGCGGGGACCCAGGACCCGGCTCCCGCGCCGTCGAGCGCCGCGGCCACGAGGGCACCCGAGGCCGCGACCCCGAGGCACGCCCACGCCGCGCGGACGGGCGTGCGGAGGGACCCCACGAGGTCGCGCCCCGCGATGAGCGCCGCCCCGGACCCGCCGCCGACCGCACCCCACCCGCGCCCGATGCGCGGCACGGGGCGGAACCCGCCGGCGGCCATGGCGAGGTCCCCCGTGGTGGCCAGGGTGGTGGTGGCCTGCCAGCGCTGCGCCTGTGCCAGCAGCTCGGGGCCGCGGAGGCCGTCGAGCACCGCCGGGGCCGCCGCCACGACCACGACCGCGAGCACGGCCAGCGCCGCGAGCCCGGCCGCCGCGGAGGACGGCAGAGGCGCCTCGGGACCTGCGTCGGCGCCGGGGAACAGCGCCGCGAACGCGGCCCACGGCACGGCGGGTGCCGGCACGAGCAGCGCCGCCGCGGTGGATCCGAGGAACGCCGCGCCGAGGACGGCGCGCCCGCCCGGACGCAGCCGCTGCCCTGCGAGCCAGCAGCCCGCGGCGATCACGCCGACGAGGGCACCGCCCGCCGTCCACGCGGCGACGGGCCGGGGATCCGCGTCGCCGGCGACGAGCAGGGCGAGCCCGGGGAGGAGGGCCGTCATCCCGCCGAGGGCGGCGCACCCGAGCGCCGCGCGCGCGGACGGCCGCCGGAGCACCGCGGCGCGCGGGAGCGCGCTCCCTGCCAGCGCGGCCGTGAGGAAGGGCGGGAGCAGCGCAGGACCCCGGGCGCCGCCGGCGAGCGCGAGCGCGGTCGCCGCGAGTCCCGACGCCACGGTGGCCGCCGCCGGGCCGTGCTCCCGGAGGGCCGCCGCGGCGGCCGGCTCCGCGAGCTCCAGCACGATGGCGCGGAGCACCGGGATCCCGAGGATCAGCACCGCGAGCACGCCCGAGTAGACCGCGTAGGCGAGGTCCATCGGCGACGTGCCCCCGCGCTCGAGCCGGATCGCGCGGATCGTGCGGAGCGTCCGCCCCGCCGTCACGCGCCGTCGCCGACGAGCGCGACGGACCGGCCGGCGACCGCCGTGCGGAGCACGGCGCTGTGCGTCGCGAGCACCATCGTGCGGCCGGCGGCGAGCTCCTCGCGGAGGATCCCGATCACGAGCTGCAGCCGGTCGGGGTCGAGCCGCTGCTCCGGCTCGTCGAGGAGGAGGACGTCGTAGGGCCGCACGGTCGCCATCGCGAGCGCCGCGAGCTGCGACTGGCCCGAGGACAGCTCGTGCGGGAAGCGGCGCGCGAGCGACGCGAGCCGCCAGCGCTCGAGGTGCTCCGCGGCGTGCTCGCGGGCAGCGCCCGCGTCCCGTCCCCACGTCGCCGCGATGACGGCGAGGTGCTCCTGGAGGGTGAGGTCCCGCGCGACGGGCGGATGGCCGATCGAGCCGGACACCGCCCGGCGGAACCCCCGGTCGCGCTCGTCGACGGCCCGGCCCCGCACCCGCGCGGATCCCGACGTAGGCCGGCTGAGGCCCGCGATCACCCGGAGCAGCGTGGTCTTCCCGGCTCCGTTCGGGCCGGTCACGGCGACCGCCTCGCCGTCGCGGGCCACGAGGTCGGTGGGCCGCAGCAGCGGGATCCCGTCGACGACCACGGACACCCGCTCGACCTCGACCGAATCCCCCATCCGGCCATCCTGCCGCACGCGTCCGATGGGACGCGCGGCGGGCGCGGATCGGCCGTCCGCCGGGATCAGACCTCGAAGTCGACCGACGCCGCGGAGGCCACGAGGCTCCGCACGAAGGCCGCGACGCGCTGGTGCTCCGGGTGCACGTCGTAGGCGTCGAGCGCGGCGCGGTCGTCGAAGTCGGCGATGAGCACGAGGTCGTGGCTGCGCGCGGATCCGACCACGTCGCGCCCCACCTGGAACGAGCGGATGCCGGGCACGAGGCCGGGCAGGGTGCCGAGTGCCTCGGCTACGCGGGCGGCGTCGCGATCGAGGGCGGCGGGATCGCGGTCGGCGAGCTTCCAGGAGACGACGTGGCGCAGGGTCATGCCCCGACCCTATCCGCGCCGGCGGCGGCCGTCCCCGCGGGAAGCCGCCCGCGTCGGGTCAGCGGGCGTCGAGCGCGGCGTGCAGCCGGTCGGCGTCGATGCGCCAGTAGTTGTGCACCCGTCCGTCGATGAGGAGCACGGGGATCTCCTCCGCGTACCGGTCGGCCAGCGCCCGGTCGTCGAGGATGCTGCGCTCCTCGAGCGTCACCTCGGCGGCCCGCGCGGCGTCGAGCCCGCCGAGCACCTGCGTCACGACCTCCCGGGCGTCGTCGCAGAGGTGGCAGCCGGGCTTGCCGACGAGGGTGAGGACGGTGGCGCTCATCCGTCCAGCGTAGGCGAGCGCCCCCGCGCCGCCGCCCGGACGGCCGGCGCAGGAGCGTCGCCTACGCTGAGGCGATCATGGTCGAGCAGGCGGGCACCCCGGTCCTCGCGCTCTTCGACGTGGACAACACCCTCATCCACGGCGCGAGCGTGTTCCACCTCGTGCGCGGGCTCCGGGCGGCGGGACTCCTCACGGCGCGCGACATCGTCGGCGCGGGGTGGAAGCACGCGCGCTTCAAGGCGCGCGGGGAGAACGACCGGCATCTCGCCTCCGCGCGCGCCCGCGGCCTCGAGGTCGTCACGGGCGTGACGGTCGCGGACATGGCCCGCCTCGCCGACGCCATCTACGAGCAGCACACCGCGCGCACGGTCTGGCCGGAGACGCTGGGCCTCGCGCAGGAGCACCTCGCGAAGGGCCACCAGGTCTGGCTCGTGACGGCATCGCCCGCGTTCCTCGCCGATGTGATCGCGCGGCGCCTCGGGTTCACGGGCGCGCTCGGCAGCGCGCTCGAGGTGCGTGACGGCGCCTACACGGGCCGCCTCGACGGCGAGTTCCTGCACGGCGCGCACAAGGCCGACGCCGCGCGGTCCCTGCTCGCGCGCACCGGCGCGGCGCCGGACGACTGCTGGGCCTACTCCGACTCGCGGCACGACATCCCGCTGCTCACGCTCGTCGGGCACCCCGTGGTCGTGAACCCCGACCAGGCACTCGCGGCCCACGCTCGCGGATCCGGCTGGCCGTCCCTCCGGCTGCGGCGCGCGAGCATCCGCGACGCCCGTCGACGCGTGCGCCGCGAGGCCGCGCAGGCCGCAGGCCCCGCCGCCCCGTGACCGCCGCGCTCCGCCACCGGCGCAGCACCACGACCGGCACCGACGCCCGCATGCCGCCGCACGCAGGAAGAGGACACCGCCCCGTCTCCGGGTCGGCGTCCTCTCCTCGCGTGCTGCGCCCTCATGGACGCGTCCGCTCTACTTCTTGTTGCGACGCTGGTGGCGCGTCTTGCGAAGCAGCTTGCGGTGCTTCTTCTTCGCCATGCGCTTGCGACGCTTCTTGATCACTGAACCCATAGGGGCACCTCATCTGTTGCCGGACGGAACGCGCGGGCTCTGGTGACCCGCGGAAAATAGCCTCAGAGGAGTCTAGCCGACATCCGACATGCCGGTGTGACGCGAGGCCTCGCCGGGCTGGCCGGGCAGCGCGTTCGACGGGTCGATCGCGGCCAGGACGGCGGACTCCGGCACGCGGAACGAGCGGCCGAAGCGGATGGCGGGCAGGTCACCCGAGTGCACGAGGCGGTAGACGGTCATCTTGGAGACGCGCATCATCTCCGCGACCTCGGCCACCGTGAGGAATCGGACGTCGGACAGGTCACGCGACATGGGCGGATCGACTCCTCGTTCTGCGTGACCGGCTCACGGGCCGTGGAGCACCCGCGATGCGGGCGCTGGTGCGCGAGTCTAGGGGTCCGGATGGACGCGTGTCCATCGTGTCACATCCTGCATCACGCGTCCCGCGCGCTCCCCGGCTTCCGGCCCCGCAGACGGCCGAGACCCGCCTGACCCGCGGTGCCCGCGACCCGCGTCGCGTCGTGCACGGCGGCCGCCGCCTGGTACCGGGTGTCGGCCCAGATCCGTCCGAGGGACGCGGCGAACGGATAGCCGGCCGGGTCGTGGTCCCCGTCCTCGTCGGGGTCCCGCGAGAGGCCCCCGCGGAGGAGGCCCGTGTCGGGATCGGCGGCGTCGTCGTCGAGCGCCCGGTCGTCGCGGCCGTCGTCGACGAAGGGCGCGATCCAGGCGTCGAGCACCTCGAGCGGCGCCGGCTGCAGCCGGTAGTAGCGGTGCTGCCCCTCCTCCCGCACCGACACGAGGCCGATGTCGCGGAGCACGCGAAGGTGCTTGGAGACGGTCGGCTGGGTGAGCCCGAGCGTCTGCACGAGCTCCGACACGCTGATCTCGCCCGTGGGCGCCTCGGGCACCGCGCGACGGTCGAGCAGCACGCGGAGGAGGTCGCGGCGGGTGGGATCCGACACGACGTCGAAGATGTCAGCCATGCCCGAAGGCTATTCCGTCCCGCGCTCGCAGTACCATGGCGAACCGGGCCCCAGGGCCGTCGAACGGACAAGGGGACCATGCGCGTCAGGCCGGATCACGGGCGACCCCTGCTGGGACGCATCCGCGACTTCCTCGACTACTTCGCGCACTCCACGCCCGCGCGCTTCGCGATCCTCATCTTCGCCGCGCTGGTGCTCACGCTCACCACGATCCTCATGCTCCCGGGCATGACGACGTCGGGGGACGCGGCGCCGTTCGCCGACGCCCTCTTCACGGCCGTCTCCGCCATCTGCGTCACGGGCCTCGCGACGGTCGACATGGCCACGTACTGGACCCCGCTCGGCCACGCGTTCATCGCCCTCGGCGTACAGATCGGCGGCATCGGCGTGCTCACGCTGGCGTCGATCATGGGGCTCATCGTGTCCCGCCGCCTCGGCCTCAAGGCCCGGCTCATGGCCGCGAGCGACAGCAACCCCCTGCGCATCCACCACGGCCCCGTCGCGGAGGGCCAGGCCGTGAAGCTCGGCGAGATCGGCACGCTGCTGCTCACTGTCGCGATCAGCGCCCTCGTCATCGAGCTGTCCATCGCGGCGCTCCTCTTCCCCCGGATCCTGCTGGAGGGCATCCCGGTCGGCCAGGCGGCGCTCGACGCCTTCTACTACTCGCTCATGGCGTTCACGAACACGGGGTTCGTCTTCAGCGAGGCCGGGTTCGAGCTGTACCACCAGGACTACTGGTTCCTCAGCCTCCTCATGGTCGGCGTCTTCCTCGGCAGCATCGGCTTCCCCGTCATCTACGCCGTCTACCGCGGGTGGCGGAAGCCCCGTCGGTTCTCGGTGCACGTGAAGCTGACGCTCTGGACGTCGCTGATCCTCATCGTCCTCGGCACGCTCGCCTACGTGATCCTCGAGTGGGACAACAAGCGGACCTTCGCGCTGATGGACCCGGTGCAGCACGGGTTCCAGGCGCTGTTCCTCTCCGTCATGACGCGCTCGGGCGGGTTCTCGACGCTCGACATGGCCGAGTTCGGCAACGCGAGCCTGCTGGTCACGGACATGCTCATGTTCATCGGCGGCGGATCCGCGTCCACCGCCGGCGGCATCAAGGTCACGACCCTGGCGATCCTGTTCCTCGCCGCGTTCGCCGAGGCCCGCGGCAGCGAGTCGATGGAGGTCTTCGAGCGCCGCATCCCGAGCGACGTCCTCCGCCTCGCGGTGAGCATCGTGCTGTGGGGCGCCACGACGGTGGCGCTCAGCAGCATCGTGCTCCTGCAGATCTCCGGCGAGCGCCTCGACTACGTGCTCTTCGACGCGATCTCCGCCTTCGCCACCTCGGGCCTCAGCACGGGCTTCACGGCCGAGGCCACCGATCCCGCGAAGTACGTGCTCGCGGCCACCATGTTCCTGGGACGCGTCGGCACCGTGACGCTCGCGGCCGCCCTGGCCGCGAGCACGAGGCGCCAGCTGTTCCAGCGCTCCGAGGAGCGCCCGATCGTCGGCTGACCCGACGACCCGCGTCCCCCGCACCTGACCCACCCACCGCACCGCCGCACCAGGAAGGCCCCCATGGGCGAACGCATCCCCCACAACGCCCCCGTGCTCGTGATCGGCCTCGGCCGGTTCGGCGCCGCGACCGCCGGCCAGCTGGCCCGGCTCGACCGCGAGGTGCTGGCGATCGACGCGAGCGAGGGCCTCGTGCAGAAGTGGTCCGACCGGGTCACCCACGCGGTGCAGGCCGACGCGCGCAACATCGAGGCGCTGCAGCAGCTCGGCGCCAAGGACTTCTCCATCGCGGTGGTCGCGGTCGGCTCCTCCATCGAGGCGAGCGTCCTCATCACCGCGAACCTGGTGGACCTCAAGATCCCCCAGATCTGGGCCAAGGCCATCAGCCAGTCGCACGGCAAGATCCTCGAGCGCATCGGCGCGAACCACGTGATCTACCCGGAGGCGGAGGCGGGCGAGCGGGTGGCGCACCTCGTGTCGGGGCGGATGCTCGACTTCATCGAGTTCGACGACGACTTCGTGCTCGCCAAGATGTACCCGCCGAAGCCGATCCGCGGGCTCGCGCTCGCCGAGTCGTCCGTGCGCCGCCGCTACCGCATCACCGTGGTCGGCGTGAAGACGCCCGGCAAGCCCTTCACCTACGCGACCGCGGAGACCGTCGTCTCGAACCACGACCTCATCATCGTGTCCGGCACGTCGGCCGACATCGAGCGGTTCGCCTCGCTCTCCTAGGCACGGGCGGGGCGGGCGCCCCGTGCAGGGCGCGGCGCCGCATGCGTGCCGCGCGCGCGTCAGCCCGCCGCGAGCTCCCGCGCCCGGGCGAGGGCGGCGTCCGTCGCGCGGTCGAAGAGCCCCGACAGGTCGGCCGCCTGCAGCACCTCGACGGCCCGCTCGGTGGTGCCCTTCGGGCTCGTGACCCGGCGCCGCAGCTCGGCGGGGTCGTCGTCGGACGCGGCGAGCAGCTCGACCGCTCCGCGGAACGTGCCCTGCACGAGCACCCGCGCCTCCTCCGGGCTGAAGCCCTTGGCCTCGGCGGTGCGCGTCAGCTCCTCGACGAGGAGGAAGACGTAGGCGGGCCCCGATCCCGAGATCGTGCTGAGCGCGTCGATCCGCTCCTCGGGCACCTCGACCACGTCGCCGACGGTCGCGAACACCGCGCGCGCGAGCGCCAGGTCCTCGGGAGTCGAGCGCGTGCCCGCCGCGAGCCCGGCGACGCCGCGGCCCACGAGCGACGGAGTGTTCGGCATCGACCGCACCACCGCGACGTGGGCCGGCAGCAGCGCCTCGAACGTCGCGATGGTCACGCCGGCCGCGACGCTCACCACGAGGGCGCCCGGATCGAGGTCGTCGGCGATCTCGCGCAGCAGGTCCGGGACCATGTGCGGCTTCACGCCGACGATGACGACGCGGGCCCCGCGGACCGCGCGGCGGTTCGCGTCGGGGTCCTCCTCGACGCTCGCGGCGGAGACCCCGTCGCGGCGGGCGAGGGCCGACGCGCTGGCCGCGGAGCGGGTCGTCACTCGCACGTCGCCGTCGACCCGGACCCGCGGCGAGAGGAGGCCGCCGAGGATGGCGCCGTTCATGGATCCGGTGCCGAGCATCGCGAGCGTCGGGAGCCGGACGGGCTCCGTCGTGCTCGCGGGATCGGCGGGGGCGGCGGGGCGGGCGGCGTCGGCGGGCATGCCCCGATCCTAGGGACCGGGCCTCCCGGGCCGACCCGTCGGACGGGCCGCCCGCGTGGCTAGGCTGAGGCGACCGGGGCATGCGCGCCCGGGCGGCCCGAGCCGTCCCCGCCGGTCGAGGAGGTCCCGCCTTGAGCGAATCGCACGGCAGCAAGGCCATCTTCGCCGCCCTGGCCGCCAACGTCGGCATCGCGATCACGAAGTTCATCGCCGCGTTCTTCTCCGGCTCCTCGTCGATGCTCGCGGAGGGCGTGCACTCGCTCGCGGACTCGGGCAACCAGATCCTGCTGCTCATCGGCGGGAAGCGCGCCCAGCGGCTCGCCGACGAGGAGCATCCCTTCGGCTACGGGCGCGTGCGCTACGTCTACGCGTTCATCGTGTCGATCATCCTGTTCTCCGTCGGCGGCGTGTACTCGCTCTACGAGGGCATCCACAAGATCGAGCACCCCGAGCCGCTCGACGTGCCGTGGCTCCCGATCGTGGTGCTCCTGATCGCCATCGCCCTCGAGTCCTTCTCGCTCCGCACGGCCATCAAGGAATCGAACCCGCTGCGCGGGAAGCAGACGTGGGTGCAGTTCGTGCGCCGGGCGAAGAGCCCGGAGCTGCCCGTGCTGCTGCTGGAGGACACCGCGGCGCTCTCCGGGCTGGTGTTCGCGCTCCTCGGCGTCGTCGCCTCCATCGTCACGGGCGACGGCATCTACGACGGGATCGGCACCCTGCTCATCGGCGTCCTCCTCGTCGCGGTCGCGGTGGTGCTCGGCGTGGAGATGAGCAGCCTGCTCGTGGGCGAGGGCGCCTCGAAGCCGGACCTCGCGGCCATCCGCGCCGCCATCACGGCCGGCCACGAGGCCGAGTCGATCATCCACATGAAGACCCTGTACCTCGGCCCGGACGAGCTCCTGGTCGCGGCGAAGATCGCGATGCCGGCCACGAGCTCGCTCGGCGACGTCGCGGCGGGCATCGACGCGATCGAGCGCCGGGTGCGCGAGGCCGTGCCGGTCGCACGCGTCATCTACCTCGAGCCCGACGTGCGGGTCGCCACGAGCTGATCCGGCGGGCGGGACGCCGGGCGCCGTCCCGGGGTCCCTCCTCAGGCGCCGGGGTCCGCGCGCCGGTCGGCGAAGAACGCGTCGAGCAGCTGCGCGCACTCCTCGGCCCGGACGCCCGCGAACACCTCCGCGCGGTGCGGCAGGCGCCGGTCGCGCAGCACGTCGTAGAGCGAGCCGCCGGCGCCGGCCTTCTCGTCCCAGGCGCCGAAGACGACGCGGGGAACGCGCGCCGCGAGGATCGCGCCGGCGCACATCACGCACGGCTCGAGCGTGACCACGAGGGTGGTGCCCACCAGGTGCCGGTCGCCGGTGGTCGCCGCGGCCTCCCGCAGCGCCTCGACCTCGGCGTGCGCGGTGGGGTCCTGGCGGGCCTCCCGGAGGTTGCGGCCGCGGCCGATCACGACGCCCGACGCGTCGACGACGACGGCCCCGACGGGCACGTCCCCGGTGGCCTCGCAGGCCCGGGCCTCGTCGAGCGCCACGGCCATCCAGCGGTCGTAGTCGCCCGGCACGTGGAGGTCCAATCGCCGTCCCCCTTGCTGATTAGATGGAGCCTATGCGAGTCCACGTAGCCGACCACCCGCTCATCACGCACAAGCTGACGGCGCTGCGGGACCGCACCACCCCCTCCCCCGTGTTCCGCAGCCTCGCCGACGAGCTCGTCACGCTGCTGGCCTACGAGGCGACGCGCGACGTCCGCGTGGAGACCATCACCGTGCAGACCCCGGTGGCGCCCGCGCAGGGCCTCACGCTGAGCGACCCGAAGCCGCTCGTCGTCCCCATCCTCCGCGCCGGTCTCGGCATGCTCGACGGCCTGATGCGCCTCATGCCGAGCGCGGAGGTCGGGTTCCTCGGCATGGTGCGCAACGAGGAGACCCTGCAGCCCGACATCTACGCCGAGCGCCTCCCGACCGACCTCTCGAACCGCCAGTGCTTCGTGGTCGACCCGATGCTCGCCACGGGCGGGTCGCTCATCGCCGCCATCGAGTACCTCTTCGAGCGCGGCGCGGTCGACGTCACGTGCATCTGCCTCATCGCGGCGCCCGAGGGCCTGAAGGCCGTCGAGGAGGCCACCGCCGGCCGCGAGGTCACGATCGTGCTCGGCGCGCTCGACGAGCGGCTCGACGAGGTCGGCTACATCATCCCGGGGCTCGGCGACGCGGGCGACCGCCTCTACGGCACCGCCGCGCACTGACCCGGCCCGCGCCTCCGCGCACGCTGTCCGGCGGCGCACAGATCCTGCGCGTCCCGCACGATTCCCGCGCTCCCTGTTGACACGGACGCGCACATCCGTGCAAGCTCTCCCCATGACTCTGAACGCGCACGTCCTGACCTCCTCCGAGGCCTCGGGAGTCGCCGGCATGATGATGCCCGGCCGTGTCGCGATGTCCTGTCGAATGTCGGCCTGACCCGCTGCCTTCGCCCGAGCGGTCCCGCGACGCATCCGTCGCCGACCCTCCTCGCCGTCACCGGCGCATCCGCCCCCTGAGGCGTCTCGCACTCCCCTGAGGTCCCGCGCACTCCTGCTGCGCCGCACCCGCATCATCACAAGGACTCCCGCCATGTCCCTCGCGACCATCGACTCCGCCCGCACCGCCCTCCGATCCGCTCCCGCCGCTCCGGTGCTCCGCCCGGCGGCTCCCCTCGCCCCGGCCGTCCGCCGGAGCCACCCCACGGCGCTCCCGACGCCGGCCGTGACGCCGGCTGCCGCCCCGACGCCGGCCACCGCGCCTGCGCGGCCCGCACGGCTCCGCGCCGTGCCCGAGGGCACCGAGGCCCGCGGCTTCGCCATCTACGTCGGCCTCGACGAGCTGAAGGCGGCCGCCGCGGGCACCGACCTCGGCACCGTCGTCGCCGCGCTGAAGCGCCTCGCGGCCGAGCTCGCGCCCGGCGTCGAGACCCACGCGGCGGTCGCCCTGGCCCCCGAGGGCGCGGGCGGCCGCGACATCGACGTGGTGCGCCTCGCGCTCCAGGACCCCGCCGCCGTCGCCCAGCACCGCGAGCAGCCCGAGGACGAGGACCACGTGGACGGCGGCGTGACCGTCGACCTGTCCCGCAAGCGCGTGGTGCTCGACGGCGAGACGGCCCCGCTCACGTACAAGGAGTTCGAGCTGCTGCAGTACCTGGTGCTCCGCGAGGGACGCACCATCGAGCGCTCCGAGCTCATCGGATCGCTGTGGTCCGCCGCGGACGAGGACGACGTCCCGAACGAGCGCACCATCGACGTCCACGTCCGCCGCCTCCGCTCCAAGCTCGGCCGCTACGAGGAGATCGTGCGCACCGTGCGCGGTGCCGGCTACCGCTTCGACCGCCATGCGGACGTGTCCGTGCACCACGCCAGCACCCAGTCGCCCGACCTCTTCTAGAGCCGCGCGGTCCGCACAGCCCGTCTATTCGGAGCTGTCGGCGTACTCCCAGCACATCGGGGCGATTGCGGGTAGCGGGGCGTTACGGGATCGTTATACAGTCTTCTCGTCCCCACCGTTTGCTGTGGCGGTGGAGACGGAATGTGATTGCAGGACACTCCTGGTGCAAGGGAGAGGGCCGGCCCCATGCCTCTGGGGTCGGCCCTCAGTCATGTCCGGCCCCCTCGGCGCCGGATCCTCCCCGCGACGCCGCCCTAGACTTCGGGACGAGAGCGTGCGCCCGATCGCCATCGCGGTGCGCACCGGACGAGGAGGCCTGGTGGGCGAGACCGCGGACGCCGTGCGGGCCTGGGAGTCGCTGTTCCGCGCGCAGGTCAGCGTCATGCGCCGCCTCACCGCCGAGTTCCCCAGCCGGGAGCTCTCCTTCAACGAGTACGACGTGCTGTTCAACATCTCCCGGCAGCCCGAGGGCCGCCTCCGCCTGCGCGACCTCAACCAGCACGTGCTCCTCACCCAGCCGAGCGTCAGCCGCCTCATCGACCGGCTCGTCGCCCGCGGGCTAGTCGTCAAGTGCGGCGACGAGAGCGACGGCCGCGCCACGATCGTGCGCCTCACCGAGGCCGGCGACGCCGCGTTCCGCAAGGTCGCCCGCGTGCACATGGAGTCCATCGCCTCGACCGTGGGCGGCGCGCTCACCCCCGAGGAGCTGGACACGCTGCGCGAGCTGACCGAGAAGCTGCGCGGGAGCGTCGCCGAGGCCTAGACCGCCCGGTCGGCCGACGGCGGCCGCGCGAACGGCCCGCCGCGGGCCACCAGGAGGCGCAGCAGCGCCAGGACCAGGTCGGCGGCCGTGACCACGCACGCCGCCCAGCCGACGGCGGCCGTGAGGCCCGCGGCCGCGGGGCCGCCGACCGCGGCCAGCGCGAGCACGCCCGTGACCACCACGGCCAGCACCGCGACGGCTGTGGCGTCGACGGCGGAGAGCGGCGGCACGGCGTCGGCCGCAGCCGGGCCACGACGGCCGCGCGGGACCACGCGGTGCAGGCCGTCGCGGATGCGCGAGACGCCGTAGGCGGCCTCGCCCGCCTCCAGGGGCAGGTGCGTCGCCCCGAAGAGCACGTCGGCGAGCGTGCGCTCGCGGATGCGGCGCAGGGTGCGGATCTGCAGCGGCAGCCGCACCAGCACGGGGACGGCCCACCACCAGGCCGGATGCAGCTCCCCCCGGATGCCGGCGGCGCCGAGGTAGAGCGCGATGAGGGCGTAGGACACGAAGCGGAGGACGGGCCCGACGCCGATGCGCAGCGCGGCGAGACGGGCGCGGCGCCGGTCGGCCGCTGCGGCGGGCGACCCAGCGTGCGTGAGCCGGCCGACGTGCCGGTTCCACCGGTCGCGGCGCTCGCGCATCGCGCCCCAGCGGACGGCGGTGTCGACGCGCGCCCGCGCCCCGGGCACGAGCGCGGACCGGTCCTCGCCGGACAGGAGGGCCGTGAGGATCGCATCGGACGGGGCGGCGGCCGAGGGCGACGCCGGCTCGGGTGCGGGGATGCGGAGCAGCGTGGCGGGCGCCAGCGGGACCGGCCCGGTGAGGCCGAGGTCGATGCCGGTCTCCACCGCGCCCACCGCCCAGTGGCGGTGCAGGAGGCGGAGGGCGGCCGCCAGCGGCCCGCGGGATCCGCTCGGGCGGGGGTCGAGCCGGGCGGAGACGCCGACGGCGTCGGGATCGCGGTCGAGGGCATCGGCGAGGAGCTCGAGCACGCGCGGCTCCAGCTCGGCGTCCGGCGACACGAGCAGCACGCGCCCCGGGTCGCCCACCAGGCGGAAGGCGAGGTCGTAGGCCGATCGGAGGGGGCTCTCGCGGGGGCCGCGGTCGATCACGGTGACGGTCGTCGCCGCGGGGCCCGCGCCGTCGGCGGGATGCTCGTGCACGCCGTTGAACGTGCGCGCGACCGCGAAGGCGTCGTCGTGGCTGCCGGCCACCACGACGACCACGCGCTCCGGCGGTCGGGTCTGGGCGAGGAGCGACGCGAGGGTGCGCGCGATGGTGGCGCCGGAGTCGCGCGCGACGACGACCGCCGCGACGGCGTCGGGGCCGGCCGCTCCGCGGTGCGCGGACGGGGGCAGGGGGGCGCTCGGGTGGTCCATGGGCCTCTCGACGTCGGGTGCGGTCGGCGGTCGGACCCGGACGGACGCGCACTGCCACGACCGATGTTACGGGCCGCCCGGCTGCGTCCGCGCGAGCACCGCACACCCGCCGCCGGACGGACACCGTCCTAGGCTCGACGCATGAGCGACGACGACGCCCCCGACCACGGATCGACGGACCGGGAGGGCGCCGCGGCGGCGCACGGGCCGAGCATCGTGTGGCTGCGCGACGACCTGCGCGTGGCCGACAACCCGGCGCTGCACGCGGCGGTCGAGCGGGGCGAGCCGGTCGTGGTGCTGTACGTGCTCGACGAGGAGAGCGACGGGATCCGCCCGCTCGGCGGCGCCGCCCGCTGGTGGCTGCACATGAGCCTGTCGCGCCTCGGGGAGTCGCTCCGGGACCTCGGCTCGCCGCTCGTGCTGCGTCGCGGACCGGCCGCGCGCGTGCTCGCCGAGCTCGTCGAGGAGACCGGGGCCGGCGCCGTGCTCTGGAACCGGCGCTACGGCGGGGCGGAGATCGCGGTCGACACCGGCATCAAGAAGGACCTGAGGGACCAGGGCCTGGACGTCCGCAGCTTCCAGGGGTCGCTCCTGGTGGAGCCGTGGACCGTGACCAACAAGCAGGGCGAGCCGTTCCGCGTGTACTCGCCGTTCTGGAAGACCGCGCAGGAGCGCGAGGAGCCGCGGAAGCCCCTCCCCGCGCCCACGGGGCTCGACGCGCCGCGGAAGCGCCCTCGGACGGACGACCTCGACGACTGGGGTCTGCTGCCGACGAGGCCGGACTGGGCGGGCGGGCTCCGCGAGTCCTGCGACCCGGGTGAGGCCGCGGGCCTGCAGCGCCTCGAGGACTTCGTGCACCACGAGCTCGAGGACTACGCCGCCCAGCGCGACGAGCCCGCGGCGATGACCACCTCGCGGCTGTCGGCGTACCTGCGCTGGGGCGAGGTGAGCCCGTTCCAGGTCTGGCACCGGGTCCAGCGCACGCGCGGCAGGAAGGTCGGGGGCGACGAGGTCAACGCCACGAAGTTCCTGTCGGAGCTCGGATGGCGGGAGTTCAGCTACCACCTGCTGTACCACCAGCCCGACCTCGCCACCCGGAACTTCAGCCCGCGGTTCGACGGCTTCCCGTGGGAGGAGCCGACCGACGAGACGCTGGGCGCCTGGCAGCGCGGGCGGACGGGCGTGCCGCTCGTGGACGCCGGCATGCGCGCGCTCTGGAAGGACGGCCACCTGCACAACCGCGTGCGCATGGTCGTCGCGTCGTTCCTCATCAAGAACCTGCTGATCGACTGGCGCCTCGGGGAGCAGTGGTTCTGGGACACGCTCGTCGACGCGGACGCCGCCAACAACGCCGCCAGCTGGCAGTGGGTCGCGGGGTCCGGAGCCGACGCGGCGCCGTACTTCCGCGTGTTCAACCCGGTGCTGCAGGGGCAGAAGTTCGACCCGGCCGGCGAGTACATCCGCTCGTACGTGCCGGAGCTCGCGCACGCGCCCCGGGACGTGGTGCACGAGCCGTGGAAGGCCCAGGGCGACCTGGTGGCGAGCGCCGAGGACGACGCGGACTCCACGGCCGACGGCGGTCTCGCGGCCTATCCGTCGCCCATCGTCGACCTCAAGGAGTCCCGCCGTCGCGCGCTCGCGGCGTACGACGAGGTCAAGGACCGCTGACGCGCGAGGGGCCGGCGCGCGGATCGCGCACCGGCCCCGGCGTGACGCGTCGGCGGCGGATCAGGAGCGGTCGTCCGCCCGGTCCTCGCGACGGAGCCGCTCGTCGCGGTCGTGGCGCTCGCGGATCCCGCGGCCGCGCTTCACGTCCTCGCGCTCCAGGGCGGCCTTCTTGTCGCTCACGGCGGTGTCGCGCGGCGGCAGCTGGATCGTCTCCTCGGCCGCGATGCCGGCCTGCAGCTGACGGCCCCGCTCGAGCTCCGCGTCGAACTCGGCGCCGAACAGCAGCGCGAGGTTCGCGATCCAGAGCCAGAGCAGGAAGACCACGACGCCGGCGAGCGCGCCGTAGTTCTTCGCATAGCTGGAGAAGTTCGTGACGTAGAACGCGAAGCCGAGGGAGGCCACGACCAGCACGACGAGCGCGATGGCCGCGCCCATGCTCATCCAGCGGAACCTCGGCTGCTTCGCGTTCGGGGTGGCGTAGTAGAGGATCGCGATCAGCAGGACGATCGCGAACGCGAGCACCGGCCACTTGGCGATGGACCACACGACCTGCACGGTCTGCCCGAGCCCGAGCGCCTCCCCGATGGCGTCGGTGACGGGACCGGAGATCGCGATGATGAGCCCGCAGACGAGCAGGAGCACGATGCCGATGACCGTGACGGCGAGCTGCGTGGGCTTGAGCTTCCAGAACGGGCGGCCCTCCGGGATCTCGTAGACCCGGTTCATCGCCCGGCTGAAGGCCCCGACGTAGCCGGACGCCGACCAGACGGCCAGCACGATGCCCGAGACGAGCGCGAAGCCGGCTGCCGGCGAGTCCACGAAGCCCTCGATGACGGGGCCGAGGAGCTCCACCGCCTGGGGTGCGATCGGCTGGACCACCTCGGTCACCGCGTCCACGGTGCTCTGCCCCTGTCCGAACACGCCGAGCAGCGAGATGATCGCGATGAGCGCCGGGAACAGCGACAGGACCGCGTAGTAGGTCAGCGACGCGGCGATGTCGGTGCACTGGTCGGAGCCGAACTCGCGCATGGTCTTGCGGAGGACGTACTTCCACGACGGCTTCTCGATGTCCGTCGGGGAATCGGGCTTGCGCGCGTCGTCCTGGTCGGGCCGGTCCTCGATGGTGCCGGCTGTGTCTCGTCCTGCCACTGGTGCCTCCGTGGTGATCGGTGCGGGTCGGGTCCCCTCCCCCAGCGTGGCCCGCGGCGGGCGGCGCGCATAGCCCGGACGGCGGCCGCACAGTGCCCGCGCGGCGGCTGCAGCGCGCCCGGCCGCGTCCGCGCTGCCCGCGCGGGTCTCGTACACTCGCCGGGGGCCACGCGCGACCTCGGATCCGGCGCCCGCCGGAACATCCGCCCGCCGCCGCGCGTTGCCCTCGTGATCGCCCCGCGATCACCGTGCTCCGCCGACGCGCGCACGGACGCCGCCCGGCAGAGGAGGACGCATGCTGCGCACCATGATGACCGCGAAGATCCACCGCGCCACGGTGACGCACGCCGACCTGCACTATGTGGGCTCGGTGACGGTCGACCGCGACCTGCTCGACGCCGCCGACATCCTCGTGGGCGAGCGCGTGAGCATCGTCGACGTCACCAACGGGGCCCGGCTCGACACCTACACGATCGCGGGCGACCGCGGCAGCGGCGTGCTCGGGATCAACGGCGCCGCCGCGCACCTCGTGGGTGTGGGGGACGTGGTGATCCTCATCGCGTACGGGCAGATGACGACCGAGGAGGCCCGCGCCCTCGAGCCGCACGTGGTGCACGTCGACGCGCGGAACCGGATCGCCCGCGTGGACGCCGATCCCACGGCGCCGCCCGCGCCGGGCCTCGAGCGCTCGCCGCTCTCCGAGCCGGCCTGAGCCGCGTCCTCCGCCGGGCCCAGCACTGTACTGGGTCCCCCAAACGACGGACAGAGGCCGATCCCCCCAATACGGGGTACATTCCCGCGTAAGCCGGAGGAACGCCAGGATGCCGGGCTACCGTGGAGGCATCCGGTACGGCTCTTCGGGTGAGCTGTACCGCACCAGCCGGTTCGTCTGCGGGTAACAGACGTTCACGTGCGCAGTCCGGCCCGGGCCTCGAAGGTCCGGGCCGGTCTCATTCCTCCGTCGGTCCGTCCGGATCCGCCGCGTCGAGCGGCGCTCCGCGACCGGTCGGCCTCAGCGCTCCTCGGCGCGTCGACGGCGGCGCTCGTCGCGTTCGGCGTCCGCGGCCGCGGCCTCCTCGGGCGTCGGCGCCGTGCCGCCGAGGTGGCGCGGCTGCCACCACGCGCCGCGCCCGTCGACCGGGTAGTCGGCCTGCAGGCGGTCGACCAGCCCCTGGAGCTCCCCGCGCAGGACGTCGGTGACGACGCGCGGATCCGCGTCCGGCGCCACCGGGATCCGCTCGCCCACGCGGAGGTGCACGGGGACGCCGATGCGGTCGCGCACGCGGATGCGGCGGTTCTTCGTCAGCAGCCGGTGCCCGCCCCATACGGCGACGGGGACGATGGGGACGCCGGCCTCGGCGGCCAGCCGGGCCGCCCCCGTCTTCAGCTCGCGCACGCGGAACGACGCGCTCACTCCCGCCTCGGGGAACACGCCCACGAGCTCCCCGGCGCGGAGCGCCGCGACGGCATCGGCGTAGGCCGCGGCACCCGCCGTCATGTCGACGCTGATGTGGCGCATGCGGCGCAGGACCCAGCCGACGCCGGGCTGGTCGAACGCGCCCTTCTTCGCCATGAAGCGGATGCGGCGGCGGCCGTGCAGCCACGTCGCCCACTCGACGAGGGCGAACTCGAGGTACCCGAAGTGCGTCATCGCGATGACGGCGCCCCCGGTCTCGGGGATCCGCTCCCGTCCGTCGGCGACCAGGCGGAGGCGGAGGGACCCGAAGAGCGCGCGGCCCAGGATCACGGCGGTCCCGTAGACGGGCTCGCGGGTGCGGCGGCTCATGCCACGACCCTAGGGGCCCTGCCTCGCCGCGCGCCGGGAGCCGACGCTCGCCGGACCGGCTCGTCGGCTCCCGTCGCTCCGCCGCGGCCCGGCGGCAGCCCGGCGGCAGCTCAGCGGCGGCGCTTGGCGGGATCCAGCCAGTAGTTGGAGAACCCCGTGTCGGCCGGGTTCACGTTCTGGCCGGGCGGCACGATCTCGTCGATGCGGTCGAGAGTCGCGGCGTCGAGCTCCAGGGACGCGGCGTCGAGCTGGGACTCGAGCTGCTCCATGGTGCGCGGGCCGATGATCGCGCTGGTGACCGCCGGGTGGCGCAGCACGAACGCCAGCGCCAGGTGCACGAGCGGCACGCCGAGCTCGTCGGCGAGGGCGCCCAGCTGGTCGGCGGCCTCGAGCTTCGGGTCGGACGGGTCGTAGCGGGACGGGTCGCGGTCGTTGCGGTGCGTCTTGGGCATCTCCTGGCCCTTGCGGTACTTGCCGGAGAGCCATCCGCCGGCGAGCGGGCTCCAGACGAGCGTGCCCATGCCGTGCCGCTGGGTGGTGGGAAGGAGGTCCGCCTCGATTCCGCGCGTGAGGAGCGAGTAGGGCGGCTGCTCCGTGACGAAGCGCGCCGTGCCCCGCTCGCGGGCGGCCCACTGGGCCTCGGCCACCTGGCTGGGCTGGAACGTGGACGACCCGATGTAGCGCACCTTGCCCTGGGAGACCAGGTCGGTGAGGGCGCCGAGGGTCTCCTCGATGTCGGTGTGCTCGTCCGGCCGGTGCATCTGGTACAGGTCGATGTAGTCGGTGCCGAGGCGGCGCAGCGAGTCCTCGACGGCCCGCATGATCCAGCGGCGCGACCCGCCGCGGTGGTTCGCCTCCGGCTTCATGCCGTTGAAGAACTTGGTGGCGAGGACGATGTCGTCCCGGCGGCCGGACTGCGCGATCGCCCTGCCGACGATCTCCTCCGACTCGCCGTAGGCGTAGATGTCGGCCGTGTCGATGAAGGTGATCCCGGCGTCGATGGCGCGGTGGATCACGCGGATGGACTTCTCGTGGTCGGTCTCGCCCCATGCGCCGAACATCATGGTGCCGAGGCAGAGGCGCGAGACCTCCACGCCCGTGCGTCCGAGGTGGGTGGTGGGCTGCTCCGTGGACTGCTCTGTCATGAGCGCCACGCTACGCGCTAGGAGTCGGCGCGGCCGCTCTCGGCGCCGGCATCGGCACCCTCGGACGCCGGTGCGACGTCGGCCTCGGTGGACGCGCCGGGCTCGACCGTGGCCTGGGCCTCGTCGTCCATCGTCTCCAGCGTGATGTCGGCCTCGGGGGCCTCCTGGCCGTCGGCGTCGAGCGGCACGATGTAGTCGCCGAGGCGGCGGCGGGCCGCCTCCTCGCGCTGCACGCGGATGCGCTCGAGCTTCTCCTCGCGCAGGCGCAGGCGCTCGGTGTCGACCTCGACCCGGCGGACGGTGACGCCGCGGGTGGGGCCGGCGGCCTTCGCCGGGGTCGTCTTGCGGGACGGCTCGCGCTTCGCGGCCTCGCTCGCGGGCTTCCGCGACGGGGCGGTGCCCGACTTCGCGGCGGCCGAGGCGGGCTTCGTCGACACGGCCGGCGGCTTCCCGGAGCCCGGGCAGCGCTCGTGGTTCCGACCGTGGTCGAGGATGTTGCCCGTGGCCATGCCGACGGGGTTCGCCTTGCCGCAGACCGAGCACTTCGTCGCGGGGGTTGCTGCCACGTTCGATACCACTTTCCATCGCCGCGCCGTCGCCGGACCGAGGATGCCGGTCGGCCGGACGGCGCCTGACCACGGTACCCGACGCACGAGGTGCGGGGATACCGGGCTCCCCCGGTCCGGGCGCGTCAGGCGGGGACGCAGGTGGTGCGCATCCGCACCACCACGGCGCCGTCGGCCTCCTCGACCTCCAGGTCGACCGTCACGGACGCGAGCTCGTGGAGGCCGGCGAGGTGCGTCCCGCCGCACGGGATCCGCGCCGTGCCGTCGGGCAGCTCGCAGACCCAGGAGCGGCGCGAGGTGAGCAGGTCGCCCTCGCGCTCGATCCGCGCGGCCGCTCCCGAGGCCACCCACCCGGCGAGCGTGGCGTCGACCTCGGCGCGCACCTCGTCGAGGCTCTCGAGGAGCGCGGCGGGCACGAAGCCCTTCTTCCGGAGCGACTTGCCGAGCCGGTAGACGTCGACCGACGACCACGGGCCGATGCGCGAGGTCCCGATGGCGAGCGCGTCGAAGCCCGGGGCGCCGAGGGCGTCCCGCGGGACCTCCTTGGTCCACGCGGCGGCCAGCGCGCGGTCGAGGGCGAGGGAGGCGAGGTGGCAGCCCGTGTGGCCGGCCGAGAGCGCCTGGCGGTGCTCGGGATCCACGGCGACCTCGGCCGCGTCGCCCGCGCGCACGTCGGCGTCGCCCGCGACGACGTGGACGGCGACGAACGACCAGCCGTCGGCGCCCTTCTTGACGGGCACGTCCGCGCCCACGTGCAGCGCGGCCCCGCCCTCCGCCGGATCCGTCCCGGCCGCCCCCACGAGGCAGTCGAGCACCTCGATGGCGGCTCCCCGCACCCGGAGGACGGCGCGGTCCGCGGGCTGGTCGGGCCAGGCCGCGTCGACCGGGTGGCAGGCGGTCGCGTCGAGGACGACCGCGAGGGTCCCGTCGTCGCGGGCGTCGGCGCGGAGGACCGTGCCCTCGGAGGCGACGGCTCCCGCCGGGTAGGTGACGCGGGTGGGCGGCAGGGCGACGGCGCCCGCGGAGGTGGAGGTCATGGCGGCTCCCGGTTCGGTGTGCCCCGATCCTCCCAGAGCCGGCGCGGCGCACCGGCCCCGCCGATCACGTCCCCGCGCCCCGGGCGGGCGCCCGCCCGAGCACGCAGCGGAGCACGGCGCGCTCCCCCAGCGTCCACGCGGCGCTCGCGAGGAGGTACAGGGCGGCCGCGAGCGGGGCGACGGCGGCGAACGCCACGGTGACGAACGGCAGCACGCGGAGCATCCCCGCCATCCCGGGCACGGCCGGGTCGGCGGGCGCGGGCGGGCCCTGGAAGCGGAGGTCGGCGCGTCGGCGCACCTCCACGACCACCGCCAGCACGGCGAGCACGGCGGCGCAGACGAGCACGGGCGCGAGCCCCAGCCCCGCGGACGCCAGCGCGCTCGTCCCGAGGGGCACGCCGCCGAACGGCGCCGCGAGCAGGGCGTTCGCCTCCCCGCCGATCCGGCCGTGCGCGAACAGGGCGTAGACGGCGGCGAGCACGGGTGCCTGCGCGAGCGTCGGCAGGCATCCGGCGAGCGGGGACGCGCCCTCGCGGGCGTAGAGCTCCTGCGTCGCGCGCGACAGCCGCTCGGGATGCCCGGCGTGCCGGCGGCGGAGGTCGGCGAGCGCGGGCGCCAGGCGGCGGCGCTGGATCTCGGCGCGCACCTGCGCGACGCCGACCGGCACGAGCAGGGCGCGCACGCCGAGGGTCAGCAGGACGACGGCGACGCCGGTCGCCGAGGCGCCGGCGAGCGGGTGGATCAGGTCGGCGAGGCCGACGACGAGCTGGGACAGGCCGTCGAGGACGGCTCGGACGGGGGCGATCGATGTGGGGTCCACGGTGTTCCTTGCGACGAGAGCGGAGGGGGTCCGTCTGGTCGTCGCATGCCGGCGCGCGCCCGGTCCCGTGCCGTGAGGGCGGCGGGACCCGTGGGGGCCGCGGTCAGGCGGCCGGGTGCGGCGCGGGCACGACGACCCGCGTCGCGCGCCCCGGGGCCCGGGAGCGCTCGTGGCCGTCGGCGTCCGGGTCGCTGGAGGACACGAGGACCGGGAGGTCGACGTCCTCGTCGGGTCGCCTCGGCGGCGCACCGCGGCCGAGGAGCCCGCGGGCGGCGGCGATGCGCACGAGCGCGACCGTGGCGGCCACGGAGGCGGCGGAGGCCGCACCCACGAGGGCCGCGAGGAGCACCGCCGGCGCCACGCCCGCGCCGCCCAGCACGACGTCGCCCACGAGGGCGAGGACGCGGCCGAGGGCCTCCAGGACGAGGGGCATGCTCGACGGTAGCACCGGCGGCCGTGGCGGCACGCTGTCCGGGAGCCCGACGACCCGGGCGCGGAACCCAGCGGCCCTGCCTGCTCGGACACGCCGCATGCATGGCACTCCGAAGTACCGCGCAGTGCGTGATACCGTGCGACGCATGAGAGAGAACGGCTGATGGACACCACGCAGCTCCTCAAGGGAGCGCTCGACACCGCGGTGCTCGCCGTCGTGCAGCACGACGACGGGTACGGCTACGACATCGTCCGCCGCCTCCGCGACGCCGGCCTCGGCGACGTGGGCGACGCCTCGGTGTACGGCACGCTGCGCCGCCTCTACGCGGCCGGCGCGCTGTCGAGCTACGTGGTGCCGTCGGAGGGCGGCCCGCACCGGAAGTACTACGCGATCAACCCCGAGGGCCGCGAGCTGCTCGCGGGGCAGCGCGCCACCTGGGCGGCCTTCGCCACGGCGATGAGCGGACTGCTCGGCGACCCGGCCTCGCCGTCCGCCCGACCCGCGGGGCGGGCTGCCGGCGCCGGCGCCGTGCCCGCATCCGTCCACGTCCGCACGATCGGAGAGAAGCCGTGAACACCGCAGATCCCGCCCTCGACACCCGCATCCGGGCCTTCGCCGCCGCCGTGCGCGCCCGGCTGGCCGACCTCGACCCGGAGGACGTCGACGACCTCACGGGCGGCCTCGAGGCCGACCTGCAGGAGGAGGCCGCCGACCACGACGGCGCCCTCGAGCTCGGCGACCCCGCGCGCTACGCCGACGAGCTGCGCTCCTCCGCGGGGCTCCCCGAGCGCACGGCGGCCGCTGCCGCTGTCGCCTCGCCCCTGTCGCTGCTCCGGCAGCGGATCGACGAGACCGGGCGCGAGATGCTGCGCACCGTCCGCGCGAACCGCGAGCTCTCCGCGGTCCTCGACCTCCTGATCGTCTTCCGCACGGTGTGGTGGCTGCTGCGGGCCTGGGCCGGCTACCAGTGCGCCCTCGTCGTGCTCGCCGTCGTCTTCGGCTCGTCGCACCCCTTCACCCTGCTCCCGGGCGGTCCGCTGGGCTGGCTGCTGATCGCCGCCCTCACGCTGGTCAGCGTGCAGTGGGGCCGGGGCCGCTGGGCGGGGAAC
Source organism: Clavibacter sp. GW821-FHT01D01 (assembly GCF_059422605.1). Classification (NCBI taxonomy): domain Bacteria; kingdom Bacillati; phylum Actinomycetota; class Actinomycetes; order Micrococcales; family Microbacteriaceae; genus Clavibacter; species Clavibacter sp. GW821-FHT01D01. The sequence continues at coordinate 69,932 of NZ_JBWKXC010000011.1, forward strand.
CGGTTCCTGCGCACCTCGCGGACGGTCGTCAGCGTGGGCACCGCCCTCTCGCTCCTGGTCCTCGTCCCCGTCGCGCTCACCGACTCGGGGAGCGACGGATACGTCGACGAGAGCGCCTACGCGCCCTACGAGGAGCCGGGGCTCCTCCTCGACGGCAAGGCGATCGCGAACCTGTTCGCCTACGACGCCGACGGGGAGCTCCTCGACCGCGTGCAGCTGTTCGACCAGGACGGGGAGCCCGTGACGACGGTCAGCGGCATCGAGGAGGACGGCCGGGTCGTCGACCCGACGACGGGCGAGCACGTGTCGCCCGCCGACGGCGCCTGGAACGTGTTCCCCCTCGAGCGGGACATGATCGCCGTCGCCGACGGGAGCGTGCCCTCCGGCTCGGGGGTCGTGCGCCCGCCGTTCGCCAAGGCGCTGCCCCTGGGGTCGGTCGGAACCGCGACGCCGGGCCCCGCGCCGAGCGGCGACGCGACGACGGCGCCGGAGGACGCGCCGGCGGAGGAGCCCGCACCCGACCCCGCGCCCACCCCGGAGCCGGCGCCGTGAGCGCGCTGGTCGACAACGGGCGCGGGCGCGGCGCTGACGGCGCGGGCACGGAGCTGGCCCGGCTGACGGCGCGGGAGCGCGAGATCCTCGTGCTCGTGGCGCGCGGGCTCTCGAACGCCGAGATCGCCGGGCGCCTGTTCCTCGCGCCGACGACGGTGAAGACGCACGTGAGCCGGACGCTCGACAAGCTCGGCGTGCGGGACCGCCTGCACGCGACGATCTGGGCGTACGAGCACGGGGTCGTGGAGCCGCTCGCGGCCGTCCGCTGAGGCGGGCCGGGAGCGGCGGGCCGGGAGCGGCGGGCCGGGAGCGGCGGGCCGGGAGCGGCGGGCCGGGAGCGGCGGGCCGGGCGGACGCCGGGGAGCCGTCCGACGAGGACGGCCGGAGGACCAGGACAGCCTCGGGAGACGAGAACGGCCCGCACGAGGCGGGCCGTTCCATTCTGTCTCAACCAGAGATGCGCACCCGGAGGTGCTGTGCGCCCGGAGGGATTCGAACCCCCAACCTTCTGATCCGTAGTCAGATGCTCTATCCGTTGAGCTACGGGCGCAGTCGTACGGCGATGATCTCCGCGAGCGGCGATCAGGCCGGGAGACAGACTACATGCTCGCGGGCCGCCTCGCGAATCCGCGCCGCGCGTCGCCCGCCGGCGGCTGCGCGATGTCCCGGGGAGCCCGTCCGGCGAGCGCCCCGCGACCCGCTGATTAGGCTGGATCGACCCGAACCGCGAGGAGCGACCCTTGGCATCCTGGACCGACCACGTCGTCTGGTGGCACGTCTACCCGCTCGGCTTCACCGGCGCCCCGCAGACCCGCGACGACCTCGCCGGCCCCGACGGCGGCTCCCCCGCGGCCGGCGCGGCCGGGCCCGCGCACCGCCTCGACCGGATCCGCGCGTGGCTGCCGTACCTCGTCGACCTCGGCGCCAACGGCCTGCTGCTCGGCCCGGTCTTCGACTCGGAGACGCACGGCTACGACACCCGCGACCACCTCGCGGTCGACCCGCGGCTCGGCGACGACGCCGACCTCGAGGCCCTCCTCGCCGACGCGTCCGCGCGCGGCGTGCGCGTCCTGCTCGACGGCGTGTTCAACCACGTGGGCCGCAGCCACCCGCGGTTCGTGCAGGCGATGGCCGACGGTCCCGGATCCGAGGCGGCGTCCTGGTTCCGCTGGGACGAGGCCGGGGAGCCCGTCGGCTTCGAGGGCCACGGGGCGCTCGTCACGCTCGACCACGACTCCGAGGCCGTGCGCGCGCACGTCGCCGACGTGATGGCGCACTGGCTCGACCGCGGGATCTCCGGCTGGCGGCTCGACGCGGCGTACGCCGTGCCCGCCGCGTTCTGGGCGGCCGTGCTCCCGCGCGTCCGCGAACGGCACCCCGACGCGTGGTTCGTGGGCGAGATGATCCACGGCGACTACGCCGACTACCGGGCGGAGTCGAGCGTCGACTCCATCACGGCCTACGAGCTGTGGAAGTCGATCCGGAACTCGATCGCCGAGCGGAACCTCTTCGAGCTCGACTGGACGCTCACGCGCCACGCCGAGCTGCTGCCGTCCTTCACGCCGCAGACCTTCGTCGGCAACCACGACGTGACGCGCATCGCCTCCGCGCTGGATCCGCGGCACCTCGGCCACGCCGTGGCCCTGCTGCTCCTGCTGCCCGGCATCCCGTCGATCTACGCGGGCGACGAGCGCGGCCTCACGGGCGTGAAGGAGGACCGCGCGGGCGGCGACGACGCCGTGCGCCCCGCCTACCCGGCCACCCCCGAGGAGCTGCCCGGCGACCCGGACGCCGCGCGGATCCGGAGCCTGCACCAGGAGCTGGTCGGCCTCCGCCGCCGGCACCCCTGGCTGGTGGACGCGGGGATCGCGACCTCCGGGCTCACCAACACCGCCCTCACGATCACGCTGCGCCCCTCGGGCTCCGGTGCGGCGGGCGGCGTCGCCCCCGGCGCGGCGGACGCGCTCCGCCTCGTGTTGAACCTCGGCGACGAGGCCGTCGAGGTCACCGGATCCGCCGACCGCGTCGAGGCGGGCGGCCTCGATGGCGCGGGACGAATCCCGGCGCACGCGTGGGCGGTGCTGGCGGGCGACTAGGCGCTGCGCCGGTCGCGCTCAGACCGCGCGGTGGGGCCAGCCGTAGACCTCGGCCAGCAGCGCCGCCCGGGCCGCGTGCGCCGCGGCCTCCTCCTGCGCCTCCCCGTCCGGGTCCTCGTCGGCGGCGGCGGCGGCGAAGCGCCCCTCCGCGAGCACCGGCCCGTCGTCGTCGAAGGGGCGGTGCGTGAGCGGCCATTCGACGGCGGTGAGCGCCGGCCAGTCGGCGCCGTCGGCCTCGTCCGCTCCGTCTGCGACGGCAGCCGCGCTGCCCGCCCCCTCCTCGTCGCGCCACCCGGTGCCGAGCGGCGTTCCGGAGCCGAGCGGCGTTCCGGAGCCGAGCAGCCGCTCGTCTGCCGGACGCGCGTCCACGGCGCGCAGGCCCTCCCCGTCGCCGTACGGCGCGAAGAGGAACTGCGAGAAGTGGCGGGTCACGGCGTCAGGGTAGTCCGCGGCGCGTGCCGCGGACGGCGGGCGGACGGGATTGTGGAAGGCTGCCCACCACCCGTCCGCGCGCCGTCCCGGTCAGTCGCCGGAGCGCCCCGGCTGTCCCAGCGGCACGGCCTCCGGACGCTCCACGGTGCTCCGGATCTCCCCCGTCGCCGACGGGTCGAGGATCGCGTCCATGACCTCCAGCACGTGGAAGGCGAGCTCGCCCGACGCCCGGTGCGGGGCCCCGCGGCGGATCGCGTCGGCCATCTCCGCCAGGCCGCATCCGCGGCCGGCGTCCACGAAGCCGGCGCTCGGCTCCACGTCGGCCCACTCCCGATCCGCGGAGGTCGCGACCTGCACCGTCCCCGAGAAGTGGTTGGGATCGGGTACCGAGAGGGTGCCCGCGGTGCCGTACACCTCGATGTTCGGGATGCGCGTCGCCCATACGTCGAAGCTCATCGTCACGGTGGACACAGCGCCCGAGGCGTGCGTGAGCACGGCGCTCACGTGCGTGTCGACCGTCACCGGGATCTCGCGGGACTCCGGGTCGGAGGCGGCGGAGCGCACGCGGTCGGACCGGAGCGACGCGCCCTGCACCCGCGTGACGGGGCCGAGCAGCGTCACGAGCGCGGTCAGGTAGTACGGGCCCATGTCGAAGAGCGGGCCGGCACCCGGCTGGTAGTAGAACGCCGGTGCGGGGTGCCAGAGCTCGTGGCCGGGCGCGCCCCAGAAGGCGTTCGCCGCGACGGGCCGCCCGATCGTGCCCGCGTCGAGCACGGCGCGCGCCGTCTGGATCCCGGTGCCCAGGACGGTGTCCGGCGCGGATCCGACCCGCAGGCCCCGCTCCTCCGCGAGGCGCAGGATCGGCTCGGCCTCGGCGGGGCTCAGCGCGAGCGGCTTCTCGCCGTACACGTGCTTGCCCGCCTCGAGCACGCGCAGGTCGACCTCGGCGTGCGCCGCGGGGATCGTGAGGTTCAGCACCGTGTCGATGCGCGGGTCGGCGATGAGGTCGTCGACGCTCAGCGCGTCCACGCCCTGCGCCTCGGCGACCGTGCGGGCGCGGTCGAGGTCGAGGTCGGCGACCGCGACGAGCCGGACGCCCGGCAGGGACTCGAACGCCGCGAAGTACTGCTCGCTGATCTTCCCGACGCCGACGATCCCGAGGGTCATGGCGTCGTCGTCGTGCTTCAGCGTGCTGCCCACAGGAGGCCCCTCTCGATGATGGTGCGGACGTTCGGGTCCTCGACGACCTCGATGCGGTGGCCGGGGGCGGAGACGAAGATGCGGCCCTCGCCCCACTGGCGGGTCCAGATGGCGGGCGCCGTCACGGGCCGGTGCCACGGATCCCACGGCCGGACGGTCTGCGTGGTGGTGGCCAGCACGTCGTTGTACTCGTCGCTCAGCACCCAGTACTGCTCGGTGACGAGGTCGAAGTCGGCGATCCCCTGCGTGATCTCGTGCGTGCGCCCGAGCTCCGTCATCTCCACCGTGTACGGGATGTAGTTGTCGGACTGCTCGCCGGTGCGCTCGGCCGGGTCCTTGCCCGCGTGGTGGGCGAACTGGCCGCCGATCATGTGCAGGTAGTCGGCGGTGTTCCGGTAGGAGTCCGCGATGCCGCCGTGCCAGCCGGCCATGCCGGTGCCGGCGATGACGGCGGCGCGGAGGCCCGCCATCTCCTCCGGCTCGATGGTGGTCATGGTGTTGGCCTGCACGATGAGGTCGGTCTCGGCCATCGCGTCGGCGTCGGCGTAGACGGCCGATCCCTCCTCGACGCGCACGTCGAAGCCGTTCTCCTCGAGGAACGGGATGAACAGCCCGGTCGTCTCCACGGGCATGTGACCGTCCCAGCCGCCGCGGACGATGAGCGCCTTCCGCGCCGCGGTCACGCGAGGACCGTCCGCTCGGGCTGGCCGCTGGGCGGACTGACGGACGTGCGGGGCATCTGCATCACTGCGACTCCTTCGTCGAGCGCCACCGGTCGGCTGCCGTGCGCCCCTCGAACGCTACGCACCGGCGGACGGCGGGGGCAAGCAGGGCGCGGACGATCCGAAACCTTTCACTCGTGCGCCGACACCACGTCCGCCGGGGCCGCCGTGCTGCCGCGCTCGACGAGCGCCGTCGCGAGGTCGAGGCGCGTCGGCTCGTCGTCCCGGCCCTCGCGGATCCGCAGCACCATGCGCGCGGCGGCCTCGGCCATCTCGCGCACCGGCTGGCGCACGGTGCTGAGCGCCGGGGACACGATGCGGGCGAACGGGAGGTCGTCGTAGCCGAGCACCGAGAGGTCGGCCGGGATGCGGATCCCGCGCTCCCGCGCCGCCTCGTACAGGCCCAGGGCCTGCTCGTCGTTGCCGGCGAAGATCGCGGTGGGCCGCTCGGAGGCGTCGAGCATCGCGCCGCCGGCGCGGTAGCCGGCCGAGCGGCCGAAGTCGCCCTCGCGCTCGTCGAGCGTGACGTGCGGCCCCGCGGCCTCCAGGGCGCAGCGGAAGCCCGACATGCGCGCGCGGGAGTAGAGGCGGTGCGGCGGCCCGCTGATCGCGCCGATGCGCGTGTGCCCGAGGCCGAGGAGGTGCTCCCCCGCCGCGTGGCCGCCCTCCCAGTTCGTGGACCCCACCGCCGGCACGTCCGCGGCGGGCGACCCGGCGGGATCCACCACCACGAACGGGATGCCGCGGCTGCGCAGCTGCCGCTTCTGCGCGGGCGCGAGGTCGGAGAACACGAGCACGAGGCCCATGGGCCGGCGCTGCATGACGCCCGCCATCCAGTCGCTGTCGAGCGCGGTGTCGCGCCCCTGCTCGGTCACGATGACGCTGAGCCCGTGCTCCCGGGCGACCGCCGAGACCCCGCGCAGGAGGTCGACCGAGAAGCCCGTGTCGACGACCTCGAGCACGATCTCGATCAGCGCGCCGTGGGGACGCTCGGCGCCGCGGCGACTGTACCCGTGCCGCTCCATGAGCTCCTCGACGCGCGCGCGGGTGGCGGGCGAGATGCCCTTGCGCCCGTTCAGGACCTTGCTCACGGTGCCGATCGAGACGTTGGCCTCGCGGGCGATGAGGCCGAGGGTGGTGCCGGCGCCGTGCTCGGGGTCCGGCTGCCGCGTCGCAGCGGGAAACGTGTCGCTCATGGTGGTGATGCTAGGCCGCCGCGGGCGCCGTCGGACGACCCGCGGTCGCGCGATCGCGGGTCGCGCCGCGGGCGGGCCGATCCGGTCGGCACCGGGACGGAGCCGGACGGGGAGCCCGGACCGGGGGCCGAGGCGGGCCGGAGATGCGCAGCCGCAGCCGGCGGGGCGGGTCTCGACGCGACACCCGGCGGGAGACCGGAGAGGATGGCGGAGACGGTGGGATTTGAACCCACGGTACCCATACGGGTACTCCACCTTAGCAGGGTGGTGCACTAGGCCGAACTATGCGACGTCTCCAGACGTACCCGTCCACTGTACCGGACGCGGCGACCTCCTCGGCATCACCTGCGCCGGAGCGACGAGCCCGAACGGGGGGTGCGGCGCGGTTGTCCCCCATTCGACGGACACGTAGTGTCTGTCTCGACGCGTGTGCCGGACCCGACCGGCTTACCCCGCGCGTGTCGCTGTGTCAGCCCAGAGATGTCCCGCTCGCCCACGTGGCCGCGGCCCGGATCCCCCGAACCGGTGCCGCTCACCCCCACGCACGCGACGACGTCGCGAGCCCACCGTGGGCGAGAACGAGATTCTCGTCCGGCGGAGGATTCGGGTCGAAAGCTGAACGAGATAGACGGGCCCTCGCTGCATAGGGTGTGCAGCGGGGTCCCGTCGCCCCTCCCGCGCCCCGCCCGCCGCGCACCGCACCGCACCGATGCGGAGGGTCAGCCGAACGCCTTGGAGCACGTGACCGTGCCGGCGTCGGTGCCCGTGATGGCCTCCGGCAGCACCGTCGGCGCCGAGGCCGCCGGATCGGACGTCCCGCCCGCGGCGGGCGCGGTCGTGGACGGCGCCGGGGTCGATGCCGCGGGCTGCTCCTCGACCGCGCCGAGGCCGGTGTTGCCGGCCTCGACCTCGAAGGGGGCATCCGTCCGGAGGAGCTGCATCAGCTGGTCCCCGTCGGCCGTCAGCGGCTGCACCTTGCCGGCGTAGACGCCGGTGCCCGCGGTCGATCCCGGGTACTGCAGGAAGCGGACCTGGTCGAGCGGGATGTCCTTGAGCGCCAGCGCCATCGACGCCATGGTCTGGTAGTCGAGCGAGGTGGAGCGCTGCATGTTGTCGACCGCCGCCTTCGCGAGGCCGTAGACGCGCGTGGGGTCCGACAGCGTGCTCGACTGCTTCATGGTGCGCACCAGCGACGAGAGGAACACCTGCTGGTTGCTGATGCGGGCCAGGTCGCTGCCGTCGCCGACCGCGTGGCGCGTGCGGAGGAACTGCAGCGCCTCCTTGCCCTGCAGCGTGCTCTCGCCCGCCGGCAGGTCGAGGTCGGTGCGCTTGTCCTTCAGGGGGCTCGCGAGGCAGACGGGCACGCCGCCGACCGCGTTCGACATCTCGATGACCCCGTCGAACTCGATGAGCGCGGCGTACGGGATGTCGAGGCCCGTGAACTGCGCCACCGTCTTGGCGACGCACGGCAGGCCGCCGTCCGAGAGGGCCGTGTTGAGCGGCTGGGCGGACATCGCGGGCGCCATGCCGGACCCGTCCGCGCGGACGCACGACGGGATGGGGACGACCATGTCGCGGGGCAGGCTGACGACGGTGGCCTGCGAGTGGTCGGCCGAGACGTGCAGCACCATGTTCACGTCGTTGAGCGCGCCGTCCGTCCGCCCGTACCCGTCGCCCTGGCCCTGGCGCGTGTCGGATCCGGCGAGCAGCACGTTGAAGCCGCCGTCGAGCGCGCCGATGCCGACCGTGGTCCGCTCGGTGCCGTCGCTGATGTCGACGGTGCCGACCTGCGCCGCCCGGTCGAGGTCCCAGAGCGCGACGGCCGCCACCGACATGCCGCTGACGAGGAGGACCGCGACCCCCATGGCGACGCCCCGGAGGAGCACCCGCGCGCCGCTCGGCCTGCGGAGGCGGCCGTGCCGGGCGATGACCGGGGGCGTCGCCCTCCGGCGGGGGCGCAGGGAGCCGTCGCTCATGCGGGTCCTCTCCGGGCGGAGGGCGTGGGATTCGAACCCACGAGACATCTCTGCCCACCAGTTTTCAAGACTGGCTCCATCGGCCGCTCGGACAGCCCTCCCGATGCGCGCGCTCCCGCGGGGCGGGCGACGTGCGATCGATCAGGAGCCTACCGGTGGCCGGCTCGGCCCGCGGTGGTGCGGCCGGGTGACCGCGCGGGACGTGCCACTCTCGCACGGGGGCCATCCGAGGCGGCTGGGCCGTCCCCAGGGAGGAGCTGGGAGCGCGCGGCCCGCGCCGGGGAATCCGGCGGCGACCTGCGCAGCACGCCGCGAGGCCGCGACGCCGCTCAGAGCCGGGCGAGGACCGCGGCCGCCCCGTTCTCCGTGATGGGCCCCGTGACCTCGGTGGACGCGGCGATGACCTCGGCGGGCGCCTGGCCCATGGCGATGCCCCGTCCGTGCTCCCCCGCCCACTCGAGCATCTCGATGTCGTTGCGCCCGTCGCCCATGGCGACGACGTGCGAGCGGGCGATGCCGTGCAGCTCGCGGACGCGCTCCATGGCGGTGGCCTTGTTGACGCCGTCGGGCGCGATGTCGAGCCACGCCGTCCAGCCGATGGAGTAGCTGACCCGGTGCAGGCCCATGCGCTCCACGACGACCTGGAAGTCCTCCATGTCATGGCCGGGCGAGATGACCACGACGCGGGTCGCGGGCACGTGCAGCAGCTCCTCGAACTCCACGTGGCGGCCGTTGGCCTCCAGCGCGCCGTCCGGGAAGTCGCCGCCGGAGTACAGGTACACGCCCTCCTCGTCCTCGACGGCGTACCGGCCGCTCGCGAGGTGCGGGCGGATGCGCTGCAGCACGTCCGACGGGTCGAACGTCTCGACGATGCGGCGGGAGTACCCGGTGGGCGCCTCCGCGTCGCGCTCCAGCACGATGGCGCCGTTCGAGCACACCATGTAGCGGGGGTGGATCCCCAGGCGCTCCACGATGGGCAGGGTGTCGGCGACGGAGCGGCCGGTGGAGGGCATGACGAGGTGGCCGGCCTCCTCCACGCGGCGCACCTCGCGGACGACGGACCCGTCGAGCGAGCCGTCCTCCCCGAGCAGCGTGCCGTCGATGTCGAGGGCGATGAGCAGGCGGTCGGCGTCGGACACGCGCGGGGTCATCGGGCCGCCTCCGCCGTGGCGGGCTCCAGGGTCTCGAGGCCGCCGAGGTACGGACGGAGCGCCTCGGGCACCCGGACCGACCCGTCGGCCAGCTGGTGGGTCTCGAGGATCGCGACGATCCAGCGCGTGGTGGCGAGCGTGCCGTTGAGCGTGGCGACGGGGCTCGTGCGGCCGTCCTCGCCGCGGAAGCGGGTGCCGAGCCGGCGGGCCTGGAACGTGGTGCAGTTCGAGGTGGAGGTGAGCTCGCGGTATGCGCCCTGGGTCGGGATCCACGCCTCGACGTCGTACTTGCGGGCGGCGCTCGAGCCCAGGTCGCCCGCCGCCGTGTCGATGACGCGGTAGGAGAGCCCGAGGTCCTGCATCATGCGCTCCTGCATGGCGAGCAGGCGGTCGTGCTCCGCCTCGGCGTCGGCCGGGTCGACGTAGCTGAACATCTCGAGCTTCTGGAACTGGTGGACGCGGATGATGCCGCGGGTGTCCTTGCCGTAGGAGCCCGCCTCCTTGCGGTAGCAGGTCGACCAGCCGGCGTAGCGCACGGGCCCCGCGGCCAGATCGAGGATCTCGTCGGCGTGGTACCCGGCGAGCGCCACCTCGCTGGTGCCCGTGAGGTAGAGGTCGTCGTCGTCGAGGTGGTAGACCTCGTCGGCGTGCGCGCCGAGGAAGCCGGTCCCGGCCATGATCTCGGGCTTCACGAGCGTGGGCGTGATGAGCGGCACGAGGCCCGCCTCGAGCGCGCGGGCGAGCCCGAAGTTCATCAGGGCGATCTCGAGCCGGGCGCCGATCCCCTTGAGGTAGTGGAAGCGCGCGCCGGAGACCTTGGCGCCGCGGCCCATGTCGATGGCGTCGAGGATCTCCCCGATCTCCAGGTGGTCGCGGGCCGCGAAGTCGAAGGACGGCTTCTCGCCGACCTCGCGGACGAGCGCCCAGTCGTCCTCGCCGCCCGCGGGCACGCCGTCGATGACGATGTTCGGGATGCGCCGCATCGCCTCGTCGAACGCCGCCTCGGCCCGCTGCGCGCGCTCCTGGGCGGCCGTGACGCGCGCCTTCAGCTCCTGCACCTCGGCGATGAGGCGCGGCTTGTCGGCCTTGTCCGCCTTCGCGACGAGCTTCCCGTGCGCGTTCTGCTCGGCCCGCAGGCCCTCGTACTCCGTGATCGCCAGGCGCCGCTCGGAGTCGGCGGCGACCGCCTGGTCGACCACCTCCACGGAGGAGCCGCGGAGCTCCTGCGAGGCGATGACGAGGTCGGGCTGGTCGCGGAGAATCTGCGGATCGATCACCCCGTCACTCTAGCCAAGCGGCCCGGGCGCATCCGGGCGGCGACCGCCGCACCGGGACGCGGACGCCGGATCGGGCCAGGCTCGATGGGTCGCGCGACCGCGCGGCCGCCGGACGCGGGTCCGGCGACGCGCAGGGAGGACCGGCATGGCGACGACGACGGACACGGACGGGGGCGGCGCATCCGCCGACGGCTCGAAGCTCAAGAAGGCGATCACCGGGCCGCTGCTGTTCCTGTTCATCCTGGGCGACGTCCTCGGCGCGGGCATCTACGCGCTCATGGGCACGCTCGCGGAGGACGTGGGCGGCGCCCTGTGGGTGCCGCTCGTGGTGGCCCTGCTCCTGGCGCTGCTCACCGCGGGCTCCTACGCCGAGCTCGTGACGAAGTACCCGAGGGCGGGCGGCGCCGCGATCTTCGCGGAGCGCGCGTACCGGCAGCCGATCGTGTCGTTCCTCGTCGGGTTCTCCATGCTCGCGGCGGGCGTCGTGAGCGCCGCCGGCCTGTCGCTGGCGTTCGCCGGCGAGTACCTGTCGAGCCTCCTCGCCCCCGTGATGGACGTGCCGCAGATCCCCGCGGCGATCCTCTTCCTGCTGCTCGTGGCGGCGCTCAACGCCCGCGGCATCACCGAGAGCATGCGCGGCAACGTGATCATGACGGTGGTCGAGCTGAGCGGCCTGGTGATCGTGATCGTCGTCGTGGCGGTCATGCTCGGCGGCGGGGGCGGCGACGTGTCGCGCGTGACCGGGTTCCCGGAGGGCTCGAACGCCGCGCTCGCGACGCTGTCGGCCGCGATCGTCGCCTACTACTCGTTCGTCGGGTTCGAGACGAGCGCCAACGTCGCCGAGGAGGTGCGCGACCCCAGCCGCGTGTACCCGAAGGCGCTCTTCGGCTCGCTCGCGACCGCCGGCGTCGTCTACGTGCTCGTCGCGCTCGCGAGCTCGGCCGCCCTCGCGCCCGAGGACCTGCAGGACTCCACCGGGCCGCTGCTCGCGGTGGTCGAGGCGACCGGCGTCGGCATCCCGCCGTGGGTCTTCAGCCTGATCGCCCTCGTCGCGGTGGCGAACGGCGCGCTCCTCACCATGATCATGGCGAGCCGCGTCACCTACGGCATGGCCGAGCAGGGCCTCCTTCCCGGCGTCCTCGGGAAGGTGCTGCCGAAGCGGCGCACCCCGTGGGTCGCCATCGCCGCGACCACGGTCGTCGCGATCGCGCTGACCTCGGTGGGCGACGTCGGGACCCTCGCCGAGACCGTCGTGCTCCTGCTGCTGTTCGTCTTCATCAGCACCAACGTGGCCGTGCTGGTGCTGCGGCGCGACCGGGTCGAGCACGAGCACTTCCGCGTGTGGACGGCCGTCCCCGTGCTCGGCACGCTGTCGTGCGTCCTGCTGCTCACGCAGCAGAGCGGGCAGGTGTGGCTGTTCGGCGCGATCCTCCTGGCCGTCGGCGTCGTGCTCTACCTGATCAGCCGCGCGACGGGCGCGCGCTCGAAGGATCTGGACCGCGACCGGGCCTGAGGCGGCCGCGGCCGGTCCGGCGTCGCGTCAGGCGCCGGCGCCGGGCTCCGCCGCGAGGATGGCCCGCAGCCAGTCGCGCGCCTCGAGGAAGACGTCGTCCTCGTACTCGGCGCGGTAGGTGCTCGGCGCCCCGTCCGCCCGGGGGTAGGAGCCGAGGAACGTGACCCGGGGGCTGAACCGGCGGATCCCGAGGAGGGCGTCGGCGACGCGCTCGTCGTGCACGTGGCCCTCGGCGTCGATGACGAACCGGTAGCGGCCGAGCTCGTCGCCGATGGGCCGCGACTGGATGAGCGCGAGGTTCACCCCGCGGGTGGCGAACTGCTCCAGGAGGTCGAGCAGGGATCCGGCGCGGTCGTCGGGCAGCTCGACGATGAGGCTCGTCTTGTCGGCGCCCGTGCGCGCGGGCAGCGACGTGGCCCGGCCGACCAGCACGAACCGCGTCACGGCGTTCGGGTTGTCGCCGATGGCGCGCGCCAGGGCCTCGAGCGGCTGGCTCTCCACGATCTGCGGCGGCGCGATGGCGGCGTCGGCAGTGCCGTCCTCCAGGAGCGACATGGCGGCCTGCACGTTCGACGACGCGGGCAGGTGCCCGTGCGTGGGCAGCTCGCGCTCGAGGAAGCGGCGGCACTGGCCGTAGGCGACCGGGTGCGCGGCGACCGTCCGCACGTCGGCGAGGACCGTGCCCGGGCGCACCACGAGGTCGAAGGAGACGGGCACCAGGTGCTCGCTGAGGATCCGGAGGCCCGGGATGTTGGCGAGCGCGTCCTGCGTGGCCGTGACACCGCCCTCGACCGAGTTCTCGATGGCGATCATCGCGGCGACCGACGTGCCGGCGACCACGTCGGCGAGCGCCTCGGAGGCGTTGTTGACCGCGCGCCAGGTGCGGCCGCGGGCGGCCTCCACCTGCTTGAGGGCGGCCTCCGTGAAGGTGCCGGACGGGCCGAGGTAGCTGTACGTCTCGTCGGGTCGGGAGGTCGCGGGCATGCCTGCACCCTAGATGGGATTCGGCGGGCCCCGGTGCCAGGATGGGGGCATGCATGACCGCGCAGGCACCGCCGCCCTCCCGTCCGACCTCATCGACATCGACGAGCTGATCCGGGCGTACCACGACCTCCACCCCGACGTGGCGGATCCCGAGCAGAAGGTGGCGTTCGGGACGAGCGGCCACCGCGGCAGCTCGCTCAACACGGCGTTCAACGAGGACCACATCCTCGCCATCACGCAGGCCATCGCCGAGTACCGGGCCGAGCAGGGCATCACCGGGCCGCTGTTCATCGGCCGCGACACGCACGGGCTCTCGAAGCCCGCCGAGGACACCGCCCTCGAGGTGCTCGTCGCCAACGGCGTGCGCGTGCTCGCCGACTCCCGCGACTCCTGGTGCCCCACGCCGGCGCTGTCCCACGCGATCCTCCGCTGGAACCGCGACGCGGGGCACGGCGACGACGACGTGGCCGACGGCATCGTCGTGACCCCCAGCCACAACCCGCCGGCCGACGGCGGCTTCAAGTACAACCCGCCGCACGGCGGACCGGCCGACTCCGACGCGACCGGCTGGATCGCGGCGCGCGCCAACGAGATCATCGCGGGCGGCCTCGCGGACGTGCGCCGCGTGCCCCTCGCGGAGGCGCGCGCGGCGGTCGAGGGCTACGACTTCCTGGGCCACTACGTCGACGACCTCGGCTCGATCATCGACATGGACGCCATCCGGGCGGCGGGCGTGCGCATCGGCGCCGACCCGCTCGGCGGCGCGTCCGTCGAGTACTGGGCGGCCATCGGCGAGCGCTACGGCCTCGACCTGGAGGTCGTGAACCCGGAGGTCGACCCGGCGTGGGCGTTCATGACCCTCGACTGGGACGGGAGGATCCGCATGGACCCGTCGTCCGCGTCCGCCATGGCGAGCGTGCTCGCGCGCAAGGACGACTTCGACATCCTCACCGGCAACGACGCGGACGCGGACCGCCACGGCATCGTCACGCCCGACGCGGGGCTCATGAACCCCAACCACTACCTCGCCGTCGCGATCGACTACCTCTACGCGCACCGCCCGGAATGGCGGCAGGACGCGGGCGTCGGCAAGACGCTCGTCTCCTCCAGCGTCATCGACCGCGTCGCCGAGTCGCTCGGCCGCCGCCTCTGGGAGGTGCCGGTCGGGTTCAAGTGGTTCGTGCCCGGCCTCATCGACGGATCCGTCGGCTTCGGCGGCGAGGAGTCGGCCGGTGCCAGCTTCCTGCGGAAGGACGGCACCGTCTGGACCACGGACAAGGACGGCATCCTGCTCGCGCTGCTGGCCGCGGAGATCCTCGCGGTCACCGGCAGGACCCCGAGCGTCCTCTACCGGGAGCTCACGGAGCGCTTCGGCGACCCCGTGTACGAGCGCGTGGACGCCGCCGCGACCAAGGCGCAGAAGGCCACGCTCGGCAAGCTGGACGGCGACGCCATCACGGCCACCGAGCTCGCGGGCGACCCCATCACGGCGAAGCTCAGCAGCGCGCCCGGCAACGGGGCCGCGGTCGGCGGCGTCAAGGTCGTCACGGCCAACGCGTGGTTCGCGGCCCGCCCGAGCGGCACCGAGGACGTGTACAAGATCTACGCCGAGTCGTTCGTGGGGCTCGACCACCTGCACGAGGTGCAGGCGGAGGCCAAGCGCATCGTGGACGCCGCGCTCGGCGCCTGATCCCGTGCCCGGGGAAGCCAGCCCCGGCCCCGGCTGAGCGCGCTCCCACCGGAGGTCCCTACGGTGGGGGCATGCGCCATTCCGGGGATGTGGACGCGTTCGTCTGGGACGAGCCGTCGGTCCCGACCGCCCACCGCCCGGCCGAGGCGGCCACGGCGGCCGCCCGCGGCGTCCGGCTGCCCGACGGGCACGCCCGCCGGCGCGTCGTCGCGCTGGCGGCGCTCCTCGCGGTCGTCATCGCGGGCATGGTCGTCACCCGCTCCGACGGACGCGGGCTCTGGCCCGACGTGCACTACGCGGCCGCCCTGCACCTGGCGCTCATCGCCGTGATGCCGCGCGTCGACACGGTCGTGCACGGCGCCGCCGTGCTCGTGTGGTGCACGGGGATCGAGCTCCTGCAGATCACCGGGTGGCCGGAGACCTGGGCCGCGCACGTGCCGGTCTCGCGCCTGCTGCTCGGGACGGGCTTCGACCCGCTCGACCTCGCGGCCTACGCGCTCGGCGTGCTGGCCGTGCTCCTCGTCGACCGCCTGCCGCGGGTCCTCCGCGGGCCGCGGGACGCGGGCTAGGAGACGCTCCAGAAGTGCACCTCGGCGCCGGGGTGCTCGACCGTGATGGTCTCGTCGAGGTCGCGGTAGTCGTTGTCGAGGTTGTGGCCGACCATCTTCACGACGTTCCCGCCGTCGCCCGGCTCGATGGCCGAGACGATCTGCGTGTGGTCGCCGGAGTCGTTGCGGTTCCAGTCGAAGATGACGATGTCGCCCACCTTCAGGCGGTCGCGGTCGGCGAGCTCGAGGCGCGTCACGCCGAGCGCGGCGGCGTTGGCCGCGAGCCACCGGTCGAACGTGGGCACGTGGATCCACGCGTAGGTCCAGTCGGACCCGCCGCCGCGGTTGTGCCACTCCGTCGTCATCTCCCACCCGCGCTGGATGAGCGTCTGGCTGACGAAGTTGACGCAGTCGCCGCCGGACGGGTTGAAGTCGCCGTACTCCTCGAGGTTGTACGAGTCCCAGTGCGCGAGCGCGTACTGCAGCTGCGCGTCGACCGGCGTCTGCGCCGTGTACGCGGCCGTCGAGGCGGTGAGCGCCGCGTCGCCCGCCATGACCTGGATGTCGGCGGTCCCGTCCTCGTAGTCGGCCGAGCGGGGCGCGACGACCGTGACGGACCCGTCGCCGGCCACCTGCAGGTCGGTGCCCGGCGTGCCGGAGAACATGACGGCGGTGGCCGCGGAGAGCCCGGCGCCGGCGAGGGTGACGGTCTGCCCGCCCGAGACGGAGAGCTCCGCGGGCTCCACGGAGGTGACGGCGGGCGCGGCGTCGGACGCGGCGGGCCGGCCGCCGTCGCCCGCGTCGCGGGTCGCACGGGGGGCGGGGTCCTGGCGCGTGCAGGCGGCGAGGACGGCGGTCACGGGGACCGCGAGCGCGGCGGCGAGGATGCTGCGGCGGCGGATGTCGGCGGTCACGTGATGCTCCGGGGGTAGGGGTGCGCCCGGGTGGCGGGCTCGTCCAGGGTAACCCGGCGTCCTGGCGGATCGACTCCGCGCGGGAGCGCGCCTAGTGTGGCGGCATGAGCGTCGACGTGACCCACGACCCCGACGGCTCGCGCTACACGCTGTGGCTCGACGGCGAGCGCGCGGGCTTCGCGGACTACCTGATCCAGGGCGACCGCATCGTCTTCACCCACACCGAGGTCGACCCCGCGAAGCGGCGCGGCGGCCTCGGCGGCGAGCTCGTGCGGGCCGCGCTCGACGACGTGCGGAAGGGATCGCGCACGGTCGTGGCGGCGTGCCCGTTCGTGGCCGAGTGGATCGACGAGCACCCGGACTACCGGGAGCTGCTCGAGCGCGGCTGACCGCCGACCGGCGTCGCACGCACCCCGGAGGCGGGTCGCGCGCGGGGCGCATGCGCGCCCCGCGAGACCGCTCCGCGATCGACGTACGTCACGGAGCCGCCCGCGGTCGCGATCGCAGCCACCCGGAGGAGGTTCGGTCGTGCCGCTCGTCGCCGCTCGGCCCCCGCGGGGTCGGGAACGACGACGGACAGGACACTAGCCGCCGTGCCGCGGAGCCCGCCCGCCCCGACGCCGAGCGGACAGGCGCCCTTCGCCCAGCGGACAGGGCGTCCCCGACGCGCATCCGTCGCATGACGCGGGTGCTCAGGGGACGCGCGTCAGCCACTCCGGCGTGGAGAACTTGTCGGCGACGAGCTGGCGCGTCTTCGCCCACTCCTCCGGCGTGACCTCGCCGGGCTTGCCGCCGTAGAGGCCCGTGAAGGTGGCCTTCATCCGGTCGATGATCTCCGCGCGGCTCATGCCGGTCTGGCTGCGGAGCGGGTCCACGCGCTTGGCCGCGCTGGTGATGCCCTTGTCGCTGATCTTCTCGCGGCCGATGCGCAGCACCTGCACCATCTTCTCCCCGTCCATGTCGTAGCTCATGGTGACGTGGTGCAGCACGGCGCCGGCGCCCAGGCGCTTCTGCGCGGCGCCGCCGATCTTGCCGGTGGGGCTCGTGATGTCGTTGAGCGGCTGGTACGAGGCGTCGATGCCGAGCGAGCGGAGGGCGGTGATGACCCACTCGTCGAGGTAGGCGTACGAGTCGGCGAACGTCATGCCCTGCACGAGGTCGACGGGCGCGTAGATGGAGTACGTGATGACGGCGCCCGCCTCCATGTACATGGCACCGCCGCCGGACACCCGGCGGACGACGTCGAAGCCGTGGGCGGCGGCCTGCTCCGCGTCGACCTCGTTGCGCAGCGACTGGAAGCTGCCGATGACGACGGCCGGCTGGTCCCACTCCCAGATGCGCAGCGTGGGGTTCCGACGCCCGGCGCCGACCTCCTCGGCGAGCACCTGGTCGAGGGCCATCTGCTCGACGGGGCGGTAGGCGCGGTCGTGGATGACCTCCCACTCGTAGTCGCCCCAGTTCGTGGCGCGGGCCAGGGAGCGGCGGATCGCGACGGCGACGGCCTCGGGCGAGAAGCCGAGGAGCACGGCCTGCGGCGGGAGCGCGCGGCGGATGGCGGCGGCGATCGCGTTCGCGTCGCTGTCCTCGGGGAGGCCGTTCACCGCCCGGTCGATCGCCTCGAGCGCGTCGTCGGGCTCGAGGAAGAAGTCGCCCGCGAGGCGGAACCCCGAGATGCGGCCGTCGGTCACGTCCAGGTCGACCACGACGAGCTTGCCGCCGGGGACCTTGTACTCACCATGCATCCGACCAGCCTACGGCCCGCCCGGCGCGTCGCACCGCCGCCGGATCCCCGCGGACACGGGCGTGTGGGACCGTGGGCCATGCGCATCACGTGGGCGGTCGTCCGCCTCCTCACGACCGCGGCCGTGCTCGTCGCCGTCATCAGCCAGTACGCCGTCAGCTCCGCGTACTGGCGCAGCATCGGGGTGGCGGGGATCTGGGGGAAGACGGTCGACTTCCTCATGTACTTCACCATCGAGTCGAACCTGCTGGCGGCGGTCGTGATGGGGATCGGCGCCGTGCGGCTGCTCCGCCGCGGCCCCCTCCCCGGCCGCGGCTGGACGACGCTCCGGCTCGCCGCGACCACCTACATGGTGACCACGGGCGTGGTCTACAACCTCCTCCTGCGGGGCCTGCCGACGATTCCCGGCGGGAAGCTGCCCTGGTCGAACGAGGTGCTGCACGTCGTCGTGCCCGCGCTCGTGCTGCTCGACTGGCTCCTGGCGCCGGACCGCCGCGCGCTCGGGTACGGCGCGGTCGGGCGGGTCGTCGTCTTCCCGCTGGTGTGGGTCGCGGTCACGCTGGCACGGGGTCCCGTCACGGGGAACGAGGTCACGGGGGCGGCCACCTACTACCCGTACCCGTTCCTGGATCCCGCCACCGACGCGGGCGGATACGCGACCGTCGCGGTCTGGGTGGTCGTCATCGCCGCGTTCATCTGCGGCATGGCGCTGGCCCTCATCGCCGTCGGGCGCCGCGCCTCCCGCGCGATCGCGCACGCGACGGCGTGAGCCGGTAGCCGCCCCTCCCGCCTCGCGTCAAGGGGGCGCCCGGATCCGGACGCCGCGGACCGGCCGGCCTAGCGTCGGACGCACGGACGGCGGCGCATCCGGCCCGCCCGTCCCGCATCGGACGAGGAGAGGCGAGGCAGCATGAAGGCAGTCGTGTGGCACGGCGAGGGCGACATCCGCCTGGACGAGGTGCCGGATCCGCGGATCCAGGAGCCGACCGACGCGGTCATCCGCATCACCCGCAGCGCCATCTGCGGCACCGACCTCCACTTCGTGCGCGGCACGATGGCCGGCATGCGCGAGGGCACCATCCTCGGCCACGAGGCCATCGGCACCGTCACCGAGGTCGGCGCCCAGGTGCGCGGCTTCTCCCCCGGCGACCGGGTGCTGGTGTGCTCGACCATGTCGTGCGGCGTGTGCGCGCAGTGCCGCGCGGGCAGCACGGCCCAGTGCGACGTCGCCAACCCGAACGGACCGCAGGCCGGCACGTCGTTCTTCGGCGGGCCCGAGACGACGGGCCCCATCGACGGCCTGCAGGCCGAGTACGCGCGGATCCCGTGGGCCGCCCACACGCTGATCCCGCTCCCCGACGCGGTCAGCGACGACCAGGCGATCCTCCTCAGCGACATCTTCCCCACCGCCTGGTTCGGCGCCGAGCTCGCGGGCATCCGGCCGGGCGACACCGTGGCGGTCCTCGGCGCGGGCGTCGTCGGGCAGTTCGCCGTCGCATCCGCCTTCCGCATGGGCGCCGGGCGCGTCTTCGCCGTCGACCACGTGGAGACGCGCCTCGCGATGGCGCTCGAGCAGAACGCCGAGGTGATCCACTTCGAGCGCGAGGACCCGGTGGCCGCGGTGATGGAGGCGACCCTCGGGATCGGCGTGGACGCGGTGATCGACGCGGTCGGCGTCGACGCGCAGCGCCCGC
Source organism: Clavibacter sp. GW821-FHT01D01 (assembly GCF_059422605.1). Classification (NCBI taxonomy): domain Bacteria; kingdom Bacillati; phylum Actinomycetota; class Actinomycetes; order Micrococcales; family Microbacteriaceae; genus Clavibacter; species Clavibacter sp. GW821-FHT01D01. The sequence goes on from NZ_JBWKXC010000011.1 coordinate 89,618, forward strand.
ACGCGGGTCCCGCCGCCGAGGAGGCCGAGCAGGAGGCGGACGCGTTCGCCGCCGAGGTCGCGCAGGTCGCGCCCGGCGCCTCCCCGCACGACGGCCTCTGGGTCCCCGGCGACGCCCCGAGCCAGGCCGCGCAGTGGGCCGTGCGGATGGTGCGGAAGTCGGGGCGCATCGGCATCATCGGCGTCTACCCGCCCCAGCTCACGTCGTACCCGATCGGCGCCGCGATGAACAGGAACCTCACCATCCGCATGGGCAACTGCGACCACCGCCGCGTCACGCCGCCGCTCATCGACCTCGTCGCGTCCGGCGTGTTCGACCCGACGCGCTTCATCACGCAGGACGAGGGGATGACGACCGCGATCGACGCCTACGAGCACTTCGACGTGCGCGAGGAGGGCTGGCTGAAGACGGTGCTCGAGGTCGGGTGACGCGGCGGCGGCCGTCCTGCGCACGACGCGCCCGGGCGGCGCCCCGGACCTCCCCGCCCCTCCCGCGTTCGAACATGCGTTCGAACATCCGGGCTATGCTCGCGCCATGAGCATCGCGTTCCAGGCCTCCCTCTTCGACGACCTCCGGGCGGCACCCGGCCTCGGCGCGCTCGGCGCGGAGGTCGAGCGGCTCGACCTCGGGCAGGGTGCCTGGCTCGACATCCGCCCCGGCTGGGTCAGCGACTCCGACGCGCTGTTCGAGCGCCTCGTGGAGGACGTCGAGTGGACGGCCGACACGCGGACCATGCACGGCCGCACCGTGGAGGTGCCGCGCCTGCTGTCGTGGTTCGGGCCCCGGGCCGCGCTGCCGGCGCCCGTCCTCGAGCAGGCGCGCGACGCGCTCAACGACCACTACGGACGGCCGCCCGGACAGGTGCTGGAGACGGCCGGGCTGTGCTTCTACCGCACGGGCGACGACAGCGTCGCCTGGCACGGCGACCGCGTCGGGCGCGCCATCGACCGCGACACCATGGTCGCCATCGTCTCGGTCGGGGCGGCGCGCACGCTGTCGCTGCGGCCGAAGGGCGGCGGGGAGGTGCGGCGGTTCCCGCTCGGGCACGGCGACCTCGTGGTCATGGGCGGCAGCGCGCAGCGCACGCACGAGCACGCGATCCTCAAGACCACGAAGGCCGTCGGGCCGCGCATCAGCATCCAGTTCCGCCCGGTCTGGCCGGCCTGAGGCGGGTCGCCCGCGCGTCGCCGATCAGGCGAGGACGGGGTCCCACCCGGTCGGGGTCGCCGCGGCGGCGACGGCCTCCACGGAGTCCGGGTCGAGGGGGCGGGCGTCCCGCACGACCGCCTCGACGCCCTCGAGCCCGAGGTGCGCGAGGAGCGGGATCCAGAGCATCCGCAGGCGGTCGGCGGCATCCACTCGCGGCGCGCGCGTCGACCGGAGGGAGAGCACCCCGAGGGTGGCGCCCAGCAGCACGTCGACGGCGGCGTCGAGATCCGGCTCGGGCTCGGGGACGCCCTGCATCACGAGCTCGGTCCGCAGCAGCCGGTGCACGAACGCCACCACGTCGAAGCGCGGCGCGACCCCGAGGCCGAGGCGCGGCATCTCCTGGCGGAGCCGGACGGCGCCGGCGGCGACGGGACGGACCTCCACCTCGCGGGCCGCGGTCAGCAGGAAGACGACGAGCTCCGGGAGGGCGCCCGGCCCCTCGAGCGCGGCGGCGATGCGGAGCCAGCGGCGCTCCTGCTCGTCGACCACCGCGTGCGCGAGGCTCTCCTTCGACGCGAACAGGTGGTAGCCGACGGCGGACTTGGGCCGGCCCATGGCCTCGGCCACCCGCGAGAACGACGTCGCCTCGTAGCCGTACGCGGCGAACTGGGCGCCGGCCGCCTCGACGATCTCCCGGCGGGCGCGCGCCACGGCCGCCTGACGCCGGTCCATGTCGCGCTCCCGTCCGCTCCGGGCATCGGAGCGTCCCGGACGGTAGCAGCGCGCGTCGACGGGAAGTCGTCCATCAGGTGAACGGCGGGTGCCGCGACGCGGCGGCACCCGGATCAGCGGACGCCCGCCTCCTCCTCGGCCATCGCGTCCTCCACCTGCGCCGCGATCACCGCGATCCTCGGGGAGGCCGACACCCGGCGCACGACGGCCGCCGCCTGGGGGACGCCCGCGCCCTCGAGCAGATGCGTCCACAGGGTGCAGAGCCGCGGCTCGACGCGCTCGTCCTCCCTCAGCGCCAGGTGGCAGAGGACGAGGCCGCGCGTGGAGTCCAGGAACAGGTCCGAGAAGGCCGCGATCTCGGCCCGCCGCCCCGGCAGGTCCGCCGTGAGCCCGGCCTCGATGCACGTGCGCGCGAAGCGGACGCGGCCGGCGCCGAGGAGGCGGCGCGGCAGGCCGCGGGGATCGACGTCGAGCGACGGCAGCTCGATCAGCAGGCGCAGGGCCCCCGCGCGCTCGGGGTGCGCGTCGATCTCGCGGGCCCGGAGCACGAGCAGCGCGAGCAGGCGCTCGACGCCCATCGAGATGCCGGCGCGCGCGAGGGCGTCGTCGGCCTTCTGCCACCGGAGGTCGTCCTCCCCGAGGACGGCCTCGGCCAGCGAGGCCTTCGACGGGAAGAGGTGGTAGCCGATGGCGGACTTGGGCCGGTCGATGGCCCGTGCGATGCGGGAGAAGGTGGTGGCCTCGTACCCGAACCGGGCGAAGAGCGCGCCCGCCGCCGTCACGATCTCCTGCCGGAGACGGAGCATCTCCACGCGTCGCTGATCCACAGCGTCCCCTTCTTCCGTACCGGATGGGCCGCACGGACCGTAACAGCCGACCCCCGCGACCGGCGTCGTGCCGGCCGATGCGGCACCTGCCTGTGGAGAACTGCCAGACGATCGTCTGACAGCCGCCTAGCTTCGGCACCGCGCGCTGCCGCCGCTCCTCGGATGCCCCGGCGCTCCCGCGCTCCGCGCCGCCACCCCTCCCGCAACACCGACGAATGGAGCACCACATGCCTCGCAGCGCCTCGCCCTCGGCCCGCTCGACTCGACGGCGCCATCGCCCTCCTCGCCCCGGGGCCGGTCACGGCCGTCGCGCCGTCGCGCTCGGGGTGACGACCGCGCTCGCGATCCTCGGTGCGGTGGTCACCGGGCCGGTCCCGGCGCAGGCGGCCACGCGGACCTCGGTCCAGTCCGTCGCCGCCTCCCTGCAGGCGGGCACCCTCGTCGACGACATCACCACCGGCAGGGTGAGCGTCCGCCAGCTCGTCGACACCGCGGAGGCGGCGTGGGCCAGCGGCCCGCACGAGGGGGCGACGCGACCGGACCGCGACGCCCTCACCCGGGAGGCGACCGCGGAGGTGCGGGCCCTCCGGAGCTCGGACGGCCTCCGCGCCCCGGCCGCCCAGCTCGACGTGACCGCCGCGCCGGGAGGCGGGCTGACCGCCTCGGTCGACTCCGTCGCGGTGTCGGACGGCTGGAAGCACTTCTGGCACAAGGTCGGCAAGGCGATCACCCCGCACCTGCAGACCATCCGGCTGACCCCCGCGGCGATGCGGATCATCATGGGCGCGGCCGGGGGCATCGGCGCCGCGTTCTTCTGCGCGATCCCGGGGGTGGGCACGCTCGCCTGCGGCCTCTTCTACGCCCTGATCGGCACCCTCGTGGGCGTGTGGAGCGCGGGCCTCCCCTGCGGGAACCGGGACTGGTACGCCATGGTCCCGGACGTGTGGAACAGCCACTGCGGCTGACGCCGGAGGAGGGCCGACGGCGCTCCGTCGGCGCCGCGCGCGCCGCCGGAGCGCCGCGGGTCACCAGCGGAGCAGCAGCACGTCCGATCCGCCCTCGCGTCCCACGGGCAGGAAGCCGAGCGACGCGTAGAGGGCCCGGGCGCGGTCGTTGCCGTCCTCCACGCTGAGGCTCAGGGCCGGCGCCCCCGACGCGCGGACCGCCTCGACGAGCGCCACGAGGAGGGCGCGACCCGCTCCCCGGCCGCGCGCCGACGGGAGGAGCGCCATGCCGAGCTCGGGGACGTCGGGGGCGACGAAGCCGTAGCCGCGGTCGTCGTCCGCGAAGAGCCGCGCCCAGGCCGCGCCCACCGGATCCCCGTCGGACACCGCGACGACGCCCACGTCCCCCGCGCGCGGCCAGCCGGTCACGTAGTGCGCGAGCTCCGGCGTGCGCAGCATCCGCTCCCGGGTCATGGAGCCGTCGTCGCGCCAGTCCATCGACGCCAGGAGCATGTCCTCGAGGAACGGCAGGTCGTCGCCGCCCGCCGGGCGGAGCGCGATCCCCTCGGGCAGGGCGGGACGCGGGACGGCCGGATCCGCGGAGGTCACGCCGGCGTCCCGCCGTCCGCGTCGCCGCGCTCGACCGCGGCATCGTCCGCGCCGTCGCCGTCGCCTTCGCCGTCGCCGTCCTCGGCCGCGCCGCCCCCCGCCGCCGCCACGCGCGAGTCCAGCCAGCTGCGGAGGTCGGCGACCACCTCGTCGCGGTTCGTCTCGTTGTAGATCTCGTGCCGCGCACCCGGGTAGACGATGAGCAGGACGTCGCTGAGGCCGGAGCGCCTGCTGTAGTCGCGGGCGAGCAGCTGCATGCCGCGGCGGCCGCCGAGCGAGTCCTCCTCGCCGCCCTGGATGAGCACGGGCAGGTCGGTCGCCAGCCTCCGGGGCGGGCGGCCCATGATCTGCACGGAGTCCCGCATCCGGTACGGCTTCAGCGCGTTGACGTCGAAGTTGCGGTCGTCGGCGCCGAACGCGCGCTGCGCCTCCGGATCCCGGGAGAGCCACTCGAAGCCCGTGGCCGCCGGGTGCCGCCACCGCTTGTTGAGGTCGCCCGTGTTGATGACGCCCGGCATCGCGAGCGACGCGCCGCTCAGCACGAGCCCCGCGTAGAGGTGCGACGCCCGCGCGACGATGCGCTGCGCGAGGAGCGCTCCCCAGCTGTGGCCGAGGAGCACGAGCGGCAGGTCGGGCAGGTCCCGGCGGAGCCGCTCGCTCACCAGCTGGATCCCGTCCAGGGCCGCCAGGTGCCGCCGGGGCCCCAGCACGCCGATGCCGAGGTGCCCGAGGCCGGTGGCGCCGTGCCCGCGGTGGTCGTCCGCGGCGACCGTGTAGCCCATGGCGTTGAGGTCCTGCGCGAGGCGGGCGTAGCGGAGCGCGTGCTCGCCTACGCCGTGCGCGATGTGCACCACGGCCCGCGGGCGCTCCGCCTCCCACACGTAGTAGTGGAGGGTCACGCCCTCGGCGTCCACGATGGTGCGGTGGTCGGCTCCTCCGGTGGAGCGCTCCTCGTCGGGCATGGATCCAGACTAGGTGCGCCGGGCCGCCCCACCGCGGATCAGGACTCCCGCGTGATCTCCACCCGCACGAACAGCTTCGACCGGAACGGCCCCGCGTAGATGCCGCGCAGCGGCGCCACGTCGCGGTAGTCGCGGCCCCGGCCGACGAGCACGTGCCGGTCGCCGATGTCGATGAGGTTCGTGGGATCCCAGCCGCGCCACTCGCCGCAGTACCACTCGACCCACGCGTGCGACTCGCCCGTCACGGTCTCGCCGACGGCCGCGTTCGGCCTCGGGTGCAGGTAGCCGCTGACGTAGCGCGCCGGGATGCCGACGTGCCGCAGCGCCCCGATGACGATGTGGGTGATGTCCTGGCAGACGCCGCGGCCCTGCTCCCACGCCTCGCGGGCGGTGGACTGGACGCTAGTGACGCCCGCCATGTACTCGACCCCTTCCCCGATCGCCCGGGCGATGGCGGCCGCCGCCTCGCAGGGCGTGCCCGCCCCGCCCGCGATCTCCTCGGCGAGCGCCCGGACCTCCTCGTGCGGCTCCGTGCGGAGGGTCTGCGCGACCTGCTCCACGTGCTCGGTGGCGCGCTCCACCTCCACCGCGAGGTCGTCCCAGCCGAGCTGGTGCGGCTCGTGCGTCCGCGGGCGCACCTCGACGAGGCTCGTGGCCGTGAGCTCCAGCGAGCGGTGGGGGCTCAGGATCTCGAACGAGGAGACGCGGGTGCCGAAGTAGTCGACGTAGGTGTGGTGCCCGGGCTTCGGCTGGATGTCGAGGTTCGAGAAGAGGACGAACTGGTTCTCGCTCGAGACGGGCAGCATCCGCGCCTCGTTGTACGACGCGGTCACCTCGCCCTCGTAGTGGAAGCCGGTCCGGTGGGTGATGCGCAGGCGGTTCACGAGTTCTCTCCGACCCAGCTGGGTGCCGCGTTGGTGGGGAAGTAGCGCTGGCGGACGGCCTCGGAGGTGGCGCTCGTCGCCTCCTGCACGGCGTCCATGAAGCGCGGCAGGTCGTCGAGGATCTCCCCGATCGGCCGGTACTCCAGGTCGCTGCGGATCTGCCCGAGCAGCCGCTGCGCCTGGTCCGAGACCCCGAGCCGGTCGGTGCGCGGCTCGATGTCGTGGAGGCACTGCTCGGCGCGGCGGATCGAGTGCGTGATGGACCGGGGGAAGAGCCGGTCGAGCAGCAGGAACTCGGCGGCGTTGCGGGCGCTCGGCACGCCGCGGTACGTGCGCAGGTACGCCTCGTACGCGCCGCAGGAGCGGAGGATCGTGGTCCACGAGGGGCCGCTCGCCTCGGTGAGCGCACGCGTGGCGAGCAGGCGCGCGGTCATGTCCGCGCGCTCGATGGAGCGCCCGAGCGTGAAGAACTGCCAGGCCTCGTCGCGGCTCGTGCCGGACTCGACGAGGCCGACCGCGAGGGCCGAGCGCTCCCGGGCCCAGCCGAAGAACTCGTGCACGCGGTCGTTCGCGATCTTCCGCGGCATCCGGGCGCGCGTGGTGTTGAGGCACTCCCACAGCTCGCTCGACACGATCTCGCGGGCGCGCCGCGCGTTCTCGCGCGCGGCGCCGAGCGAGTACGCGATGGACGCCGGCTGGGTGCGGTCGACCGCGAGGAGGGCGAGCACGTCGTCCCGGCCGAGCACGTCGTCGGACGGGACGTCGCTGCCCATGACGCTGAGCAGGGAGCGGCAGGCGGTGTCCTCGTCGATCCACGGGTCCTCGAGGAGGAGCTGGAGGTGGACGTCGAGGATGCGGGCCGTGCCGTCCGACCGCTCGATGTAGCGGCCGATCCAGAACAGCGACTCGGCGATGCGCGACAGCATGGGCATCAGCGGTCCCCCTCGGCGGTGGTGGCGGGCGCGACGGCGCGGGTCGCGGCCGGTCGGGTGGGGGCGGGATCGGCGGTGGGCGCGACGGCGGTCTGCTGCTGCTGCTCGTGCTGGTCGCGGTTCCGTGGCCGGTCGTGCGGCGACTGGTCGGGCGCCTTCTCCCCGGACACGATGATCGGGATCGACGTGGTGACCGCGGCCTGGTCGGCCACGAGGGTCTGCACGCTGCGCTCGCGCGTCGCCGCGGGGAAGCCGCCGTCGCCGACGACCCAGGTGTCCTTCGACCCGCCGCCCTGGCTGCTGTTGACCACCAGCTGGCCCTCCGGGAGCGCGACGCGCGTGAGGCCGCCGGGCAGCACCCAGATGTCGCGGCCGTCGTTGACCGCGAAGGGGCGGAGGTCGGCGTGGCGCGGGCGCATGCCGTCCTCCACGAGGGTGGGGATGGTGCTGAGCTGCACCACCGGCTGCGCGATCCAGCCGCGCGGGTCCTTCAGCAGCCGCGCGCGGAGCTCCGCGAGCTCCCCCGCGGACGCCGCCGGCCCGACGACGAGGCCCTTGCCGCCGGATCCGTCGACGGGCTTCACCACGAGCTCGGGCAGCCGGTCGAGCACCTCCTCGAGCGAGTCGGGCTCCTCGAGGCGCCAGGTGTCGACGTTCGGGATGATCGCGTCCTCGGACAGGTAGTAGCGGATGAGGTCGGGCAGGTACGTGTACACGAGCTTGTCGTCGGCGACGCCGTTGCCGACCGCGTTGGCGATGGTGACGTTGCCGAGGCGCGCGGCCAGCATGAGGCCCGGCGAGCCGAGCATGGAGTCGGCGCGGAACTGCAGCGGATCCAGGAACTCGTCGTCGACGCGGCGGTAGATGACGTCGACGCGCATGGGGCCGCCGGTGGTGCGCATCCAGACGCGCCCGCCGGAGCAGAACAGGTCGCGGCCCTCGACGAGCTCGACGCCCATGAGGCGCGCGAGCAGCGTGTGCTCGAAGTACGCGCTGTTGTAGACGCCGGGCGTGAGGACGACGACGTTCGGGTCCTCGACGCCGTCCGGCGCGCTCGCGCGGAGGGCCTGCAGGAGCTTGTTCGGGTAGTCGCCGACCGGCCGGACCCGCATGGAGACGAACAGCTCCGGGAGGGTCTGCGCCATGACGCGGCGGTTCGAGATGACGTAGCTGACGCCCGAGGGGACGCGCACGTTGTCCTCGAGGACGCGCATCTCGCCGGCCTCGTCGCGCACGAGGTCGATGCCGGAGACCTGGATGCGGACGCCGTTCGCGGGATCGATGCCGGCGGCCTGCCGGTGGAAGTGGCTCGACGAGCTGATGAGGCGCGCCGGGATGACGCCGTCCCGGATGGCGCGCTGCGGCCCGTAGACGTCGGCGAGGAACGCCTCGAGCGCCCGGACGCGCTGCGCGACGCCCTTCTCGAGCCGGCTCCACTCGGCCTGCTCGATGACGCGGGGCACGGCGTCGAGCGGGAACGGCCGCTCCTCGCCCGCGAAGTCGAAGGTGACGCCCTGCGCGAGGTAGCTGGTGGCGAGCGCGTCGGTGCGGTCCTTCAGCTCCTCCTTGGTCATGCGGGAGAGCGCGGCGTGGATCTCGCGGTACGCGGCCCGCGCGACGGCGGGCTCCCCCGCCACCGGCGGATCCCGGAACATCTCGTCGAACGGCATCGCGCCGCCCGACGCCCGACGTGCGGCCGCGAGCGTGCCGTATCCCTCGAACAGATCACCCATGGCCGGAGCCTAACCGGGGCGTGTGTCGCGGGTGTTTCGGGGCGCGGCCGGCGGATGGGAGCGCGGGATCAGGCGTCGGTGCGCTTGAGGATGTGCGCCGGGATGGCGATGGACGCCGAGACGAGCAGGATGCCGGCGAAGAAGCTCAGCAGCTCGAAGCCCTCGATGTAGAACGCGAACGCGAACAGCGCCATGCCGCCCAGGAAGAGGGCGAACGCGATGATGAAAGCGACGATGTTCACGAGGGCACCTGGATCCGTTGGTCGAGACTGGGGGCGACCGCGGGGCCTCGGCGGCCGACGCGATCCACCCGAGTCTACGAGATCCCGGCCCGGGCGTCAGCGCGCAGCCTGCTCCGGGCGGATCCCCCCTGCCAGCGCCTGGTACGCGCGCTGCGGGCCGGGCGAGCGCGTGAGCGACGACGCGACGGCGTCGAGCGCGGCGCGCTGCATCCCGGACGGGGCCAGCAGCCGCTTGGCCGCCTGCCGCAGCTCGGTGACGGTGGCGACGTTCGGGGCGAGGGCGAGGCCGAGCCCCGCGTCCTCGAGGGCGGCGGCGCCCGCGAACTGGTCGGTCGACAGCGGCAGCACGAGCATCGGGACGCCCGCGGTCGCCGCCTCGGTGACGGAGTTGTTGCCGCCGTGCGTGACCGCGAGGTCGGCGTGGCCGAGGAGCGTCACCTGCGGGAGGAACGGGCGCACGAGCCAGCCGGACGGGAGGTCGCCGAGCTCCGCCGGGTCGGTCGACCCGGTCGCGAGCGCCACGCGCACGTCGAGGTCGCGCAGCGCCTCGGCGACGCGGGCCAGCACGTCGCCGCGCACCGAGAGGAAGCTGCCGAGCGACACGTAGACGACGGGGTCGCCGCCGGCGTCGATCCAGTCCTGCACCTCCGCCTCGGGGGCCTCGCGGCGGACCGCCGAGCCGATGAAGGCGTGCGGGGGCAGCAGCTCGGAGCGGTCGGGGTCGTGCAGCTCCTCCGGGTAGTTCAGGAGGAGCACGTCGCCGGCCTCGGCGAACGCGTCGCGGCTCGGGCGCATGGCCGGGGCGAGGACCGCGAGGGCGTCGTTCCACTGCGCGGTGAAGCGGTCGCGGACGCGCACGCACAGGGCGTGCAGCTCGTCGAGGTCCTCCTCCTCCGGCTCGAACGCGGCCGGCCACGCGGGCGGGAAGCCGTAGACCTCGTCGCCCACGGGCAGTGCGCTCGGGTGGCCGAGCACGACGTCCGCGTGCCGGGTGCCCGAGGCGAGGAGCGCGAGGCGGGCGCTGAACGCGAGGTGGTCGACGATCACCTGGTCGGGGCGCACCTCGTCGAGGATCCGCTGGACGGCGCGGGCGGTCTCCACGGGCTCCCACAGCAGGTCGTCGCTGCGCGCCTCGGCCTGGAAGCGCAGCGTCTCCACCATGCCGCGGCGCGTGGCGGCGAAGAAGCCGCGGAGGGCGTCGTCCTCGCCCGTCGGCTGGTCCTCCGCCTTGATGGTGCCGGGGTTGGAGCCGCGGCCGAGGCGCAGGTCGATGCGCTCGAAGCCGGAGGCCTCCACGATGCCGGCGGTGGCGGATCCGGTCGCCACGACCACGCGCTCACCCGCCCGCTGCCAGGCCGACGCGAGCGTGAGGAGCGGGAACAGGTGGGACGCGTAGTCCGGGCTGATGACGAGCAGGGTCATGAGGCGCTGAGCTCCCAGAGGGTTCGGTCGTCGGCTGCGGCGACGTCGCGGTAGACGCGGGACAGGGTGCCCGCCATGGCCTGGATGGTGAAGGTGCGGGCGACCATGTCGCGCGCGCGGTCGGCGGCCGCGGCCGCGCCGGGACCGGCTGCGATGTCGAGGGCGCGGACGACGCCGCGGGCGAGGGCCGCGGGGTCCGCCGTGTCGACGAGGAGCCCGGTCACGCCGTCCTCCACGTACGTCGCCGGTCCCCCGGACGCGGGCGCCACCACGGGCAGGCCCATCGACATCGCCTCCAGGAGCGCGACGCCGAACTCCTCCTTGATGCTCGCGCACGCGTACGCCCCGCCGACGGCCGCGAGGCCGGGGCGCCCGTAGCGGACCGCCGCGAGCCAGCGCGTGACGGTGTCGTTGCCGCGGTGGCCGGCGAGCAGGAGGCCGTGCGGCGCGAGCGAGGCGGCGATCCCGCGCGGGTCGGCGCCCGCGGCACCCGGGTCGGCGCCGGGGACGGCCTCGGCGATGCGCGCCACCTGGTCGCGCTCCTCCGGGCTCGGCGCGTCGAGGTCGCCGCCGACGACGAGCAGGTTCGCGCGGGAGCGGAGCGCGGGATCCGCCGCCCACGCCTGCGCGAGCGAGGCCATGCCCTTGACCCGCGCGAGGCGGCCGACCGAGATGACGAGCGGCAGGCCGCGCCGCTCGGCGGGGAGCGCCGTGAGCAGCTCGTCGAGCTCGACGAAGGCGCGCGCCGGGGCGCCGTCCGCGTCGGCGCCGAGCATCGCGTCGTCGCGGGAGCGCTCGATGGCGGACACGTCGATGCCCTCGGCGACGACGCTGTGGCGTTCCGGGTGGGCGTCCACGTCGATGCCGACGAGGCGGCGCATGTCGCGCCTCAGCTCCGGACGCGGGAAGAGGACGGTGTGCGCGGCGTCCGCGGCCAGGCGCTGCACGAGCCGCACGCGGAACCAGTAGTGCTCGCGCTCGTCGACGCCGCCGAAGCCGTCGCGGGTGAGGGCACCCGAGCGGTCGAGCGCGTCGACCACGCCGTGCGGATCCGGCGCGACCGTGAAGACGACGGGGATGCCCAGCTCGCGCGCGACGGTCGACGCCGCGAGCGTGCCGACGTCGGCCATGCGGAGGTGCACGGCGTCCACGTGGCCGGCCGCGCGCAGCACCCGGCGGATGCCCCGCTCGGCCTCGACGCGGTGCGGCCACGCCTCGGGGAGCGAGCGCGGGCCGCCGAGCATCGGGACGTGCGCGAAGACGTGCCCGCCCGCGCCGGCGTTGACGCGGGCGAGGGAGGCGAGGGTCTGGTCGGGGGTGCCGCGGGACAGCGTGATGACGCGGTCGACGGCGCGGTCCGCAGCACGGGGGTCGAGCGGGTCGGCGTCCGCGGCCGCGGCGTCGGCTCCGGACGGATCCACCAGCGCGTCGCCCAAGCGGACCAGCAGCGTCGCGATGCCGCCGTTGTCGCCCGCGCCGACGTGGGTGAGGCCCGCGTCGATGTCGGCGTGCAGGAAGAGCTGGACGACCGTGAGGCCGGGGCGGGCGGGCGCCTCGACCGGCTCGTCGTGCTGGCGCGCGATGTCGAGCACCGCGAGGCGGGCGACCGCGGCCACGTCGTCGTCGCCGCGGGCGAGGTCGGAGACGATGGCGAGCACGGTGACGCTCGCCGGCCGGTCGCCGAGCGCGGCGACCGCGGCGCACCGGGTGAGCGTGCCCTCCGCGCCGTCCTGCACCACGCGGAGCAGCACGCGCTGGGCGATGCGGCCGGCGACGAGGCCGACCGTCTCCACGAGGCGGGACCGGGCGCCGTCGCCGCGGATCCCGAGCAGCGCGCTCTCGAGTGCGAGGGACACGTGCTCGGGGCTGGAGCCCGCCCACTGCTGCAGCGTGCGCTGGGCGAGCATGCCCGGGAAGCCGCCCTCGACGACCATGGCGACGAGGCCCGCGACCGCGTCGAAGCGCGGGAGGCGGGTGCCGAACGCCCAGGCCGCGTGCTCGCGGATCCACCGGGTGTCGTGGTCGAGGAGCGCCACGAGCGCGAGGTCGGCGGTCTCGTCGAAGACCTGCGCGAGCGCGTGGATGGCGGCGACCGCGGTGAGCTGGTCGGCGGGGTCCTCGGCGGCGCGGGCGAGGAGGCGCACCGCGCGTCCGCCGCCGTCGCGGCTGGCGGCGACGGTGAGCTCGTCGGCCTCCTGCATCACGTCGAGGATGCGCGCGGCCTGCGCGACCTGGTCGAGGCTCGTCTGGATCCCCATGCTCGTGTCCCCTCTCCGGGCCCGCACTACTCCTGCGACGGAGCCGTGAGGCGCCTCACGCGGGAGCGTTCGCATCCGGGACAGCCTCCCGGCCCTCGCGAGTATTCCCCAGTCGTCTGCGAGAACTCCAGGGTGGCGTCGCCCGCGGACACGCCGGGGGCCGCGCGTACGCTGGCGGCCATGCCCCGTCCCGCGCCGCCCGCCCCGCAGATCCGCTTCGGAATCGTGGGGAGCGGCTGGCGCAGCGCCTTCTTCCTGCGCATCGCCCGCGCCCTCCCCGCGCGCTTCGCCGTCACGGGGCTCGTGACGCGGAGCGCCGACACCGGCCGTGCGCTGGAGGCGGAGTGGGGCATCCGCACCTTCCGGACGGTCGCCGAGATGCTCGCCGCCGAGGAGCCGTCGTTCGTCGTCGTGTCGGTTCCGCGCTCGGCCGCGCCGGACGCGATCGCGGACCTCGTCGACCGCGGGGTCGCCGTGCTCACCGAGACCCCGCCCGGCGAGACGGTGGAGGACCTCGAGCGGCTCGACGCGCTCGTGCGGCAGGGCGCCCGGATCGAGGTGGCCGAGCAGTACCCGCTCTCCCCGCTCCTCGCCGCGCAGCTCGCCATCGCCGCGTCCGGGCGCCTCGGCCGGGTGAGCCAGGCGACCGTCGCGCAGTGCCACGACTACCACGGCGTCCGCGTGATGCGGCGGGCGCTCGGCATCGGCTTCGAGGACGCGACCATCACGGCCTCCCGGTTCTCGTCCCCGATCGTCGCCGGGCCCGACCGCGACGGCGACCCCGTGCGCGAGGAGATCGTGACGGCCGAGCAGACCACGGCGCGCTTCGACTTCGGCGACCGCCTCGGCGTCCACGACTTCGGCGACCGGCAGTACTTCTCCTGGATCCGCCGCAACCGGCTCCTCGTCCGCGGCGAGCGCGGCGAGATCGTCGACGAGCACGTGAGCTGGCTCCTCGACGCCACGACGCCGACCTGGGCCGACATCACGCGCGTCGAGACGGGCCAGGGCGGGAACCTCGAGGGGCTCCACCTCCGCGGCCTGCTGCTCGGCAGCGAGTGGGTCTACCGGAACCCCTTCGCGCCCGGACGGCTAGCGGACGACGAGATCGCGATCGCGCAGTGCCTCGTCGACATGCACGCGCACGCCGCCGGCGGGCCCTCCACGAACTCGCTCGCGGAGGCGTCGCAGGACCACCACCTCGCGCTCCTCATGCACGAGGCCGCGGCCACGGGGAAGCCCGTCCGCAGCACGCGGCGCGCCTGGGCGGACTGAGCGGGCGCCGCGCGCGATCCGCCCGGGTCTCCCGTCCGCGTCCGTCCACCCGTCCACCCGCCAGGAAGGCACCGCATGCGCATCGACCTCACCGGATCCACCGCCTTCGTCACGGGCAGCACCCAGGGCATCGGGTACGCCATCGCGGAGGGCCTCGCCGACGCGGGTGCCCGCGTGGTCGTCAACGGCCGCGACGCGGAGGGCACCGACGCCGCCCGCGACCGCCTGCGCGCCGCGCACCCGGACGCGCGCGTGGAGTCGCTCGCCGCCGACGTCGCGACCGAGGACGGGGCCGCCCGCGCCGTGGAGCTGTTCCCGGACGTCGACGTGCTCGTCAACAACCTCGGGATCTTCGGCTCCGCCGACCCGCTCTCCATCACCGACGACGAGTGGCGCCGCTACCTCGAGGTCAACGTGCTCGCGGCCGTGCGCCTCACGCGCGCGTACCTGCCGGGCATGATGGCGCGCGGCTGGGGGCGCGTGCAGTACATCGCGAGCGACTCGGCCGTCGTGACGCCGGCGGAGATGATCCACTACGGCGTCTCCAAGACCGCGCTCCTCGGCGTCTCGCGCGGCTTCGCCAAGGCGGCGGCCGGGACCGGCGTCACGGTCAACTGCGTCATGGCCGGTCCCACGCACACCGGCGGCGTCGAGGAGTTCGCGCGGGAGCTCGTGGGCGACGACCTCCCGTGGGAGGAGGCCCAGCGCGAGTTCATGCGGCGGCACCGGCCGCAGTCGCTCATCCAGCGGCTCATCGAGCCCGAGGAGATCGCCCACATGTGCGTCTACCTCGCGTCGCGGCAGGCGTCGGCGACGACCGGCGGGGCGCTGCGGGTGGACGGCGGGTACGTGGACGCGATCCTGCCGTAGGGGCCCGGGCCCCGGCACCGGCCGGCGCGTCAGGCCGCCAGGTGCCGCCGGATCGCCTCGACGCCCGCCTCCACCTCGCGGAACGAGGTGGTCAGCGGGCTCAGACCGAGGCGGAGGCCCGACGGGGCGCGGAAGTCGGGGATCACGCCCTCCTCCCAGAGCGCGCCCACGATGTCGCGGAAGCGCTCGTGGTCGACGCTCACGTGGCTGCCGCGGCGGTCGTCCGCCCGCGGGCTCGCGACGCGGACGCCGAGCGGCACCAGGTCGCGGTCGACGAGGTCGAGGGCGAACCGGGTGAGCGCGAGCGACTTGGCGCGGATCGCGTCGATGCCCGCCTCCTCGATGAGGGCGATCATGTCCTGCATCGCGAGCATGCCGACGATCGGCGGGGTGCCGCTGAGGAAGCGGCGGATCCCGTCCGCGGGCACGTACTCCGGTCCCATCGCGAAGACGTCCTGCGCGCCCATCCAGCCCTGGATCGGCTGCCGCAGCTCCGCCTGCAGCTCACGCCGCACGTAGCCGTGGGCGGGGGCGCCGGGGCCGCCGTCGAGGTACTTGTAGCTGCAGCCCACGGCGAGGTCGACGCCCCACGCGTCGAGCTCCGTCGGGATCACGCCCACCGAGTGGCAGGTGTCCCAGAGCACGAGGGCTCCCGCGTCGTGCACGACGCGCGTGATCCCCGGCACGTCCGCGAGGAACCCGGAGCGGTAGGCGACCTGGCTGAGCACCACGAGCGCGGTCCGCTCCCCCACCGCCTCGGCCACGAGCGCCGGGGTGACCCCGGAGTCGGGCGCCACGTCGATCCAGCGGATCGTCATGCCGCACTCCTCCGCGACGCCCTCGAGCACGAAGCGGTCGGTGGGGAAGTTGTCGGTGTCGATGACGAGCTCGTCGCGCCCGGGGCGCGCGCGGACGGCGGCGCGCACGAGCTTGTAGAGGATCACCGTGGTCGAGTCGCCGATGAACGTCTGGCCGGCCGCCGCGCCGAGCGCCACGCGGCCGAGGTCGTCGCCGATGCGCGTGGGCATCGCCAGCCAGTCCTCGTCCCAGCCGCGGATGAGGCGGCCGCCCCACTGGTCGCGGACGAAGCCGGCGACCCGGTCGACGGACGCGCGGGTCGGGCGGCCGAGCGAGTTGCCGTCGAGGTACGCGACCACGTTGTCGGACGCCACGAAGAGGTCGCGGAAGCGCGCGAGCGGGTCGCGGGCGTCGAGGTCGGCGGCGGCGGGGATCGCCGGGAGGGCGGGGGCGGGGGCGGATGCGGGCGCGTCGTGCGGGTCGGGTGTCACGGTCGCAGCCTACGGTCCGGCACGGCAGGACGGCGGGACGGCGGGGCGGGGCCGACCCGCGGCGGCCGCTGGGCGATCGGGCCCGCGGCGAGGGACCCGCGGTCAGCCCGCCGGCGGCGCGACCTGCGCCGCCCACTCCCGCACGACGGCCTCGAGGGCGGGACGGGCGGCGCGCACCGCGTCCGCGCTGGGGAAGGCCGCGATCGACCGGTCGGGCGCGGCGGCGCGCAGGAGCCCCGCGGGATCCGCGACCCGGATGGCGCCCAGGTCCGACCTCGGCCGGCCGCCCGCGTGCAGGATCAGCAGCACCTCGTCGGGCCTGCGGAGCGCGAGCGTGGCGAAGTGGTCGTCGAGCGCCCAGCTGGGGGCGTTCCACTTCCACGACTCCACGGCGTCGGGTCGCGCCGCCGCCACCGCCGACCGGAGCTCGGCGACCGCCTCCGCGAGCGGGTGCGCGAGCGCGGTCAGCCGGGCCTCCACGTCGCGTCGCGACGCCTCCGGATCCGTCCGCGCCATGCGCCCGCGCCCTAGCCGACCCGGAAGTAGTAGGCGTCGGACAGCGTGCCCGGCGCGGTCGCCCACAGGCCGTCCGCGGCGCCGTCGATGGGGATCTCGACGACGACGTTGCCGGTCGCCGTGCCGAGCGGATCCAGCAGCTCCTCGTTGTCGGTGAACGCCGGCGCCGGGGCGAGCACGAAGCTGTCGGCGGCCGAGTACTGCGATCCGTCGGCGGCGAGGAAGCCCACCGCCAGCTCCGACAGCGGGTCGCCCACGGTGGCGCCGAGGTAGGTGGCCGTGACCGGCACGACCGCGTACTGCATGCCCTCCGCGGGGGCCTCGTTGGTCGGATCCGCCGCGAGCACCGCCGCCGTCGCGTCGAGGACCGGGGTGCCGAGCATGACCTGCCACTCCGGTCCGTCGAGGCCCTCGCCCGTGACGGGGGTGCCGATGGGCAGCGGGTCGTCGGGGCTGGTGCCCGGCAGCGCGGCGTCCTCGCCGGTGCCGGCGTCCTCGTCCTCGCCGGGGATCGGCTCGGGGCTCGCGTAGCCGCCGTCGGCGCCCGAGGACTCCACCGCCTCGGTCACCGACGACACGAACGCGAACGTGTAGACGATCGCCAGGACGATGCTGAGGACGAAGCCCACGCCGCCGAGCACGATGCCGCCCACCGCGAGCGGCTTGCCGTCCATCCGGCGCACGAGCGACACGATCCCCAGCACGACCGCGACGACGGCCGGCACGAACACGACGTAGTTGAGGAACGGGATGAAGGCGCCGAGGAACGCCGCGATGCCGACGACGAGCGCCGCGATGGCGAGGCCCTTGCCGCCGCGGGGGCGCGGCGGCGCGCCGGTGACGTAGGGCGGGGCGGCGCCGTAGGGCGGGGCGCCGACGGGCGGGGCTGAGCCCGCGGGGTCGGATGCGCCCGGCTGCGGGCCGCTGGGCGGGGCCGGGTAGGCGGCGCCGGGCGGCGGGTATCCGGCACCGGGCGCGGCGTGGCCCGCGGCGCCGGAGGCGTCCTCGCCGGACGGGCCGGTCGCGCTGTACCCGGCGGGCGGACGCGGCGGCGGCGGATCCCCGGCGGTCGAGCCCGAGGCCCCCGAGCCCGGCGGCGGACCGGATGCAGGTGACACGGGTGGCGCAGGCGGCGCGGAGGGCGGCGTCGCGTCCACGGCCCCGGGTGCGGATCCGGCCGCGCCTGCGTCGGCGGGGCCGTAGGGGCTCGTCGACCCCGCCGGTGCGTCCACGGGGTCCGGCGCGATCCCGTCGGCCTGCGGATCGTGGGGGTGGGGTCCGGCGTCCCGCTCGGGGTCGCGCTCATCGCTCATGAGTCGTTCCTAGTGGAGGGGACCGCCGCCCGGGCGCGGATGCGGTCGAAGCGCCCCGAAAGGGGGGCCGCATGCGCGCGGCGGCGCCGTCCGGGGCGGGCGCGGCACCCGCCGGACGGTCCGTTAACCTCGGGGGCGTGCCCCAGCCCGCGTGGACCCCCGACGGCCCCGACCTCGTGATCCACGGCGAGAACCTCGAGGCCGTCCGCGCCCTCCCCGACGGCGCCTTCCAGCTCATCTACCTCGACCCGCCCTTCAACACGGGCCGCACCCAGGAGCGCCAGAACCTCACGGTGACGCGCAGCCCGGAGGCGGATCCCGACGCGGCCGCCGCGGACCCCGCCGACGCCGCGGCCGTCGCCGGGGCCGCGGAGGACACCGCCCCCGCCCTCGCGCCCGCGAGCACCGCGACGCCCGAGCCCGCCCGGCCGCCCGGAGCCCGCGTCGGGTTCCAGGGCCGCAGCTACGACTCCGTGAAGGGGCTCCTCTACGGCTTCGACGACTCGTTCGCCGACTACTGGGAGTTCCTCGAGCCCCGGCTCATCGAGGCCTGGCGGCTGCTGGATCCCACCGGCACGCTGTACCTGCACCTCGACTACCGGGAGGTGCACTACGCGAAGGTCGTGCTCGACGCCCTGTTCGGGCGGCGCTCGTTCCTCAACGAGATCGTGTGGGCCTACGACTACGGGGCGAAGTCGC
Source organism: Clavibacter sp. GW821-FHT01D01 (assembly GCF_059422605.1). Lineage (NCBI taxonomy): Bacteria > Bacillati > Actinomycetota > Actinomycetes > Micrococcales > Microbacteriaceae > Clavibacter > Clavibacter sp. GW821-FHT01D01. The sequence continues at coordinate 108,274 of NZ_JBWKXC010000011.1, forward strand.
GGCGCCGCTGGCCCGCGAAGCACGACACGATCCTCGTCTACGTGAAGGACCCGCTCCGCTACCGCTTCGACTCGGCGGAGGTCGACCGCGAGCCCTACATGGCACCCGGGCTCGTGACCCCGGAGAAGCGCGAGCGCGGCAAGCTGCCCACGGACGTCTGGTGGCACACGATCGTGTCGCCGACCGGCCGCGAGAAGACCGGGTACGCGACCCAGAAGCCGCTCGGCGTGCTGCGCCGCATCGTGCAGGCCTCGAGCCGGCCGGGCGACTGGGTGCTCGACTTCTTCGCCGGATCCGGCACCACGGGCGCCGCCGCCCGCGAGCTCGGCCGCCGCTTCGTGCTGGTGGACGAGAACCCGCAGGCCCTCGAGGTGATGCGCGAACGGCTGCACGGCGGCGGCACGGTCTTCGTGACGCCCGAGGGCGTCGGCGACCGCTCCTGACGCCGGGCCGCGGCCGCGGCGCCCGTGCCGCCCGGCTACCCCTGCTGCGCCAGGGCGAAGGGCAGCACGCGCGTGGCACCCGCCTTCCGGAGCAGGCGCCCGGCGACCGTGAGCGTCCACCGCGTGTCGACCAGGTCGTCCACGAGGAGCACGGGCCGGGGATCGGCCGCGAGGTCGTCGGCCAGGTGCGCGGGCACCTGGAACCGGGGGTGCACGCGCCCGAGCCGGTAGACGCTGTTGCCGCGGGCCGCGCCGGGGGCACCGGGGTCGACGAGGTCGAGCGCGCCGAGGAACGGCAGCCGCCCGACCTCGGCGATGCGCTGGGCGAGGCTCCCGACGAGCTGCGGCCGTCCGGCGGAGGGCACGTGCACGACGGCCCGGGGCCGCTCCGCCCAGCCCCACTCCGCGAGCACGCGCACGCAGGCCGCGACGAGAGCGTCGTCGACGGGGGCGTCCTCCGCGCCGGAGGCGAAGACCGTGCGGAGGCGCCCGCCCCAGCCGAGGTCGGTGAGGCGCGCGAGGGCGCGGCCCTCGTCCACCTGCTCGCCGGCCGCGATGGCGCCGCTGAGGGGCACCCCCACGCTGGACGCGCCCGCGGGCCAGCGCAGCCGCGGCTCGATCGGCAGGCCCACCTTGTCGAGCGCCTGCGACGCGGTCGCCGACGCCTGCTGGTCCAGCGACGACGGGTACCACGCTCCCGCGCACCGGTCGCAGCGCCCGCACGGGGCGGCCGTGTCGTCGTCGAGCTGGCGCTGCAGGAACTCCATGCGGCAGCCGAGGGTGGTCTCGTAGTCGAGCATCGCCTGCTGCTCGCGGACGCGCGCCGCCGCGACCTGCTCGTACCGGGCCCGGTCGTAGACCCACGGGACGCCCGTGGCCGACCAGCCCGACGTGTCGCGGCGCACGGCCCCGTCGACGTCGAGCACCTTCAGCAGCAGGTCGAGCCGGCTGCGGGAGAGGCTGACCCGCGACTCGAGCGCGGGCACCGACAGCGGCCGGTCGCTCTCGCCGAGCGCCTGGATGACGGCGGCGGCCTGCTGCTCGTCGGGCATGGAGGCGGTGGCGAAGTACTGCCAGATGTCCGGATCCTCGCGGCCCGGCAGCAGCAGCACGTCGGCGTCGGCGGACCCGCGCCCCGCGCGCCCGACCTGCTGGTAGTAGGACACGGGCGACGACGGCGCGCCGAGGTGCACCACGAACCCGAGGTCGGGCTTGTCGAAGCCCATGCCGAGCGCGCTCGTGGCGACGAGCGCCTTCACCTCGTTGCGCTGCAGCTCCCCCTCCGCCTGCTCGCGATCGGCCGGGTCGTCGCGGCCCGTGTAGGCCTTGACCGCATGGCCGGCGTCGCGCAGGAGCCGCGCGGTGTCCTGCGCGGCGGACACCGTGAGCGCGTAGACGATGCCGCTGCCGGGCAGCTCGTCGAGGTGGCTGAGGAGCCACCCGAGGCGGTCCCTGCTGCTCTCGAGCCGGAGCACGCCGAGCCGCAGCGACCGGCGGGCCAGCGGCCCGCGGATGGTGACCACCGGCACGCGCTCGGTCTCCACGGCGCCGCCTCCCGTGGATCCGACGCTCAGCTGCTCCTCGACGTCGGCGACGACGCGCGAGTTCGCGGTGGCCGTGGTGGCGAGGACGGGCACGCGCTCGTCGACCGAGGAGATGAGGTCGCGGAGGCGGCGGTAGTCGGGCCGGAAGTCGTGCCCCCAGTCGGAGATGCAGTGCGCCTCGTCGACCACGAGGAGCCCGAGGCGGGCCCGCAGCGCGGGCAGCTGCTCGTCGCGGAAGCGCGGGTTGTTGAGGCGCTCCGGCGAGACGAGGAGGAGGTCGACCTCGTCGGCCTCGAGCGCCCGGAGCAGGTCGTCCCACTCGTGCGCGTTGCTGGAGTTCATGGCGACGGCGCGGACCCCCGCCCGTCGGGCGGCGGCGACCTGGTCGCGCATGAGCGCGAGGAGCGGCGACACCAGCAGCGTGGGCCCGAGGCCCTGCTGCCGGAGGAGCAGGGTCGCGACGAAGTAGACCGCGGACTTCCCCCACCCCGTGCGCTGCACGACGAGGGCGCGGGACCGGTCCTGGACGAGCGCCTCGATGGCCTCGAACTGCCCGTCGTGGAAGTCGGCTCCCGCGACGCCGACCAGCCGGGAGAGGTGCTCGCGGGCGGCGGACCGGAGGTCGGAGGTCGCGACGGCGGACGGCGGGGAGACGGTGTCGGGCATGGGGCCATGCTCCCATCCGCCCCCGACCTCGCCGCCCGTCGGTCGACCCCGCGGGGCGGTCGGACGGGTCCGGGACATGGGGAGGGACGCGTGCCCCTCCGGCGAGGACGCCTAGGCCTCGGGCGTCCCGCCGGGCCCCAGGGCGCGCCGCTCCCGCGCGGGACCCGCGGCGCGCGCGGCCTGCACCGCCTGCTCCGCCCGGAGCTGCCGCATGCGCGCGAGCTCCGCGTGGCGGCGCTCCTCCTCCTCGATGTCGGCGAGCTGCTGCTCCGTGCTCCGGATCCGCCGGTCGACCGCCACCGCGGCACGCTCGTAGGCGGCGCTCCGGTCCGGCGGGCCCACCGGCTCGCGGCGGGCGTCCCAGTCGTGGCCGACGCAGAACCACACGATGCTCCCGACGAGCGGCAGGAGGACGATCAGCAGGATCCAGACGAGCTTGGGCAGGTGCTTCACCCGGTGGTCCGGCCGCGTGACGAGGTCGACGAGCGCGCACGCCGCCACGAGGAGGGGGAGGAGACCGAGGAGGACCACGGTCCCGGAGCCTAGGGGCGGCACGGGTCCCGGCGGAAGGCCCGGGCGCGAACCCGCGCAGGACACCGCGCGGGGGGCCATTCGCTCAGCGGACACGCACCCCGCATCTGTCAGGCATCCAGGAGCCACCGGTCCTACAGTCCATTCGAAGGCCGCACCCGGTGGCCTCAGTGAGGAGGAGATCATGGGTCTCGACGACAAGATCAAGAACGCTGCTCAGGACATCGCGGGCAAGGCCAAGGAGGCGCTCGGCGACCACAAGGGCGACGAGAACCTCAAGGCCGAGGGCCAGAAGGACCAGGCCGCCGCGTCCGCCAAGAAGGCCGGCGAGAACGTCAAGGACGTCTTCAAGTAGACCAGCAGCACCAGGAGAGGGGGGGGGGGGGGGGGGGGGGGGGGGGGG
>NZ_JBWKXC010000012.1:0-92080 GCF_059422605.1 Clavibacter sp. GW821-FHT01D01
GGCTTCCAGTCCTGGAACTCGAAGCTCCCCGGCAAGTACCGCGACATGCTCTACGGCATCGGCGCGGAGGAGTTCGGCCACGTCGAGATGCTCGCGATCATGATCGCCAAGCTGCTCGAGACCGCGCCCGTCGAGGCGACCGAGGACGCGATGAAGGACCCGACCCTCGCCGCGGTCATCGGCGGCGGCGACATCCAGCACGCGATCGTCGCGGGCGCTGGCGCGCGCCCCGTCGACGCCAACGGGAACCCGTGGCAGGGATCCTTCATCACCGCGAGCGGCAACCTCCTCGCCGACTTCCACGCCAACGCCAACGCCGAGATGCAGGGCCGCCTCCAGGTCGCCCGGCTGTATCACATGACCGACGACCACGGCGTGAAGGACCTCCTGTCCTTCCTGCTCGCGCGCGACACAATGCACCAGAACCAGTGGGTCGCCGCGATCGCAGAGCTGCAGGCCGAGGGCACGGAGAACCTTCCCGTACCGAGCGACTTCCCCATCGAGCTCGAGGACCGGGACGTCTCGTACCAGTACCTCAACTTCTCCGACGGGCCCGCCGCCGCTGAGGGCTCGTGGGCGTCCGGCCCCACGCCCGATGGGAAGGGCACCTTCACCTACCACGACGGCCCGACCTCGTCGGTGCCCATGCCAGCCCCGCCGCTCGGCAACCCGCTGCTGCACGGCACCATCCCGCCGAAGGAAGGCGGCTTGCTGTCGAAGGCCGCGGGGGCGATCAAGGACGCCGTCACGCCGTAACGCCGGCTTGTCCCGCTGTCGACGGCCCCGGGCGGAGCGCTCGTTCCGCCCGATCTGTCGCGTGCGTCACGGGGCGGCTGCCGACACAGGTGGTCGCCCCGTGCTCCGACCGGCTGGATCCGGTGCCGCTCGTGATGTCGGCGCGACGACGAGCGGGCTTCCGCGAGACAGGGCGACCGATTTTCGCCGTTCCGCTGACAGCCCGTCATGACGTCGGCGCTCCGGGGCGCTGCACGGGAAGGCGGTCTCGTGGGTCCCTGAAGGAGGCGGAAGGGCGAGGGCGGATCGAGAGCATGGGTCTGCGCACGAGAAGTCAGGACACAGCCACCGGAAGTCAAGGCCTATGCACTGCTCGGGACCGGGAGTTGCGTGAGGCCCGCAGGGCCCGAGTCCTGCGGCAACTCGAACACCACGAGCACCGAGAGGGAACCACATGTCGAACGACCTCACACCGGCGTCGCCCGCGAACGGCGGACCCGCCTCCGACGCCGCCTACGCGGCCGTCGTCCCGGCGTCTACCCTGGGCACGACCCCGAGCGCGGGCAGCGCATCCACGAGCGGCAGCGGCGGCAGCAGCAGCGCGAAGGACACCGCGAAGGAGCAGGCCGCCAGCGTCGCCGGAGACGCGAAGGCCGGCACCGAGCACGTGGCCGGCGTCGCGAAGGACGAGGCCTCGAAGGTCGCCTCTGAGGCGAAGTCGCAGGCGCAGGACCTCCTCGCGCAGACCCGCGACCAGCTCCGCGAGCAGACCGGCGTTCAGCAGGAGCGCGCCGCCGGCAGCCTGCGCACGCTCAGCGACGAGCTGCAGGAGATGGGCGACAAGTCGGAGAGCACGGGTCTCGCCGGCGAGCTCGTCTCCCAGGTGGCGCAGCGCGCGGGGAGTGCCGCGTCCTACCTCGAGGGCCGTGACCCGGGGACACTCCTCCAGGATGTGACCGACTTCGCGCGCCGTCGCCCGGGCCTGTTCGTCGGCCTCGCGGTCATCGCGGGCGTCGCGGCCGGCCGCCTCACCCGCTCGCTGACGAGCGCTGCGCACGACCAGAAGGCCGCCGACGCGGACGCTGACGAGATGGGCGCTGCGACGACCGGCACGGCCGACACGACCTCGAACTACGTCACGCCGGCGGTCCCGACCACGAGCGCCCACGCGCCCACCGCGCTCAGCGCGGACGAGCCGATCGGCGTCGGACCGTACGACGCCCCGGCGACGGATGCGTCGACCCCGCTCTACGACCAGACGCGTCCCGTCGACCCGCTGACCGAGACCTTCGGCGCGGGCGACCGCACCGACGGATCGCGCGCATGACCGACGGACGCACCCCCTCCGAGGAGAAGGCCGCGACCACGAGCCTCGGCGACCTCCTCGGGAACGTCACGAAGGACGTCTCCACGCTCATGCGCCAGGAGATCGCCCTCGCCAAGGCGGAGATCAGCGACTCGGCGAAGAAGGCCGGGAAGGGCGCCGGCCTCCTGGGCGGCGCGGGGTACGCGGGGCTGATGGCCGTGTTCTTCCTCTCCGTCGCCCTCATGGTCGGACTGGGCTACCTGTTCGACAACCAGGCCTGGGGCGCGGTCGTCGTGGCCGTCATTTGGGCCGTCATCGGCCTGGTCATGTACCTGCAGGGCCGCAAGCAGCTCAAGACCGTGCAGGGTGCGCCCCGCACGGCCGAGAGCGTCAAGAAGATCCCCGAAGCGATGAAGAGGAACGAGGCAGACCGATGAGCGACAACCCCGAGCAGATCCGTGCGGAGATCGAGCGCACCCGCAACGAGCTGAGCATCGACGTGGACGCGGTGGCCGACAAGGTCACTCCCGCGAAGGTGGCTCAGCGGCAGACCGAGAAGGTGCGCGGCGCCTTCTCGAGCGTCAAGGACAGCGTCCTCGGCTCGGCGAGCGATGCGCGCTCGAGCGTCGGCGACGCCGTCTCCGGCACCGCGGGCGGCGCGAAGGCGAAGGCGCAGGGCAACCCCCTCGGCCTCGGCCTCGTCGCGTTCGGCGCCGGGCTCCTCATCGCCTCGTTGATCCCAGCGAGCGACAAGGAGAAGGAGCTCGCCTCGACCGTCAAGGACAAGGCACAGCCCCTCGTCGAGAAGGCGACCGACGCCGCGAAGGACGTCGCGTCCGAGCTGAAGGAGCCCGCGCAGCAGGCAGCCGCGGCCGTCAAGGACACCGCGACCGACTCCGCCGGCACCGTCAAGGCGGAGGCGCAGTCCACCGCGGACGACGTCAAGGGCAGCGCCCAGGACGCGAAGCAGGCCGTGCAGGACGACGCACGCAGCTGATCCGGTGCACTCCCGAAGGGGAGCCGAGCCTCGAGGCCCGGCTCCCCTTCATCATGCGAGAAGGCCGACGGGATCCCGTCATGTCCGGCTCGCAGTTCGACGGACGGATCACGCGGCGGCCGCCGTGATCGTGAGTTCGAGGCGCCGGGGAAACGCCGACTCGAGATCGATGTAGTGCGGCCACCCACGGTGCCGACATTGTCGGTCGCTCGCGCGGGGTCTGAGGATGGGACGCGCCTGGTGGCGCGTTCATCGATTGGGGTCTTTAAGGGATCTGCCCTAGCGGTGGATGAACCAAAGACGAGTCCGCTCGTCGACGCGCGCGGCGAGCATCTGCGCGAGCTCGTCCTCAACGATGTCGCGGCATTCGGCGACCGTGAAGTTCGGCAGCATGGGCCGGATCCGGCTCACCGCGTCGTCGATGAGGCGTTCGTAATCGACATGCGCATCCACGAGCGCCACTTTGGCAGATCACCATTCTCCACGTCGAGGCCGGGGTGAAGTCTCGTCACAGCGTCCGCACGACGATCTGCTCGGCCATGACGGCTGCCCATGAGCGATACACGCGGCCGTAGAAGGAGTCGTGCCCGTCCGGGGTCTCGAAGTCGTGGACGAGGGCGGATGGGAAGGGGACGCACTGCGCCATGTCGATGTCCGCGACCACGTCTCGGGTGATGACGTTGAGCACGTGGGCGTGATGTCCGACGCGGTGGGAGATGGCCTTCGGGACCTCGGGCGACAGCTCCAAGGGCGGGATCTCTGCGATGAGGATGGTGGCAGTCGATGCGAGATGCTGCTGTAAGTCGGCGAGCAGACCGGTGAGGTGCGCGCGCCACGCAGCGGGTGTGGTGAACCGGACGGCGTCGCCTATGCCGAGGATCACGATCATGACGTCGACGACGACGAGTCTCGGGTTCTCGCGGAGGAGGATGCGCGCGGTGCGGATCGTGAAGTCGGACGTGGCCATCGCCTGCCACCGGACGCCCCTGTTGCTCCGCTGGTGCAGGCGGCGTCCGAGCTGCGCGCCGACGGTCAGGTTGGTCGTCAGCGTCTGGTAGCCGATGGCGGTCGCCTCCCCGATCACGGCGATGAAGATCGGCAGCGGGCCGGGTAGGTGGCCGTCGACGTCCCCGGCAGGGAAGGGAGCGTGTTGCATGCGTCGGCGCATCATCCGGTAGGGCACGAGGCCGAGGAAGGCGAACTGCAGGCCCGCTCGCGTGGAGGAGAACAGCCGCATGTGAGCGCCTCCCCCATGACCCGCCACCAGATGCGGCGGTGAAGACGAGCCTAGGAGAGTCAGCCGCTCGTGGTCCGTCACGCGGTGTCCTGTAAGCGGCAGCTGCAGGGGCAGCTACCGTCGTGGGCCCACCGCCGCCGTGCGGGTCACGGCGGCGATGGGCAGGCGACGCGGACAGGATTCGGGTCAGCCGCATCACCATGTCGGTGGCGCCCACGTGCTGATGGGGGATCAGGACCGGCGCGCTTCCGGGCATCCGCTCGGGGGAAGGGATGTCGATGACGCAGTTAGTTCGTGTCCCCCAAAGCGAGGACACGGCTTGGGGAATGCTTCGCTTGATGGACATGCCCTACTCACGCTGGCCGCGGACGAGCGTCACCGACCTTAAAGGAGCTGAGAGTTCCGCCGTCACGTGTTCCATGAGGAGGCGCCCGGCATCGTTCCCATCGCCGCCGCCATCGCGTGAGCGGCGTCGTGATGGCGGCCGGCGTGCTCGAGATCAGCAGCGCGGGTCGTAGTCCGCGCCGCGTGCGCCACTGCCGCCTGCACCCGGTCGGCATCACGGGGCCGGAACAGCGCCCCCACCCGCACGTCCGCATCGATCGGGTCGGTCGTAGCCGCGACACGGTTCGAATCCAGGCGTGTGAAGATCGTGTGGAGGTCCTCCAAGGCACCTGCGTCCTGGGTCGTGAGCGCCTGTCGGACGGCTGCCATCTCCAGGTAGAACGAGGACATCGGAACTTCGTGCTGCCGCCGCCACGCCTTCATGAGTCGGATCAGGCGGACGGACCGGCCGTTCGTGCTGGCGTCCCACTCCGCCATCCGTCGGGCGTGGGCATCAGGGCGGGTAGTCGCCCAGGCGTCCTGGCCGGTCGGATCGGGGATCCGGTAGGAGTCATCGGGGCCGTCGAACGCGGGGCGGACGACCAGGGCGAAGCGGACGCCGGGCTCGACCACCGTGACCGCGCCGGCGGCGCTGCGCACGGTGGCCGCGGGCGCCATCACCCGCGCCGCTTCGTGCACGGTGTGGAGGGCGTGCTGCGTGGTCGGGGGTTCCGCGCCGGGCAGCGCCACCGTGAGATCGACGGGCGCGCCATGACGTAGCCCGCTCCCCTGGCGCCAGGAGCCGGTGGGGATCACGCGCAGCGGTTGCAGGGCGTCGAAGACCCGCTCCGCGGTGAGCGCCGTCCATGCCCGCACCCGTGCGACGTCGTCGGGGAGCGGGCGCGCCTCCAGGAGGAGTTCCGCGAGGAGCCGGTTCGCGGAGGGCTCAGCTGTCGGGACAGCGGTTGTGATCATCGTCCTCTGCCCGTCCCCGCATCGCGGCTCTCATCCGCGCCCGTCCATGCCACCCTTTTCGACAGCTCACGTTACCCATCGATGCCTCGAGCACAAGGCGTCGGTCGTCACGAGGACAGGACATCGACCTTCCACCTCCTGACGGTTCATGGTGCTCGGCGGAGGGTCTCGTTGGGCTTCTCGTCGAAGCGGTGGGCGTACTCCGCGGCGAAGCGCCCGAGGTTGCCGAACGCCCATCGGCGCGCGACGTCCCTCACCGTGACCGAGCGCGGAACTGCGGAACGTAGCTCGTCGTGGACGCGTTGCATCCGGATCTCCCGCAGGTACGCGGACGGGGTCATGCCGAGGTGTCGGGAGGTGGCGAGCTGGAGGCTGCGGGTGTGCATGCCGGCCGCGCGGGCCGCATCAGCGGGCGCGATGGGCTCGTGGGCGTGATGGTGCAGGAAGTCCAGCGCTTCGCGCACCCGTGCGCCCTGCGGGACGCGGAGCTCGGGTGGGACAGCCCACGCCCGCCACGGGAACAGGCGCAGCAGCACTCGCGCCAGCGACATCTCCGCCGCGAATCGCATCAGCGGAGTGACGCTGGCCCGGACGATGGCGTGGGTCATGACCGACACGGCATCGCGCCACGCGGAGAGCGTCCACGGATTCGCCGGTGCTCGATGGTCGAAGGACACGTGGCGTGGCGGTCCGCCGTGGGTCTCAGTGGCGATGTCCTCCAGGAACGCCGGGCCCAAGTGGATGAGGTGCTGCCGGTGGGAGAGGAAGTCGAGCCGGAAGTGCCGCTCGGATGGGAGGAGGAACGGCGCTTCCACCGTCCCGGCGCGGTCGTGATCCCGCAGGTGCAGGGAGCCGCTCCCGGTGCGGAACCACCCGACCACGTAATCGGTGAGGTGCGGGATCTCCCCGCGGATCCGGCCGGACAGCTCGGAGGTGCGCAGCGACACCCGAGCGTTGCCGACCGTCGCGTACCGGTAGGAGAACGGGGACTCCCCCGCGCTCGTGGACAGGGTGCCGCCATACACGGCGCTGTACACCTCGTCGGCTTCGCTGATGCACGCACCCGCGTGTTCCGTACGGTGCTCGGTCCGGCTCGTGCCCTCCGGCATCGAGGAGCCGGTGCTGCTCGTGAACAGGGACGGGACGGGAGGGGTGGGGCCTGGCGGGGTCTGGGCCGGGTCGGTGCTGTAGATCGTGGGGCTTCTCTCGTTCAGGCCCCGCGCCGTGCCCGTTGCCGAGGGGCCCGCAAAGGGAGCGACATCCAGTAGACGCACCTCGTCGGCACGACGTCACTCCGGCGCGGCCCGCGGGCCGCGTTCGTTCGCGCAGCGGCCAGGCCGCAGAGGACGCAGACGACCGGCGGGCACGGCGGTGCTCGGCGCCTGCGTCGACGGCGCCCCTAGGTGTGTTCCGACCGCTACCGGCGCCCAAACACTCGTCAGACACGAGATCTGTCGTAGTCAGTGGACGATCGATTCGTGTAAGAACGAAAGGGAAGACCGACGGGTCGGCGCGGCCCCGGACAGGAGATGCACCGCAGATGGACCGGCACCCGTTGGCGTTGGAGAACCAGGTGTCGTTCGCTGCCGTGACCGCGGCGCGCAGCATCGTCGGCCTGTACCGGCCGGTCCTCGCGCCTCTCGGCCTGACCCACCCGCAGTACCTCGTGATGCTCGCCCTCTGGGACGGGCACAACGAGTCCCTGTCGAGCCTCAGCGACATCGTGCAGATGGAGCCGGCGACGCTGACCCCGCTGGTGAAGCGGCTCGAAGCCGCAGGACTCGTCCATCGCGCGCGCAAAGCCGAGGACGAGCGCATCCTCCTGATCCTCCTCACCGAGCAGGGCCTCGCCCTCCGTGATCGCGCACACGGCGTCCCCGCGCAGGTGGCCGAGAAGGCCGGCATGAGCCTCGCCGAGCTCTCGAAGCTACGCGACACCCTGCAGCAGGTCGCCCGTCGCATCACCCGCATATCCGCCCGCGACGCTGCCTCCGCGGCCGAGAAGACGGTCCTCTAGGTGGCCGTGACCTCACCCAGAGACGACGCGATGAGCGACGGCACGAACGACGCCCACCGACTCGCCCTCCTGATCCAACGCCTGTCCGAGCAGATGGACGCGGATGTCGCTACCGCGTGGGGCACACTCACGGGGCTGCAGACCGGGACGCTACGGACCATCGCGCGACTCGGGGAGGTCGGCCGGAGCGATCTCAGCCGCGAGATGCGCACCTCTCGTGCAGCCCTCGTCCCCGTTCTGTCTCGGCTCCTCCGGGACGGGCTGATCGACATGTATCCGCCAGGACCCGACGCCATGCTGTCCGTCACCGCCTCGGGTCGAGCCCTGCTGCAGCGCATCGAGCAGCGGCGCGCGCGATGGATCCTCGACGCGGCCGCCGGCTGGTCCGAGCACGAGATGGGCGCCACCACGCACGCCATCGAGCGACTTCTCGCGCGCCGAGGTCACAACGCGTCCTAGCGCTGGGCGCCCGTCCCCACACGACCCTCGGCCTCGTGTCCGGTAAGGAGGCTCTTACCAGGACGCGGTCACGGCGTAGCGAGCGGTACTGTCCGCCACGCGCGTCGCACCACGGCCCGGAGGGATCCAAGCCGCCGGCAGTAGAGTTCGTGAAGAGTTCGCCCTCCCCCCGAGGTCGGGCCCTGCGCCTTCGAGCGCAGATGGCCCCGCGGGACAGAACGGACCCCGTCTCAAACGTCGGGCCATCGCTCCCCCTCACGTGCCGCGCCCGAGGCCCTCCTCCCGTGAAGCGCACGCGAGGTCGAGGGACCGCCGCGAACTGCTCGTCAGGAGACACAACCCGATGCTCCGCCTTCCGCACCCCATCACCGCCGCCCGCACGCTGTCCACGACAGCCGCTCATGCGGCGGAGTTCCTGTTCCGCCGGGCGGATGAGTCCGGCGACATCCACCCCGATGACCCCGACCACGGCGTCGTCCCCGGACCGGACCCCGACCGCGTCCTCTTCTTAGGTGAGCTGGGGCAGATCAGCCTCGGCATCCGGACCCATGAGCTATCGCTGCCCGCCTTCTTCTCCCGGCGCGTCGCCGCACGCAGCCACCGCGGCGTCGCCTGGAGCATCAGCGCCCTCCCGAACTCGCGCCTCCTGAGCGCGCGCAAGGTCATCGACCGAGACCAGGGCGAACTCGAGCACGTCGACGCGGTCGTGATGCTGGTGGGCATCACCGACGTGCTCCGCGTGACCGGCGTCAGCGCGTGGGAGCGGCACCTTCGCACCACCCTCGACGCCCTCGTCGCGTACATCCCTCGCGACACTCCGATCCTCATCTCCGACACCCCGCCGCTGGACAACGCCGGCAGCCTCTCCCGGCCCGCGCGCGTCGCCGCCGGGATCCTCGGGCGCTCCCTCGACCGGAACACGCGAGCCGTCGCCGCCGACTACCCCACCGCTCAGGCGATCCCCTTCCCCGAGGAGCTGACCCGCTCCCTCTGGCTCCCCGAATCCGTCGAACAGCGGTACCGCGACACCTACCGGATCTGGGGCGCTCACCTTGCGGACGCATACCTCCACATGCGCAGCTGATCCTCACCTCAGACCAGCACGGGGCGCACTTCCTCGGCGCTGACGGTGTCCGGCAGGGGATGGGTAGTCAGAAACGTGACTCGATGGAGGTGGCCCTCGCCGTGAATACGACAGAGCCCCGTCCGCGTTGCGGACGGGGCTCTGTGCATCACTGGTGATTACTCGGTGGGGACGTCATTAGCGAGTAACGGCGCGCATGGGGTACCTATCCACTAGCGGTCCTGTTGCGTGCGCTCCGCCGAACGGTTCCCACCGCGGCCCCGCTTGGTCTGCGGCACGTTCACCTGCTGCCCCTGGACGGGCGCCTCGGACGCCGGCCTCCCGTGCGAGACCTCGGCGCGCATGCGGACGTCGACGGTCTGCTGCGGGACCCCCTGACGGCCGAGCTCGGCGGCCATCGCCGTCCTGCGCTCGGCGCTGTCGTAGTGGGTCTTCCCCGCGCTGTGCTCGGCGTTGGCGCGCCCCTGGTCGGCGGCGGCGTTCGTCTCGGCGCCGGCCTGTGCGGCCTGCTGCGGGGCGCTCTGCGCGGCGCCGACCTCTGCCGGCTCGCGGTGGAGCTGCGCCTGTGCGCGGGCGTCCTCGGCGAACTCACGGAGCTCGTCGGGGCTGCGGTCGGGGGTGCCGCCGGCGTCGGCCTGAGAGTCGTACTCGCGGGCCTGGAGCTCGAGCTCGGCGGCGCGGTCGGTGCGGCTGGTGTCGACGTCCGCGTTCGGCTCGGTGGCGATGGCCTGGCCGTCGTTGCGCTCGGCCGCGGCGCGAGCGTCGAGCCGTGCGGCCTCGTCGAGCGCGGCGGCGGCGAGGGCCGTCTCGACGGCCGCCTCGCCGCGACCGGACTTCTCGGCGGCCGCAGCGTTCTGTGCCGCCTCGGCCTCGGCACGCTCGCGGAGGATCAGCGCAGCGCGTACGGCGTCGGGGTTCGCCTGCGGGTTCGTGACGTCGATCCCGTACCGCTCGCGCAGCTCCCGGCCGATGGTCTCCGAGGCGGCCTGCGCGCGGGGGTCGACGTCCTTCCACTGCTGCGCGGTCTCGTGCATGGACGCGTGCTCCATGAGCGACGAGCGCTCCCAGAACTCGGGCCGCTCGACGACGGAGACCTTCGCCACCGCGGCGTCGCGCTCGGCGCTGAGGCGCTGGGTCTCGGCCCTTGTGGACGCGACGAATCGCCGCGAGCTCAGCGACGCTGCGTCCGAGCTCGAGGCGGAAGCTGACGGTGACGGGAAGCCGGGTCGCTTCCGTGCCGTCGCGCAGGGGGCACAGCGTGTACTGGGATCCGGTGTCGGCGGCGCGCTTGGCGGTCTCGTATCCGATCAACTGACTCAGTTCATCGCCTCGCTGCCCTCTTAGTCAGCCCCACGGGCATCTGCTTTGTTGCGGTCCGTTCTCGTCTCAAACCGACGTGGGCATCGAGGCGCCCGGGGAAGGGAACCCGCCCGGCCCTGCAGCATGGAGCAGGACGGCATGGCATGGCATGGCATGGCATGGCATGGCATGGCATGGCAGCGAACCGCACGGTGCCGACCGCTGCTTAGGAGTGCAGCATCACGACGTCAGAAGCGGGTGAGGCGCGACCCGGAGAGTGTCGCCGCCTGGGATGCGCCGACCCCGGGAACCCTGGAGTGGCTGGCGATCCACGTCTCAAGGTCTGGCTCAGCAAAGCCCGCTAGCTCACACATGAACCGGTGGTCGATCCTCAGATCTCGCTCAAAAATTGGCTCATGGTGAGCTGCGCGGTTGCGAAGCAGTCGCAGGCGCTGCATCCTCAGTCGAAGATCCTCACGCAAGCCGGTGTAGTGCGGAAAGGCCCCTTCTAGGCCGGCGTCCCACAGTGCCGTGTGATACCGCCGTGCCAGCAGCCCCTCCCAAAATGACGTTTTCAGCTCAGCCACCACATGGCCGTGTCCCCAGCCCCCGACCCCCTTGCGGTCGTTGAGGTAGGTCTCCGCTGCTGCCACGGCGTCGCTGTCCTTAACCGCCAAGGGGGCGCTACTCCACCAGTCAGGTTGACCGAAAACAACAGACAGGCGATCATCCATCGCGTTCCTAAGACCTACCTCTAGCGCCGCGTAGGCACCGAGAAGAGCAGCAGACGCCTCGACGTTCCAGGAGTACAAGCGGAGTGCTTCGTCGGAGTTGCCGTTGCACTTGGCTAGGTACGGCGCGAAGCGGTCGCTACCGATCACTCGTGGGAGCGCGAGGAGGGAAGCGGGATCGACAGGGTTCACGGGGCTCCAGTCGCGAGACCGTCGCTCTGGCCTCTTGTGTAGTTGCGTGCTATCTTGGTCGACGTAAGCCCCGGACGAGGCACGAAAACGTGTCGGCGCGCCGGGGCAATTTTTTTGCCCACGGTACAGCACGCGACGTGCTGCGCCGCGTCAAGTGGCTCCCCTCAGTGGTCAAGTAGACCTGACGAGCCCCACACGAAGCCCCGAGCACCCCTGCGGCAATGCCGTGTTCTCGGGCGCCGATCACCCAGCGGCAGGCGCCTGCGCTCCTTGTCGCGGACCAACAGATGCAAGGTCTTCTCCACCGTGGGCACCACGTCGAACGGTCCACTCAAGACGCCTCGCGCGCGTCCGGTAGAGGATCCCTCCCCGTACAGCGCAGGTGGCATCAGCCGCGCTCTTCTCCGATCGAACGCCGCAGCCGCGCGACCTGAGCCTCGAGCTCCACTCGACACTCCTCATCGGACGGCGCGCGACCGAGCCTCGCGGCGAAGTCGCTGCGGTACCGGTCCGTTATGTGAAGCATCGACCTCGCGTCGGCCCGAGCTTCCCCGGTCACTCCGAGGAAGGCTGCGCTGAGGTTGGCGAGCACGCCGATCAGCATCGTGCGGTCTTCGAGCGTCACGATCTCCGGCTTATCCATGTCTCCAGCGTCCGCGCCGTCTGGGTTGGAGTCAACCGCCTCGACTGCGCTCAAAGTCGTCCGGTAGGGGATCCCTACCCGGACGCGCCCACCATAGGAATTCGTCGAAGGCAGCACCGATCGGCATCACCCCGTCGGTCACTTCGAGCTGCTGGCGAACGGCTGCGGGTGACTCCAGCGCGACGCGGATCAGGTGGGCAAGGTCAGCTCGCGGCATCGCTCCATGCGGGACGGTCGGGCCCAGTCGGACGGCGCCCGTCGGGGGTTCCTCGGTGAGGGCGTCGGGGCGGAGGATCGTCCAGCCCAGCGCCGTGCTCCGGAGGTGCGCGTCGGCTGCGCGCTTCGCCCGGAGGAGGCGCACGACATGGTCGCCACCGAAGTCCTCGTCGGCGCGGTGGGCGGAGACGAGGACGAACCGCCCGACGCTCGCGAGGACTGCAGCATCCGCAGCGGCGATGATCATCTCCCCGTCGACCCGGTCGACGACCTCGGCAGTGGATCCCGCGCTGCTCCCTGCGGCGTACACGATCGCGTCCACGCCCACCATCAGCCCACGGAGGTCATCGCGCGTCGCGGTGAGCAGGTCGAGCACCTCCCCGCGGGTACCGACCTTCCGGAGATCATCCACTTGCTCGGGGAGCCGCACGGTCCCGGTGACGTGCCACCCCGCGCTCAGGAGCTCGTCGACCACCCGCGATCCCGTCCGGCCGTGCGCGCCGATGACGAGGGCCGTCCTCATCGGAGCATGACGGAGCCGCCGTCGACGGCGATGGTCTGGCCGGTGACCCAGCCGGCGTCCTCGCTCAGCAGCCAGCGGACGCCGGCGGTGATGTCCGCGGGCTGGCCGACGCGGCCGACCAGGGTGCGGGCCGCGGCCGTGTCGATCATGGGAGAGCTGTCCCCGAAGCCGCCAGCCTCGAAGAAGCCGGTGTCGGCGACGAACCCCGGAGCGATCGTATTGACCGTGATCCCGCGCGCACCCGCACGAGTCGCGAGGTCACGACCGTAGCCGGCGAGAGCGGCCTTCGCCGTCGCGTACGGACCACCTGCACCATCCAGACCCGCCGTGGAGCCGATCAGGACGATCCGACCCGTCGTGTCGGGCACCTGCTCGAGCAGCGCCTCGATCGGCAGCACGGCGGTCAGGAGATTGACCCGCATAGCCTGCGTCCACGCATCCTCGACGGCCGCCGGGCCGGATCCGGGCTGGCGGAAGCCGCCCTGACCACCCGCGGCCGCGACGATGCCGACGACCGGCCGGTCGCCGACGGCGCCGAGGATCCGCGCGACGCCGTCCGCGGTGGATGCGTCCGCGACGACGGTCGAGACGCGGCCAGGGCCCGCTGCGGCGCTCTCGGTCTCGACGAGCGGGTCCGATCGACGCCCGACGATCAGGACGTCCCGGCCGAGGGAGCTCTGGTCGAGGGCGACGTCCCGTCCCATGCCGGTGCCTCCGCCGATGACGACGACGAGAGAGGTGTGAGAGGAGGTCATGCGGAGTCCTTCGATCGGGTGTCGGTGTGGGAGGTGCACGCGTCGAGCGCGTGGAAGAACGCCGCCTCCTCGCTGGCGGAGAGCGGGCTCAGGAGCTGCCGTTGTGCGGCCTCGACCGCGGGCTCAGCCGCTCGGAGCGCACGCGTGCCCGCGGGAGAGAGCGTGAGGGGCAGGCGTCGGCTGCCGTCGTCGCCGGCCGTGCGCGTGAGGAGCCCGCGGTCCTGCAACCGGGACGTCACGCGACCGAGCGCCTGCGGCGTGATCAGCAGGAACCGGGCCAGGTCGGCATTGCTCGACCCCGGGTTGCCCTCGATGTGCACGAGCGCGCCGTACTCGGTGCCGGAGAGCCCGAACGGGTCCAGCGCGTCCTGCACGACCTGCCGCATGACCCGATGGAACCGTGTCGCGGCGATGCCGATGTCGTGACCGAGCAGCGGCGTAGCGTCATCCATATAACCCAAGGTTATATTGTGAGTCGGAACGGGGGCCGAGCGCCTCCGGCGATCTCTCATGGAATAGCCGATCGACCGCGTGCAGAGCAGAGCTCGATCGTCCGACGACCCCCACGCATGCGCACGAGGAACCCGGCGAGGCGTGGCCACCCGGAGTCCTCTGCAAGCGCCCGGATCGGCGGGGCCGGCCGCTCAGGCGTCCGGCGTGTTCCACCCCGAGCGGAGGACGCTTGCCATCGCCGCCGCCGACGTCGTGTCGGCCATCGCCGCGCCACGTGCCCAGCTGACCGCGAGTGCCATGAGGAAGAGGTCGCGGCCCCGCACATCCGACCGGGCCGCCCCCACCGCTCGAGCACGCTCGAGGTACTCGTCGGTGACGGCGATGTACCCCTCGCAGGTGGAGGACAGCGGGGATGTGGCTTCTCCCATCGCCGCGCGAAGCGGCTCCGGGAGCCCGTCGAACGCTCCCGCCCAGTCGATCAGCGCATCCAGCCACGCGCTCAGGGCCGACGGAGCGCTCTTCGCCGTCGCGTCGATCTCCTCACGTCGGACCCCGATCGCCTCATCACGGGCGGCGAGGAGTGCCGCGAGGAGCTCGTCGCGGGAGGGGAAGTGTCGGTAGAGGGTCCCGGGCCCCACCCCGGCCTCCTTCGCGATGGCGTCGAGGGACCCCGTGACCCCGTGCTCGGTGAAGTGCTGCTGCGCGATGTCGAGGATGTGCTGACGGTTGCGTCTGGCATCGGCGCGTGGAGCTCGGCCGGTCGGGGTGGTCGTCATCCGTTCGAACTCCTCGACTATTCGGAGACTTTCTCCGTGTATTGTGCTGTGCGGAGGATATCTCCGCATCAATCTGCAACTGTGCCACGACGCGAAGGACGAAGCATGAGGATCGGCATCATCGGAGCAGGCAACATCGGACGGATCCTCGCCGAGCGGCTTGCGCGCGCAGGCCACCTCGTGTCCATCGCGAACTCCCGCGCCCCGGAGACCGTGGACGCCTCTGCCCTCGCGACGGGAGCGACGGCTGTGTGGGCCGCCGATGCCGCGAAGGACGCCGACGTGGTGATCGTGTCGGTGAACTTCGGTCAGCTCCCCGACATGGCCGCGTTGGTCGCGGCAGCACCCGCGGATGCCGTGATCATCGACACGTCCAACTACTTCCCCTTGCGGGACGGCACCATCAGCGCCGTCGAAGACGGCCAGGTCGAGAGCGAGTGGGTCCAGGAGCAGTACGGTCGCCCCATCGTCAAGGCATGGAACACGATCACCACCGCGTCCTTCCGCGACAAGGCGTACTCGTCGGATCCGTCTACCCGGATCGCCCTGCCCGTCGTCGCCGATGACGCCTCCCAGCGCAGCATCGGCATGCGCCTCGTCGAGGAGACCGGGTTCGACGCGTTCGACGCCGGCGTCATCGCCGACTCGTGGCGGCAGCAGCCCGGCACGCCGGTGTACACCAACGACCTCACCGCCGGCGAGCTCCCCGCGGCTCTCGAGCGCGCGCAGCGCGACCGCTCGGCCCTGCGCCGCGACCTGATGATGAGCATCTACCTCGAGCGCATCGAGGCCGACGGGCACGAGCCCGACCCCGCCCGTCAGCTCGCCCTCACCCGGGCCATCTTCTAGACCCATGACGACGACAGGAGAACCGCTAATGAAGCGCTGGCAGGCAACCCGGTTCGGCGAGGTGGATGACGTCCTCCGGCTCGAGGACGTCGAGCGGCCCCAGCCGGGACCCGGCGAAGCACGCGTGCGCGTCCTCGCGGCGAGCCTCGCTCTGCCCGACCTCATGATGATCCGCGGCGAGTACCCGTACCTGCCCGAGCCACCGGCGTCCCCCGGCCAAGAGGTCGTCGGCATCGTCGATGCCGCCGGCGAGGGGTTCCCCCACCCGGTCGGCGCGCGGATCGCGGGCAACAGCCGCGCGGACATCGGCATCGGCGGGTTCGCGGAGTACGCCCTCGTTCCCGGGTGGAGCGCGATGCCCGTCATCGGCGGGCTCAGCGACGAGCAGGCAGCCGGGTTCCCGGGCTCCTTCGCAGTGGCGCACATCGGCCTCCGCCACCGGGCTCACCTGTCCGAAGGCGAGGTACTGCTCGTGCTCGGAGGAGCAGGACGCACGGGATCCGCCGCCATCCAGCTCGGGAAGGCCATGGGCGCGACGGTCATCGCCACCGCGCGCAACGACTCCGCGGCCGCCTTCAGCCGCGACCAGGGCGCCGATCACGTCCTCGACCTCAGCGCAGCCTCGGCACAGGAGGACATCGGTCGCATCACGGGAGGCCGCGGTGTCGACGTCGTCTACGACACCGTCGGCGGACGAGCCGCCGCCGACGCAGCCCGCACGCTCGCGCGTGGCGGGCGCTTCCTCATCGTCGGGTTCGCCAGCGGCGATCCCGTCTCCCTCGACGCCCGGGACCTCCTCATGCGCGACTACTCCATGATCGGCGTCCTCTCCGTGTTCCGTGATGACGCGGAGAAGGCCGAGACCGTCGACGAGCTCACCACCATGCTGGCCGAGAAGAGCATCGATCCGCCCGTCACCGCCGTGCACTCCTTCGAGGACGTGCCCCTCGCGCTCCGCGAGCGGGCATCCGGGGCGTACGGACAGACCGTCATCACGATGACCAGCCCCCCGCGACCTTGACGGTTCGCGCGTGCGAAGTGCGTGAGACGCCGACCGAGGTGGTCCGGTAGGGCATCCCCTACCGGACGCTCACGGTAGATCGTCCTGTCGATTGACTCGCGGGCTGCGTCCCGTCCGTAGCGTCGGGGTCATAGTGATGATGCGAAGGAACGTCTGGCTCGCCCTCGGTGCCGCTCTGACGCTCATCGGTGCGGCCGTGACAGTGCTGTACTTCTTCCAGCCGTGGCGGACCTGCCCCTACGAGGACACCGCTGCCGGATGCTCGATGCTCGACGGCGATGCGACGGTGATGATGGTCGCCATGGCCGTCATGCTCCTCGGCGTCGTCCTCTTGCTCGCCGGTGCCATGAGACGGTGGACAAGCCGCATCCAGTAGGAGATCCTCCGCCGAAGGCATGGGAATTGCGGATCCGCGACCGGAGACGCTAGTTCACGGGTGTGCCGTTGGCGATGCTGGCGAGGGCTGCCAGGTGTGCCTCGAGCGCGGAGGAGCCGGTGGGTGTGAGCTTGACCCAGGTCACCCGCCGCGCGTCGTTGCGCGCGGGAGAGCGCTCCTTGCGAAGCGCGATGAACCCTGCGTCGGTGAGGATCTTGAGGTGCTTGGAGAGCTTTGCGTCATCGATCTGCAGTGCATCGCGGATGATGGCGAAGTCGAGCTCGTCGACGTGGCGCAGCAAACCGCAGAGCCGGAGGCGCAGCGGCGCGTGGATGACCTCGCTGAACGCAGGCTCGGCCGCGCTCGTCACAGCCGCACATCGCTCGACGCAGCGATTTCCTGCCGAAGCGCGCTGTCGTAGCGCCGCCCCACGACGACCGTCGTGATGAAGGTGATCAGTGCTGGGACGAGCGCCCACCCCGGCTCGAGCCCGACGAGCTTGATCGCCAGGCTCGACACCATCGCGGCAACGAGCACGGCGAGCATGACCAGCATCAGACGCCGGCTGCCCGGACCGGTCGGCTTGGAGACGGCGACACCGTACCGACGGGTATAGGTAGTGGTGAGCACCGGAATGGCGACTATGCCAATCGCAATCGCGACTACCGGCCAAGCACCTGGAAGCGCGTGAGCGCCGGCGAAAACGCCGGTGATGACACCCAGAGCCGGGTGGTACCACTGCGGCGTGACGATGCGCGCCGCGAGGGTCGCTCCGTCCTGCTCGATGTCTCCCAGGGTCGCGCGAGCCCCCGCCTGCGTCATTGCATCGGGGTGGGCGTCCGGTCGATCCTCATTGAACTCGTTTGCCATGGTCGCAACTCTATTCAGTGAGTTGCGATCTTCGCAAGACGTTCAACAGCTCCATCACGTGACCAATGGACCACTGATCTCGGACACTGATGGTGTCCGGCAGGGGATCCCTCCCCGGACCACTTCGTCACTGAGTGTCAGCCGCGGGATCCTGCGTCTCAGGTATGTGGGCGGTGCCGCTTCATGGCGCGCTTTTGTTGCCGCTCGGTGTCGTCATCCGGTGACGAGGATGCTGGCGGCGGCTTCGATGACGTCGTCGGTGATGGTCTCGAGCTGATTGATCTTGAGGACGCGAGCGATCTGCGGGAAGAGTCGTTCGAGGAGGCGGAAGTTGCCGCGGGTGATGCGTTGGATCGCGGCGATGGCTTGCGCGTCGGTGAAGTCGTCGGGGTTGAGGGTGTAGCCGAGGCGCTTCCAGTGGCGGTCGAGGACGAAGAGGAGCTCGTCTTGGCCGAGGGCGCGGTAGCGGTGGGCGAAGCCGAGGCGGCTGTAGAGCTGGGGGTAGTGGCGGAAGCGTTGGTCGATGCCGGGCATGCCGATGAGGATGATCGCGAGGTGCTCGCGGTCGTGCCGATCGCGGAGGAGCTCGAGGGCTGTGGGTGTGAGGCGTTCGGCTTCGTCGATGATGAGCAGCTCTACCCAGCGGCGGGCGTCGCCGCCGGTGCCGGTGATCTTCCCGATCGTGCGCTGGTGGTCTTCGATCCTGATGCCGAGGTCGACCGTCCAGCGGTCCAGTTCCCTCATGAGGTCCTTCGGCCGAGGCAGGACCTCGGGCGTGTAGAACACGGCGCGCGAACGGTTCGCGGCGGCGTCGAGCTTCGGGTCGTCGGCGCCGCGGCGTCCCCACTCCTGGACGTAGGGCTCCAGCGCATCCCAGTGCGCGTAGCGGCGAGCGGAGTTGGTCTTCCCGACTCCGGCATCGCCGTGGCAGATCCCGATGGTCTGCTCCTTGCGGACGGCGTTGGCGAACTCGACGAACCGCCGGTGCTCCTTCGTGGTGATGAACGTGTCGGGCATCATCCGTCCTCTTCGTAGGTACGCAGCCGCGGCCGCCGCGACGATGCCGGTGTCGTGGGCAGCTCGGCGCGGCTGGCTGTGGTGGGGATGCGGTCGTTGAGGTCGCGGCGGAGCTGCTTGCGGCGGGCGCGGCGTGCGGTTTCGACATCGCGGAGGCTCATCCGCAGGTTCGGGTGGGCTTCGTCGACGGCGATGCAGACGAAGGTGTTGTGGTCGTAGACGCGGATCTCGGAGATGTCGCGCGGGTCGTACCGGATGGTCACGGTCCGGCCGACGAACGGCGCGAGGGTGGGGGCGAGGTACCGCTGGCCCTGGAAGTGGATCCCGTCGCGCTGCACGATGCGGCTCTTCGGCACGGTGAGTAGGAGCCCGTCGAGTTCCACGAGGCTCTCCGGCATGCGTGGCAGCCATCCGTCGCCGACCCACGCTGTCCGGGGCGTGGTGCCGAGCTCCTTGTGTGGGCGGTCGTTGTAGGTGGCGATGAAGGTCCCGATGGCCGTGTCGAGGCCGGCCAGGTCGAGCACCGGATCCGGGCGCCGATTCCCGGGGCCGAGGTGGCCAGGCAGGAGCGGGAGCAGTTCCGTGGTGATGGTGCCGAAGAACCGCTCGATCTTCCCGCGACCCTGGGGACGGCCGACGGTGGAGTGGATGATCCGGATCCGAAGCTCCGCGGCCGTGTGCTCGAGGTGCCGGCTGGTGAAGTCGGTGCCGTGGTCGACGTGGAGGATGTCGGGGATCCCGCACATCGCCCAGCCGGGATCGGGCTTCCGCCAGATCGCCTGCCGCAGCGCCAGGGCGGTGTTCATCGCCGACGGGGCGCCCGTGAAGACGGTGTACCCGCAGATCGAGCGGGAGTAGTCGTCCATGATCACGGTCAGCCAGGGTCGATCGAGCTTCCCGCCGGCGCCGACGATGAGGATGTCGAGCTCGGTGTGGTCGGCCTGCCACGTCTGGTTCGGGCGCTCTGCCCGGCGCCGGTACACGAGCTCGTGCCGATCCCGATACGACGCCGGCCCCTCCAGAGCAAGCGTCACCAACGCGGGGTCGAGCGCCCGCACGATCTCCCGCACCGTGGAGTAGCTCGGCGCCGGATCACCCCGGAGTTCTGCGTCCGCGGCGGCGAGCCGGTGCAGGGTCGCGATGCTCGGGCGGGGCCTGGTGAGCGCCAGTCGCTCGACGAACGCGACCGTCGCCGGCGCGGTCCGCCGCCGCCCCGAGTCGACCCGCACGTGGGAGTCGAGGGCGGCGATGCCGCCGACGCGGTAGAGCTGGTGCCAGCGCTGCAGGGTCCGGGCGCTGATCCCGGTGGTGCGGGCGAGAGCTGCGAGCGGGATCTGGTCTTCGACATGCAGCCGAAGGATCCGCCACCGCTCGAGCCCGTCCACACCGGCACCTACATCGCGGCGCTCTCGCGCGCAGCGTTCGACTGGTGCCGGTAGAACGTCGCCCGGCTCCACCCGACGAGCTTCGCCGCGTCCTCGGCCGTTCGACCGCGCGCGCGGGCATCACTTGCGATCTGGAGCTTGTCGGCGATCACGGCCGGATCCGCCAAGGGCCGGCCGAAGCGGGTCCCGTTGTCGCGTGCAACGGCGATGCCGGCGTTCACGCGCTCGACGATGAGCTCGCGTTCGTACTCGGCCAGGCTCGCGAGCATCCCCAGCATCAGCCGGCCCGAGGTGGTCGCCGGGTCGATGCCGTCGGAGATCGACCGGATCTGCACGCCGCGCTCGCGCAGGAGCTTCACGGTGCTGAGCACGTCGAGCATGGAGCGGCCCAGCCGGTCGATGCGCCAGACGACGATGGTGTCGCCGTCCTCGGCGTACTCGAGCAGCTTCTTCATGCCCGGCCGCTCGATCGCGGCCCGACTGCCGGAGGTGACGTCGGCGAAGACGTCCCGCTTCTGCACGCCGTCCTTCACCAGCGCGTCGAGCTGGAGCTGCGCATCCTGACTCGTCGTGCTCACCCGCGTGTATCCCAGAAGCCTCACCCGAGCAGTCTGCCTCAGAAACACCCGCCGCGGGGCTCTCCGAGACACTTCACGGTGAGATGACTTGACGAGACGTCAAAGGCCCAGCGAACAGGCTCGCTCGACGCGGCTCGGACAGGAAGATCATGGTGTCTCGGAAAGCTATTGCTTTTCGAGACGCTCGCAGACAGAGCTCTCCCTGCCCAGGGGAGATGTGCGTTTTTCGGGCTAGCGGCGTCGGCGGGCGCTCTTGGCGCGCGCGTTCTGCAGGTCCACCAGGCGCTGGTTGGGCTTGTCGCTCTTGCAGAACACCGCGATGGTCTCGACGACGCGAGTCCACAAGCGAGTTACGACGAAGAGGAGCCCTCCCACGGTGGGGAGATCCTGCATGAGCCACCCGAGAAGCAGGTCCGGCATTCGTACCTCCACTGGGCCGAGAGCGTGAACGCTCTCGTATGACATCGTGCCGGTCGGCGCGATGAGTTCTGGGCGTGACAGCAACGGCTGTTGCTGTGACGAAAGAGGAGAGCGCCAAGTGGACGGCGCTGCTCAACTGATGGGAACTACGCCGCACGACGGCGAAGTTGCTGACGAGTTCTTGGCTCGTGCTGGACTCGAGCCTCGGCATGAAAAAAGCCAGCCCGTCGGGGCTGGCTGTAGGAGCAGGGGTGTCTGTGGAAAGTCGGGCACGGCGACCGC
The DNA here is from genome assembly GCF_059422605.1 of Clavibacter sp. GW821-FHT01D01. Lineage (NCBI taxonomy): Bacteria > Bacillati > Actinomycetota > Actinomycetes > Micrococcales > Microbacteriaceae > Clavibacter > Clavibacter sp. GW821-FHT01D01. Next base: position 21,521 of record NZ_JBWKXC010000012.1, read on the forward strand.
ACGTAGCGTCGCTCGAGCGTATCGAGCCACTGTGACACGGGTGTCAAGCGCGCGCCGGTGAACCGCAGATCGCGTCGATCTTGAGGCAGTCACAGGTCCCGCGCGGACATGCGCTCGGAGCAGTTCGGGCCTGCGAACACGAAAGGCCCGCATGATTGCGGGCCTGAGCAGGAAAGACGCGGTGGGCAGAGGCCTCCACCGACGCTCTCATTCTACGGGGAAAGTACCGCGGCCTGGAGGTTGCTCGGCCAGTTGCTCGGCGCCCGACGGGCGGGTGGCGGAGAAGGAACTTGCAGGTCGTCGAGCATGGATATCCTGCACGACGTCGCGCGAGTCTACCGACCCCGATTGCCCTTTTTGTCAAGCATCCGCACCTAGGGGGTAACGCTCGATGTGACGCGCTGCCATTCCGGTGCAGCCTCGCCCTGTCCAGAGAGGGCGTTCGGGCGCAGTCCTCACTGCTTACAGGGTGGGGTGGACGGTATGGATCGTGTCAACTCCATGGGATGAATCTTCCGGTCTCATCGCGCGGGCGGATGGCGCGCGCGGTGATCTGGCTGCGGAAGGCGGCTTGGAGCTCGCGCAGCTGGACGTACTTCGCGTGGTCGCCCTCGCGCTGTCGATAGGGCAGCAAGCCGCGTTGGATCCAGGAGCGGATGGTGGCCCGGCGAACGTGGATTCGCTGTGCGGCCGCGCTGATCGTATAGAGATCATCGTGGCGCTCGTAGGCGGAGCGATCATCCGTCTGTGGGTGATCCGCGGTCGTGAAGACGCGGATCTGGTGCCTGTCGGCCATGGGGTGTCACCATAGCGATCCCCTAGGAGGCGATGCGAGCCTACGACTTGCGATTGTCATGGGCGTCAAGGATCCTCGCGTGTCCGCGCACCGCCTCCGCTGATCAGCGGTGCTGCGCGGGCGCCTGGGTGAGGTTGAGCCGGCGAAGGAGCTGCGCGTTCACGGCGACGACGATGGTGGATGCGCTCATCAGCAGCGCTCCGATGGACATGGGCATCACGAACCCGATCGGCGCGAGGACGCCTGCGGCGAGGGGGACGGAGATGAGGTTGTACCCGGCGGCCCACCAGAGGTTCTGCTTCATCTTCCGGTAGCTCGCACGGGAGAGCTCCATCACGGACAGCACGGAGCGCGGGTCGTCGGACGCGAGGATCACGCCGGCGGACGCGATGGCCACATCGGTGCCGGCGCCGATCGCGATGCCGACGTCGGCCTGTGCGAGGGCGGGGGCGTCGTTCACGCCGTCACCGACCATCGCGACCTTCCGGCCCTCGTCTTGGAGCTCGCGGACCTTGGCGGCCTTGTCCTCGGGTCGGACGCCGGCGAAGACCCGGTCGATGCCGAGCTCGTCCCCGACGGTGTGCGCGACGGCTTCGGCGTCGCCGGTGATCATGACCACCTGCACGCCTGCGTCGTGAAGGGCCCGGACAGCGTGCCGAGATTCCTCGCGTACCTCGTCCGCGAGAGCGATCGCGCCGATCACGTCCCCGTCCTCGAGGACGTGGAGGATGATGCGGCCTTCCTGCGCCCACCGCTTCGCCCCATCCAGCGGGGTCGCGTGGTGAGAGTCGAGCATCGCCGGCCCGCCGACGCTGACGGTCGCTCCTTCTACCTGTGCTGTGACGCCGACTGCGGTCGATGCCTGGAAGCCCGTGGCGCGGGGGACGGTGAGGTCGCGCCGGGTAGCGGCGGTGATGATGGCGCGGGCGAGCGGGTGTTCGCTGTCTGCCTCGACTGAGGCCGCGACGGCGAGGACATGGTCAGCGTCGCGTCGTCCGGTGCTGAGGACGTCGACGACGGTGGGCTCGCCCTTGGTGAGGGTGCCGGTCTTGTCGAACAGGACCGTGTCCACGGTGCGCATGGTCTCCAGTGCGAGGCGGTCCTTGATGAGGATCCCGGCCTGGGCGGCGCGTTCGGTGGCGATGGACACCACGAGGGGGATCGCGAGGCCGAGTGCGTGCGGGCAGGCGATGACCAGGACGGTGATGGTGCGGATCACCGCGTCTTCGGGCCGGCCGAGCAGTGTCCACGCGATCGCGGTGAGGATCCCGGCGCCGAGGGCGAACCAGAACAACCACCCGGCGGCGGTGTCGGCGAGACGCTGCGCGCGCGAGGTGGAGCTCTGCGCCTCGGTCACGAGCCGCTGGATCCCGGCCAGCGCCGTGTCATCGCCGATCGCGGTGACCTGGACCCGGATCGCGGTGTCGGTCGCGACGGTTCCGGCGACCACCCGGGATCCCGGCGCTCGGGACACCGGCTGCGATTCGCCGGTGATCATCGACTCATCCACATCGGCCGTGCCCTGCACGATCAGGCCGTCAGCGGGGATCCGGCCACCGGGTCGAACGATGACCATGTCTCCCACGCGGAGCTCGGACGGCGGTACCGTGACGACGTCGTCATCGTCGACGCGTTCTGCTTCGTCGGGAAGCAGCGCCGCGAGGGACTCCAGTGCCGAGGAGGTCTGCGCGAGGGACCGCATCTCGATCCAGTGCCCCAGCAGCATGATCACGATCAGTAGCGCGAGCTCCCACCAGAAGTCGAGCTCGTGATCTAGCAGCCCGAGGCTCGCTCCCCACGAGGCGAGGAAGGCGACGGTGATCGCCAGCGCGATCAGCAGCATCATCCCCGGACGGCGGCTCTTCAGCTCGCTGACGGCACCCGTGAGGAAGGGGCGGCCTCCCCAGACGTACATGAGCGTGCCGAGCACGGGTGAGACCCAGCCGAGGGCAGCGACGTCCGGGAGCGTGTAGCCGAGGATCATCGCGAACATCCCGCTGGCGCCGACGACCGGGATCGCGAGGATCAACATGATCCAGAACAGCCGCCGGAACTGCGCGACGTGATCGCCATGCTCGCCGCCATGCCCCGCGTGGCCGTGGCCGCCCGCCGCGCCGTGGTGCTCGTGTGACGTACAGCCAGCGGATGCGTGCTGCTCGCCCGTCGTCGAAGTCGCGTGTTGATGCTGCGTCTGCACGGGAGAAGAGCTAGATCGTCGATCGTCCATGCCGCCGAACATATACCCCCCTGGGGTATTGCGATACCCCCCTGGGGTACGCTTGCGGAGCTGTAGTGCGGCGGGCGTCACCCTGTGTGGGCGGTGGTGGCGGGTAGCAGGCAAGTGAGTGTGAACACCTGTGGTCCGTGTGGTGTTGGCATCACGATCGGGTAACGTACGCCGAGTATCAGCGGCAACAGGAAGGGGTTCGCATGGTCACCGTGTCGACTCCGACCCTGCATGACCGCCTCGCGAGGACTCCGTTGCTCGGGTTGCTGGTGAAGCTCGTGGCTCTGATCGCAGTGGTCGTCGGCCTCGTCGTGATGAGCCCGACCGCGCAGGGCTGGGGCGAGTCGCTCGGTACGCCACATCTGCACGCGGCCGATGACCTGCACGCGGCCGGCACTGGCCACGGTGTCGCCGACAGCCGCTCAGACGTCGCGGTGGAACCAGCCTTCGTCACCGAAGCGCCTGCATCCGACGTCTTCTCTCCCGGCACGCTTGGCGGCGTGGTCCTGGCCGCATCTGCCAGCATCATGCTCCTCGCCGCCCTGGGCATCGCGCTCCTCCACGCGCTCCGTAGCGCCCCTCATGGCGACGACCCGCTGGGTCGTCGGCTTCTTCCACGCATCGCCTCTACGACGGCATGGCCGCAGTCTCCGCCGACGCCTGCCGCGCTGTCTGTCTTCCGCATCTGACCCGTTCTGCATCGACCAGAGACCTGGGCTCACCCGTGGCGCTGTGCGCTGCACGGGCGTGGCCCTGCCATCCCGATCGCATGAACAGGACCAGACAGATGATGAAGGACACCACCCCTCTGCTTCGCGCCGGCATCGCCCTTGCGGCTGCGCTGACGCTGACCGGTTGCGCTGCCAGCAGTACCGGAACGACACCCGATGCCGGTACCTCCGCGTTCGCCGAGGCCACCAGCAAGCAGGTCAACGACGCGGACGAGATGTTCGTGCAGATGATGCGCCCGCACCACGAGCAGGCCATCGAGATGAGCGACATGCTCCTGGCCAAGACCGGCATCAGCCCCGAGGTGACTGCTCTGGCGACGGAGATCAAGGAAGCGCAGGTGCCGGAGATCGAGCAGCTGACCGCGTGGGCGGATCAGTGGGGCATCGATCAGATGTCCGGCATGGACCACAGCATGGGCGGCATGATGTCCGACTCCGACATGCAGGACCTCGACGCCGCCGAGGGTACGGAGGCTGAGCGGCTGTTCCTCACCCAGATGATCGAGCACCACACCGGTGCCATCGAGATGGCGCAGACCGAGATGGACGACGGCCAGAACCCGGACGCCATCGAGATGGCGGACGGCATCGTCACCACGCAGGAGGACGAGATCTCCCGCATGCGCGCGCTCCTCGGCTCCTAGCGCCCTCTCCTCCTTCGCTTCCCGCAGTGCGGACGGTCACACCGTGATGCCGTCATGCCTGCCTGCCCTCTGAAAGGCACTTAGTGCACAACGACACACCCCCCATGCGTAGGTCGAGCGGGCGCCGTGCCCGCGTTGCTCCGCCGGCCCACGCCGCCTCCGCACGACGTACGACGTTCGAACACCCCGAGCCCACCCCGGTCACCCGCCGGTCTCTCACCTGGCAGCAGGAAGCGCGCCGTCGGGCCCGCACCATCCAGGCGAACACCGCACCGGCAGCAAGCGGCCGCCGCACCGGTACCAGCCCGTGGAAGACCGCCGTCGGCGCGATGCTCGCCGCCGGCGCGATCGCCGTGACCTACGGCCTCCCCGCCTACGCCGTTCCCGACGACATCGCTGGCGGAGCCGTGGCCTTCCACGACCCCGCGACCGGTGAGATCCAGACCCTGCAAGTCGACGGAGCCGCGTACACGGTCACCAGTGAGCAAGGCTTCTCCGTTACGCTGCCGCCACCTCCGCCGCCCCCGCCCGTCGTTCCCGTGCAGACGCTCAGCACCACCTCCGGTTCCAGCGCCGCGCTGTCCAACGTTCCCGCAGGCACCGAGGTGCGCTGGCCTGTCCCGTCGTCGCTGAGGCTCTCGAGTGGCTTTGGCCCTCGTGTATCCCCGTGCTCCGGGTGCTCGTCGTACCACCAGGGCCTCGACTTCGACCCCGGGAACGGCGCCGCGATCCAGTCCATCGCGGCGGGAGTCGTTCGCCAGGTGGTCAGCTCGAACACAGGGCTCGGCGTGCATGTGGTCATCGATCATGAGATCGACGGGACGCGGATCAGCAGCACGTACGCCCACATGCAGTTCGGGTCCGTCCCCCTGCGCGCCGGACAGGTCGTTGAAGCAGGCGACCCTGTTGGACGTGTCGGCACCACCGGTGCCAGCACGGGCCCGCACCTGCACTTCGAGCTCGCCTACGGTTCCAAGCGCACCGACCCCTACCAGTGGCTCAGCACCCACGTCCGATGACCTCCAAGCCCTGCGGGCTCGCCTCCTCCGGCGGGCCCGCACGGCCCCAAGACCGCTCGCCGCCTCATAGCACTCACGATCCGTCGCCACTCATCGATGCGACTCACACGAGAACGGCCAGCGAAGACATGACGACTGGTCGGTGTTCACATCACGGTCGGGTAACGTACGCCGGGTTCGCGTTGGCTGATGAGAGGAGATGACGTGTCCACCTCGTCGTCTTCGACCTCGCAGCGACCTGTGCTGCTGCGGTGGGCTCGGATGCTGGTCGGCGCGCTGCTTCTCGTCTCCGTCGTGCTGTGCTGCGCCGTGATGAGCTCCGCCCGGCAGATGCAGACCGAGCCCGTCAGCGCGTCGCACTCGCATGCCGCGACCGATCTGCATGCTGCGGGAACAGGTCACGGTGTCGCTGATGCCCGTGCGGCGACGTTCGTTCCCGACACCGCCGTCACCAGCCTCGACCAGGCACCCGCATCGTCTCCCGTTGATGCGCTGCTGCGAGGTGTGGAAGGGGCGGTGGCGATGTTCATGATGCTGATCGCCGCGGTCACCATCGCTGGCCCCGCCGCCGTCGCCCGCTGGTTCCGGCGTCTCCTCGCCGCTGCCACCGCTGTCGTGCGCGCCATCCCACGGTGCTCGTGGCCCCCTGTTCCCCCCACGCCGGCGTCTCTGTCGGTGTTCCGCATCTGATCCGTCCTGCATCCCCGTGACACGGGGCGGTTGCGTCGCGCTTGCGATCGCACTGCCCTGCCATCAACCACGCATGGACAGGAGACATCAGATCGTGAAGAAGAGCACCTACCTACTTGCCGTCGCCGTCGCATCTGCGCTGACGCTCACCGGATGCGCTACTGGCGCATCCGCTCCCGCCCCGGCCGTGACCTCGCCGGTGTCACCTGACGCAACCCCCGAAGCTCAAGCGAACGACGCGGATCGGGAGTTTGTGCAGCAGATGCGGCCGCATCATGAGCAGGCCGTCGCGATGAGCGACACGCTGCTGCAGAAGCAGGGCATCGACCCGGCGGTCACGGCTCTTGCAGAAGAGATCCGTACTGGACAGCTGCCGGAAATCGAGCAACTGTCCGCGTGGGCGGGCGAGTGGGGCGTCGCGGCGATGTCGGGCATGGATCACGACATGAGCGGCATGATGTCGGACGCCGACATGGACGAGCTGTCCGCCGCGGAGGGCGCGGATGCCGAGGGGCTTTTCCTTACTCAGATGATCGAGCACCACACGGGTGCCATCGCGATGGCCCGCGCGGAGATCCAGGACGGCGAGAACCCGGATGCCGTCGCCATGGCTGAGGCCATCGCCTCCACTCAGGAGTCCGAGATCGCGCGCATTCGCGACCTCCTCGACTCCTAGCCCGACTCCCACCTTTTCGCAGCCGCGGCGCCCTCTTGATGCCCCGTCGCGCCTGTGCGCCCTAGGAAGGCCCTACGTGCACCACAACTCAGTCCCAGCAAGAAGAATGGCTGGCCGACGATCCCGTGCTGATCGCATGGCAGCTTCTCGTAGAACGACGTACGAGCACCCCGACCCTCGACACAGCACTTCCCGGCGTTCCACGACCTGGCAGCAGGAGGCGCGCCAGCGCGCGCTCCTGTTCCAGGACACCACGTCCCCGGCCGCGCCCCGGCACACGTCACGCCGGAACCCGTGGACGAGCGCATTCGTCGCGATGCTCGCGGCGGGGGCGATCGCTGTGACGTACGGCCTCCCCGCGTACGCGGTGCCCGACGATGTCGAAGGAGGGGCGGTGACCGTGCAAAACCCCGATACCGGGGAGATTCAGACCCTTCAGGTCGACGGTGCGACGTTCTCTGTGACCGCGGAAGCGGGCTTCACCTCGACAGCACCTCCACCGCCACCGCCACCGCCGCCCGTCGTTCCTGCTCAGACGTTCGAACCTTCTGGGGCGGCGGACGCGGTGGGACGTGTCCCGGCCGGTACCGACGTACGGTGGCCGACCCCGACGTCCACGCGAATCTCCGGCTCATTCGGGCCTCGCGTGGCCCCTTGCGGCGGGTGCTCCTCGAACCACAAGGGGCTGGACCTGGACCCCGGAAACGGGGCTCCCATCCAAGCCGTCGCGCGTGGCGTGGTCCGGCAGGTCGTGAGCTCCAACACGGGACTGGGCATGCACGTGATCATCGATCATGAGGTCAATGGGGAGAGGCTCAGCAGCACGTACGCGCACATGCAGTACGGATCTGTCCTCCTGCGCGCGGGGCAGGTCATCGAAGCAGGCGACCGGATCGGGCGGGTGGGAACCACCGGCGCGAGCACCGGTCCGCATCTTCACCTCGAGCTCGCCTACGGCACGCGACGCATCGACCCCTACCAGTGGCTTAGCACCAACATGACCTCGTGACGCGGCCTCTCGTGATCGACGCCTGTCGCCCAGATCAGGACCCCAGCCCTCTCAACCGGCGCGTGAGGAAGGAGGCCACGTGCTCGCAACGTATCTCACACCGGTAGCCCTGGTGGTGGTTCTGGTCCTGCTCGCATTCGCGATCTACGGCAGCTTCCGCACGAGCCCGACTCAGAAGACGCAGGACGCTGAGGCACGCGCGCGACGGGAGGCGAAAAAGCGCGCGCGTGCTACCCGCAAGACCGGCGAGCACTAACGCCCGATGGGTGTCCTGATGGCGCCACGGAGGGGACGTGCTGCCGGAGGGTAGGAGCTACTCGCGGGGTGACTTCGGCGGCGATGCCTACGGTCCACGAGCGCTCTTGCGTCCGAAGTAGCCGATGACGGCCAAGCCGATGATGAAGAGCCCGGCCAGTCCACCGAGGATCCAGAGCATGATCGCGGTCGAGTCATCGGCCGTCGTCTCCGTATGCGGGGCCGTGGTCTGGGTCTCTGCAGGGGCGGCTTCGGCACTCTCGGACGGGGTGGCCTCAGGAGCAGACGCGGACGGTGCGGGCTCGGCGGCGCCTGTCGAGGTGAAGGTCGACGTGCCGGAGATGGGGTGTCCGTCGACGGACACGGATCGCCAGCCCACCTGGTAGATCCCGCCGGTGCTGAGGTCGACGCCGGTGCTGAGGGTGGCGCCTTCGACGTTCACGGTGCCGTCGGTCACGTCGGTTCCGGCCAGGTCGGTGACCTGGATGGTGATGGCGCTCTCGAGCCCGGCGAGGGGCGGCTCGGTGAACACGAGCGTGATGCGGTCCTTGGTGCCATCGACGGTGCTGTCCGGGGCGGGGTCGGTGGAGATGAGGACGTCGTGCGCGGTGGCAGGGAGTGCACCGGCGGCGACGAGGCCGGCGGTGAGGATCGCGGCGGTCATGGCGGCGGTCATGAGGCGGAAGGGGCGCATGTGCGGTGCTTTCGGTTCAGGTGGCTGGTGGAGGTGGGTCTGTGCGGTCACGGGGCGTCGGGCGGGCGGCGGTTCAGCGTGCGGAGGTACGCGTTGTACCGGTCCAGGTCGAGGTCGCCTTCCACGTCGGCGCGACGGGTTGCCCGGTCGGCACGGCGGGTGTCTTGGCGTTGCCACCGGATGAGGGACGCGAGCAGGATCACCAGGACCGGGAGCTCGCCGTAGGTCCATACCAAGGCGCCGGCGAGCTGTTGGTCGCGCAGCGCGTCCAACCCCAGCTCGGCCGGCGGGTTGGCGAAGGCCGAGACGAGGGGGCTGCTGAAGATGAGGGTGAGCCCGAACGCGGCGTGGATCTGCATCTCGAGGAACGCGTCGACCACGCGTGCCAGGTAGGAGGTCCGGCGTGGCAGAAGCTCGGTCGAAACGAGGGGGGTCATTACTATGACGCCGATCGCGAGGAATGCCAGGTGCAGGAAGGTCCGCCCGGCGTCGGTGGCCAGGAGCAGGTCGGCGGCACCGGTGAGGTACAGGCCGAACAGCGGGAGCACCAGCAGTGGTACGACAGCGAAGGGGTGCAGGAGCGCTCGGGCGATCGGGGACCGCAGCCCGGAGATGGCGGCGCGCAGCGCGATCAGGCCTGCCCCTCGGCGGGGCAGCCCGCGAAGGAGGACCGTTCCTGGAGAGCCGAGGATCAGCAGCGGCGGCACGATCAGCATGAGCGTGAGCTGCTGGAACACGAAGGCGGAGAACAGGTCGCGGGCGTAGGTGTCGATGCCGGTTGCGGTGACGGCGATAACCACAACGCAGCCCAGCACGAACAGCGTCGCCCGCCACCTCGGGACCGCCGCGCCATGCCGGCGGGCACGGTAGAACAGCGCGACGTAGCCGACGGCGAGCAGCACCGCGAGCACGGCCGCGGTGGCCAGCGGCGCGTCGGTCACCGCCAGCAGGACGCTGGGATCCAGATCGGGCACGGTCAGTCACCGCTCCGCGTCGCGGCGAGGGAGTCGAGGGCTGCCCTGACACGGTCGGGGTGCCGGGTGGAGATGAGCCAGTACGGGGCAGGGTCGCTCTCATCCAGGACCTCGATCCTGACGACGGGGTTCACCCATCCGCGGAACAGTGTCCACGCGCGGGCGTCGAGCACGGGCCCGCGCTGCTGGGTCGCCGCGCCGTCTCGGTATGTCGCGACGCCACCGATGACCTCAGGCCGCAGGTGGGCAGGGCCGGCCCGGAACCCGCTCGAGCTCACGGACACGATGGGTGAGTTCAGCAGCAGCACCGCGACGGCGCCGAGGTAGAACACGGCCGCGACGATGATGCCGGCGGTGGCGTTGATGGGGAGGAAGACGAGGTACGCGGCAGGGATCACGAGGGCTGTCGCGACGTACACGCCCGGTGAGGGCGTCAAGCGTTCACGGTGCCAGGTGTGGGGTGTCATCGGTGCTCTCTGCGTGCTCATATGGGAAGGACGAACCCGTTGACGAGTCCCTGGATCTGGTAGATCAGCTGCGTCCACAGCCCAGTGGTCATGGCGATGCCGACGAGGACGAGCACGAGGCCGCCGGCGAGGTTGATGGCGCGGATGTGCCGGCGCACGAACGCGATCGATCCCGTCACCCAGCTCAAGCCCAGTGCGACGAGCAGGAACGGGATCCCCAGCCCCAGGCAGTACATGAACCCCAGCAGTGCGCCGCGGCCCGCGGATCCGCTGCTGAGGCTGAGTGCGGAGATCGCGGCGAGGGTCGGTCCGAAGCAGGGTGTCCAGCCGAGCCCGAACACGACCCCGAGAACCGGGGCTCCTGCGAGTCCCGCGGCCGGCCGCCAGCGGGGTGTGAAGGAGCGTTGCAGGATCCCGATCTGGCCGACGAACACGAGACCCATGAGGATCACGAACACCCCGAGGATGCGGGTCACGACGTCCTGCCATTGCAGCAACCACACGCTCAGGGCCCCGAACAGAGCCCCGTACGCGATGAACACGACCGCGAAGCCGGCCACGAACAAGCCCACGCCGAGCAGGAGACGCCGCCGGCCCGTTGTCGCGTTTGCATCGGCGAGACCGCCGACGTAGCCGAGGTAGCCCGGCACGAGCGGAAGCACACACGGGGACACGAACGACACCAGGCCCGCGAGCAGTGCGATGGGAATCGCGAGCAGGAGCTGCCCGTCGAACACGGTCTCCGCCCACGTCATGGCGCGGTCTCCAGGACGGTGCTAATCAGGGCGTTCAGCACCGACTTCTCGGCAAGCCCCGTCACCCGCGCGGCGAGGCGGCCCTGCCCGTCGAGGATGATCGTCGAGGGGACCGCGTTGGGGGCGATCTTCCCGGCGAAGGCGAGCTGCACGGCACTGTCGGTGGTGTCGATGATGGATGGGTAAGTGATGCCGAACTGGGTCGCGAATGCCCGGGCGGTGTCGGCCTCGTCGCGGACGTTCACGCCGAGGAATGCGACGCCCTGGTCCTGGTACTGCTGGTTCAGCGCTTCCAGATCCGGTGCTTCCAGGCGGCACGGCGGGCATTCGGCGTACCAGAAGTTCACGACGAGGATCCGGCCGGCGTAGTCCGTCGATGCCACCGGGTCCCCGTGCTCGGTGACGCCCTGGAACACGATGGGGTCGGCTCGGTTCTCGACCGGGATCTCGATGACTGTTCCGTCGCCGGCGATGTAGTTCTTCGTCGACCCGTCGCTGTACTGCTGCGCGAGAGGGTCGTTGCTCGTGCATCCGGTCACACCGATGCCCACCATGAGTGCGATGGCGGCAGCAAGGAGACCGCGAGCGGATGTCCGGGTGCGGGTGATGTGCGGCATCAGGTCCCCGGGCAGGTGAAGGTGCCGCGGATGCCGTCCTGGACGCCGGGCCCAAGCTCCGCGCAGACGCCGATGTCGCCCTCGAGAACGGCACGGAAGTAGAAGACACCGCCGATGAACGCGCCCGTGGTGACCAGGCCCACGATCAGCCCAGCCAGCGCCGCGGTGTTCTTCTCACCTGCCCGGCGGGACCGGATCAGCGCCACCAGGCTGATGATCAGACCGACCGGTCCCGCGACACAGGACAGGATCAGCCCCAGCACGGCGACGGACTTCACGTTCGGTCCCGGCGTGGGCGGAGCTGCCACGACGGTCGGGCCGGCGGCGAGCTGCTGTCGTCGGCGCTTCTTGCTGGAGTTAGCCATTGTTCAGGGCGCTCTGCACGGCCAGGTCGAGGTCCTCGAACGCGTTCAGGCCGATCATCTTCCCGTCGACGAAGAAGGTCGGGGTGCCGGTGACGCCGAGAGCTGTTCCCTCCGCACGGTCGCTGATGACCCGCTCCAGGGTGGCCGGATCGGCCACGGCGGCGTCGAACGCAGTCATGTCCAAGCCGAGCTCCTCGGCGAAGCCACGGAACCGGTCCGCCTCGGAGGTCTGCTTCTCGCCCCACTCCAGCTGCGTCTCGTACATCTTCGAGTACATCGCCTGCATCTGGTCCTGTTGCGCGGCGGCTTCCACGGCGACGGCCGCGTTCTCGGAGTTGCGGTGAGAGGGGATGGGGAAGTACCGGACGGCGACGTTGATCTGGCCGGCGTACTTCTCCCGCATCTGCTCGACGTACGGGTACATCGCCGCGCATGCCTCGCATTCGAAGTCGAGGAACTCCACCACGGTGATGGCGTCGTCACCGACCTGGTCGAGGTACCGGGTGTCCTCGCGGAGGAGCTCTGCGGTCGTGGGCGCGACGGTGGGGTCCGCCGTCAACGCTTGGGGGGTGTCGGTGCGGGTGCTGTTGGAGGCGACGACCGCGATGATGACGCCGGCGATGGCCAGTAGAACTATGAGGGCGACGATGAGCTGCTTCTTCAGCATGTTCAGGATCCTTGGGTGAAGTCGATGACGGATGAGAGATCAAGGCCGGGTGGCGGTGCAGCACGTATGTGCGCGCCGCGAGAGACCTGCGTCGTGTAGCTCCCGCGCGGGAACTCGAGCGCGCACCGTGTGCCTCGGGGCCCGCCACGAAGGCACAGGCCAGCCCAGCGGCAGGACGGGAGGAGCGCGCCCTCACCCCCGAGCCCGTGGTGGGCGGGAGATGCGAGCTGGAGCGGGGCAGCTGCTCCTAGATGCGGGCGATGCTCAACGCGGTGAGCCCGGCGAATACCGAGCGGTCGCGGTAGAAGGCATGAACAGGCACAGGCGGCATCGGCCCGGTGCCGGCAAGAGCGAGTGCGGCACGTCCCCGTACCCGGATGACCAGGGCAGCGAGAGCGGCAACACAGAGCAAGGCGAGCAACCCGCAGGTCAACGCGTCACCAGAGTCAGCGAAGAAGGCGCCGACTGCGTCCACGGGTACAGGCGCCGCGGAGTCCTGCGCACCGCTGGCGGATGCCATCAGCACCGAAGGGGAGCTGGCGACGGTCGCCGCTGCGGCCGTGTCGATGGTGTCATCGGCGAGAGCATGCAGACCCACGACCGCGACGAGCACTGCGGCCGTCACGGACAGGAGGATCGTCCAGAGCTGAACCGTCCAGCGCAGGCGCGACGGCAGGGAAGCCCGAACGAACATCGGATCTCCCTCCGCGGCAACCGCCGTCACGTGACCAGCTCGATCAGGGCCCAGGGTAGCCAACGGCAATCCGGGACAGCTGACTGCGGGCACTCGTCTAGACGCTCTCCACCAACCATGCCACAATCTTCGCATGCATGAAGATACGCAGGAGCAGGAGCAGCATCTGGATGAGGCGTTCGTCGAGGTGGCGGTGGAGGTGTTCTCCATGCTCGCCGACGCGACCCGAGTCCGGATGATCCTCGCGCTCGGCGAGGAGGAGCTCTCGGTGAACCATCTCGCCGATCTCGTCGACAAGTCCCCGACTGCTGTGTCCCAGCATCTGGCGAAGCTGAGGATGGCGCGGATGGTCTCGACCCGGCAGGCGGGCAATCGGGTCTTTTACCGACTCGCGAACGACCACGCCAGCAAGCTCGTGCAGGACGCGATCTTCCAGGCCGAGCACTCCGTCGGCGGAGTCATCCGCCACCACCACGAAGGACAGTGACATGGGCGCGGGCCACGACCACGCAGCCGGGCAGAGCGACACTCACCGCACCCGACTCGCCATCGCGTTCGGGATCACCTCAACGATCCTGATCGCGGAGATCATCGGCGCCGTCATCACCGGCAGCCTGTCGCTGCTGGTCGATGCGGCACACATGCTCACCGACGCCGGCGGCCTGTTCATGGCCCTGCTCGCGGCGAACCTCATGCGACGCCCTGCCACCTCTCGGCGCACCTGGGGGTTCCAGCGCGCGGAGGTGCTGGCCGCGACCGCGCAGGCCGCCGTCCTGCTCGCGGTCGGGATGTTCGCCCTCATCGAAGGCGCACGACGGCTCTTCGAACCGCCCGCAGTCCCTTCCGGAGAGCTGCTCGTGTTCGGCATCATCGGCCTGGTCGGCAACATCGCCTCGATCACCGTCCTGACCGCGGGGCGGTCGGCGAACATGAACATGCGGGCCGCGTTCCTGGAGGTCGTCAACGACGCCCTCGGCAGCGTCGCCGTCATCGCCAGCGCGATCATCATCATGACCACCGGCTGGGGCCAGGCCGACGCCCTCGCGGGCATGCTGATCAGCGTCCTCATCATCCCGAGGACCATCAACCTGCTGCGCGAGACCACCGGTGTCCTGATGGAATCAACCCCCAAGGGGTTGGACCTCGACGATGTTCGGCGCCACATCCTCGAGCTCCCGCACGTCTCGGGCGTCCACGACCTGCATGCGTCCCTCGTCGCCACGGGGTTGCCCATCCTCAGCGCGCACGTGACCGTGGAGGAGTCCTGCTTCCAGGACGGCCACGCGCCGGAGATCCTCGATGACCTCCAGAAATGCGTCGCGGAGCACTTCTCGATCAGCGTCGAGCACTCCACGTTCCAGCTCGAACCCGCCCGGCACAGCCAGCACGAACACCACACCCACGCCTGACGACCGGTGGATGTGGGAACGGTCAGCAGCAGTCGCAGGTGTCGACGTCGCGCTCGCCTGTGAGAGCAGACACCGGGGTCTTGCACGCGTCGCCGCGCCAAGCCTCCAGGCCCTCCCGGACGGCGAACACGACGATGACAAGACCCGCGACCGGGTCGGCCCAGGTCCAGCCGAGGGTGAGGTTCAGCACGAGGCCGATGAGCACGGCCGCGGACAGGTAGCTGCAGATCAGGGTCTGCTTCGAGTCGGCGATCGCGGACGCGGAGCCGAGCTCGGTGCCGGTGCGGCGCTCGAGGAGGCTGAGGAACGGCATGATCGCCAAGCTCACAGCCGCGAGCACGATCCCGACGGGCGAGTGGTCCGGCTCACGGATCCCGGTCAGTGCAAGCACGGCGTCGACGCTCACGTAGGCGGCGAGGCCGAAGAAGGACACGGCGATCACACGCAGTGCGACCCGTTCCCGCTTCTCCGGATCCGGCGCCGCGAACTGCCACGCGACAGCGGCTGCCGACAGGACCTCGACGATCGAGTCCAGGCCGAACCCGATCAACGCCGTGGAGGACGCGATGGTGCCGGCGGAGATCGCGATGATCGCCTCGATGACGTTGTAAGTGATGGTGGCTGCGACGATCCACCGGATGCGGCGCTGGAGTACGACGCGGCGGGCCGGGGCCAGGGCAGCGGCGTTTGCCGTCAGGGTGCTCACGCGTTCGTCTCACAGCAGAAGGGCACGTCGCAGTCGTCATCGGTGCACGGGGCGCCATCATCGACCGCGAGCACGACGTCGACCAGCGCGGTCAGCGCCCGGGTCAGGTGCGCGTCGGCGATCTCGTACCTGGTGGACCGACCCTCGGGTACGGCCACGACGATCCCGCACCCGCGCAGGCAGGTGAGGTGGTTGGACACGTTCGAGCGCGTGAGCTGCAGCTCCTCCGCGAGGAGGCTCGGGTACCCCGGGCCGTCGAGCAGGTGCAGCAGGATCCGAGAACGGGTCGGGTCAGCCATCGCCCGGCCGAGACGGTTCATCACGTCTACCCGTGAAGCAAGTGTCAGCATACGCTGACCATACAGCAGTCACTGAACCAATGGCGAGGCTGAGCCCAAGCGCTCATCCTCGAACGCACGGATGCGCCGACAGGATCCCTCCCACTTTTGCCGCCACATATCGGCGCAACCCACACAGGTAGGTGGTCCGGCATCTATTCCGGCGAGGGGGCCCCACCTGAGACAATAAGTCCATGGCTGGACAGCTCATCGGGTACGCCCGCGTCTCGACCGACGAACAGGACGTCACCGCGCAGCGGGACGCCTTGACCGCTCTCGGCATTACGCCGGAGCGGATCTACGTCGACCACGGCCTCACCGGCACGAACCGGAACCGTCCCGAGCTTGGGAAGGCGCTCGAGGCGTGCTGGGCCGGCGACACGTTCGTGGTCACCAAGCTCGACCGGCTCGCCCGCTCGATCAGTGACGCCCGCACCATCGCCGACGAACTCGCGGCCAAGGGCGTCGCGCTGAACATCGGCGGATCCGTGCACGACCCGACCGACCCGACCGGGCGGCTCCTGTTCAACATGCTCGCGATGTTTGCCGAGTTCGAGTCCGACCTCATCCGCGCGCGCACGCGCGAGGGCATGAAGGTCGCCGCTAAGAAGGGCAAGCTCAAGGGCGGCAAGCCCAAGCTCTCCCCCGCCGCCGAACGACACCTCGTCGCCCTGTACCGGGCCGGCGATCACTCGATCAGTGAGCTGTGCGACCTGTTCTCGATCGGCCGCGCCACCGTCTACCGCGCAGTGGACCGCCACCCGGCCGAGGACGATACGGCCGTGACGCTGCCGCGGGTCGACACGTGATCGACCCCGGCGCGGCCGCCGTCGTCGCATCGCTCGTGGCTGTTCTCGTGGGGCTCGGCGCCCCGCTCCTCAACCATCGCAGCGCGCTTACCCAACAACGCGCGCACGAGAGCGCCACGGCCCTAGCCCGAGCTCTCCAGATCGTCACCGTCAATAGCCAAGGCGCCACGGACACCATCTTCAATCTCACAGAGGCGCGCATACCGGGCGCGGGTGCTCACGACCCCGTGACAGGTGAGCCCAATGATCCCTACGCTCCCCGACCCCGATCGGCGCATGATCGCTCGCACGAAGAGCTCGCCGAGGCAGAAGCCCTCATCGCCGTCTACGGATCCCCTGGCATCGTCACAGCGCATGAACGCTGGGCTAGGGCCCTCGAACGCGTGGAGGAGCTCATCTTGAACGCCGAATCGTGGTACTTCGAGGGAGAACGGCGCGCAACGGCGGCCGACTTCGAAGAGGCGAGCACTCGGGAGAAGGACGCACGTGCGCAGCTTCGTGAGCTCCTTCGCAGCGCCCTCAGGGACGGCCGGCGGGGCTGACGCCAAGCGTCGCCGCGCGGTGCCGCGGCAACCGGATGACTTCATCTTCAACAGCGTCCTACAATGTCGCCGTGCCCGATCTAATTCCAGGACGTATCCGAGCCGCCTTCCGTGACGACGCGGCTGGCTCCACCCTCGCTGTCATAAGCCGAAACTGGGAAGCCGAAGGCTTTACTCCGTCAAACCGCGGGCAGCAAGAGCAGGGCGAGCGCCGCACGCTGTGGCGCTCCTACGAGGATTCGGTCGATTGGACACGCACTGATGACGTTGCACGAGCACTCCGAGTCTTCGAAAGTACAATCCTCGATACTCCCGACGAATATCTAGCGCGAATCAAGCGCTTGCTGGCGCGCGATGGATGGGAAATTGATCAGAATCGCACGATCCACCGCATTAGCCCGCTCCTAGGCGAACTGTCAGGCATTGCAACCCTTCGCGATCCAAGCGGAATCCTCGACGCCTTCCGCAGGGCGGAACTGCTACTTGGCGAGAACCCAGCGGGCGTCGTAGGAGCCAGTAAGGAACTCATTGAAGCCACAGCTAAGACGGTGCTGACCGAACTTGGAGAAGTGGTAGATCCCAAAGCGGACATCCCTGATCTGGTCGCAACCGTTCAAAAACGACTCGGCTTGCATCCCGCTGGACTCGATCGAGACGCGCATGCCACCATGGCCTCGCGAAAAATACTTGGCGGAGCCAGCGCCATTGCTCTTGGCGTGAATGAGCTTCGCAACAAGGGCGGCGGCGCTGGACATGGCCAACAGGCCGCGCCACGATTGGCTCCACGACACGCACGCCTGGCCCTCAACGCAGCTAGGACCTGGTGTGAGCTTGTACTCGACACGTACGGCGACGAGCAAGCGCCTTGGAGCCGTTCTAAGGCATAGCATCCGCCGGCATGACCCCAACGCAAAAATCGTATGCTCATGCCTGGCGGCCTCGCGGGCGCAGGTACGATCACCGGCTCATTTTTCAGCGTCAGCGCCGCGCCGAGACTTCACAAACCCGACACGAGCACTACGCCTGCGCCTGCGCCTGCGCCTGCGCCTGCGCCTGCGCCTGCGCCTGCGCCTGCGCCTGCGCGAGTCTGGTGGCTCGAACCCGCCAATGCAGTTGCGGGCACTGATCAAAACGACTTTAATACAACCATGGACGCCGCGAAAGCATTACATTCGATTGAAACTGCTATACGGCTGATCATATTGCAAGTCTATGGAAGCGCTTGGTTGTCAAAGCCCGGAGCCCCATCTATTGACGACCTGGAACAAAGGCGCGTCGAGGAGGACAAGCGTAGAAACGGCGTCGTCGTGTCTTCCGAGCTTCTTGATTACTCGATGTTGTTCACGATGAGCGCAATGATCCTTCGCAACTGGGAGGATTTCAAAGTCGTATTTGATGACAAGAAGCGCACGGAAGTCTACTTCGGCGTGGTCGAAGATGTGCGGAATGCCCTCGCACATAGTCGCCCGCTGGTCACTTTCGAGGAGCGCTTACTTGCAGGAGTGGAAGGACACATCAGAGCTATGGTGACTGAATATCGAAGCGCGAACGGGTCTGGTAGCGACCAGTACTACCCGCGTATTGAACGCATTGCTGACAATATGGGGAATATCGCCGATCCTAGCTCGTCTATATATCCGCCCGTGGGTCGCCTTGAAGTAGGGGATATAATTACATTCAAGGGCTCCGCCTATGACTCACGCGGGGATGACGTCTTATGGTACATCAATGCTCTTGCCGGTTCCGCACCGCCAAGGAGAATAGAAGTAACAGATAGTAGCGCCGCAGGACATGACGTTGAGTTCAGCTACGAAGTGCAGGACCGTGACGTGTCGGAGCGCTTACTAATCGCCATCTCCATCGCGACCTCTCGCTCATACCACCGATACCGCGATGGGGCACCGTCATACCCAGGGATCCTTGAATACGACGACGTTCGATACATCAATTATTCAGTGAATCCGCCCCTCGACTAGTTGGGCTCTCAAGTAAGCCCGCGGGCGCTTGTCGTGCCTAGACGCCCCATAGGGGCACTGGGATCCTAGGGGCATGTTTCAGCCTCAAAACCTCGCCCGGACCGCCCGCATCACGAACGCGATGGTGTGGTTCGGCCTCGCGGTGTTCTTCCTCGGCTTCGCCGGAGAGCGCACCTACGCTGCCTTCACGGCTGGCGGCGGCGTCCTGGTCGGATGGGTCCTCCTCGTCGCCGCCGGAGCGCTCATGGTCACGCTCGGCACGATCGAGGTCGTGCGTCTGCGCCGCCTCGGGCGCGCCGCCGCGGGCAAGTAGACGAGGCTGAGCGCATGTGTGGACGCTTCGTCGTGACCCGGGCCTCCGGGGATCTCCTGCCCGATCTGCTGGATGCGTTCGATCCGATGCGGGATGACTTCGACGTCGCGCCGACGCGCGACGTCGCGCTCGTGCGCAAGCGCGAGGGCGAGCGGTCGATGCCGGCCGTGCACTGGGGGTTCGTGCCCGGGTGGGCGAAGGACTTCACGAAGCAGCGGCCTCAGCCGATCAACGCTCGGATCGAGACCGTGTCGACGTCGCCCATGTTCCGGAAGTCGTTCGCGACGGCGCGGGCGATCATCCCGGCGGCCGGCTACTACGAGTGGGTGGTGACCGAAACTGGCAAGCAGCCGCACTTCATCCATCAGCCGGACGCCGCGCTCGCGATGGCCGGCATCGTCTCCGCCTGGCCGGATCCGACCAAGGAGGAGGACGACCCGGACAAGTGGCGCCTCCCGATGGCGATCATCACCCGTGACGCGCACGTGGCACCGGGCGACGTCCTCGACCGGATGCCTGCGTGCCTGACGCCGGACGCCTACGACGACTGGCTCGGCGACCACCTGCCGGTAGAGGACCTGCTCAAGCTCCTCGACCGGGAGTCACTCCAGGTCGCGCACGACCTGGAGCACTACGAGGTGACCCGAGACGTGAACAGCGTGCGGAACAACCGGCCGGATCTCGTCGACCCGCTCCCGTCCTGACCGGCCGCATCTCCCCGGCTCCCTAGACTCCGAGTACACCTATCTACTGCCGGGGGGGCACGCATGGCGAAGAAGACCACCACACAGCTCGTCGACGACATCGACGGCACCGTCCTCGGAGAGGACGGGAGCACGGTGTCGTTCTCCGTCGACGGCGTGGACTACGAGATCGACCTCGGCGCCGAGCACGCGGACGAGCTGCGTGAGGCGTTCGCGCCGTATATAGGTGCCGGCCGGAAGGCTGCCGGCGGTCGCCGCGGACCGGCGCCGCGGCCGCTGTCGAAGGCCGCAACGAGCGGTGACGCGGCCGAGCGCAGCGAGGCACGCGCCTGGCTCCGCGACAACGGACACAAGGTCGGCGTGCGCGGGCGGATCTCCGCGGAGCTGATCGCGCTGTTCCGCAACCGGTAGAGGCAGGCGGCGACGCCCTCCCCGCCCGAGGGCGGGAAGGGACGCCACGCTATCGCTGGGATCAGAACCCGAGGTAGGGCCTGAGCAGCTCCCACGCGACCCGGGCGACGATGTGGGTGGCTACGCCAACCAGTCCTGTCAGTGCCCAGTCGGTGGTGCTCTTCTTGGGCTTCGGAATGTCACTCAAGGGCTGCACCTCCTTCCTGCTACTGCGCGCATTGGAAGGAACTGTGCTTCGGAGAGCCCACCTTGCAGGGAGCGAAGGGGGTGGCATAACATCTACCTGTCACGACGGATGTTGTACCCATCCGAAGTTGCTCTTACCAAAGAGCGGATGATCAAAGTTGTTGCGAGAGGCCCACTGCCAGGTGGGCCTTTCGTGTACCTCTGGTCCGCCGGATCCGATGACGCTGGTTCCGAGGCCCGCACAGCCGGCCTGCAGATCAGTCTCAGGGCACCTACCGCCAGATGGCAAGCCCGACGCGCCGACGAGCGCAAAAGAACTAGATGAAGCGAAGTCCTGGTCAAATCATGATTTGAATAGGATCCTGCACACCTGGCCGGGATCCTGCACACCTCACTCCAGGCACGCGCTTCACGCTGCTAGGTGCGCTCCCCCTGTCGGTGCGCCCTCATACGCTGGTCGACGAGCGTGGCCGGATGCTCCTACATCGACTCGATCGACGAAGGAGACCACCGGTGAGCAAGGTCAAAGGCAAGCTCGACGGCATCGACAGCCTCGTGCGCAGCACGGGACAGCACCCGTGGGCGCACCTCGAGGCTGGCTACTGGCGGGTGCAGGTCGAGGACCAACCGGTCCTCGGGTACGTGATGCGGCAACGAGCGGAGCTCGGCGACCCGTTCACGTTCGAGATCTACGCAGACGCACGGAACGCGCGCGGACAGCGGATCTGGGTGCGCCGCGAGGACTCGCTGAACTCCTCGGTGGCGTGGATGATGCAGAACGCCGATCGGCTCGTCAGCTTCGCCGCACGATCACGGCGGGCCGAGGACGAGGAACTGGACCAGGAGCCCGAGCACACCGACCCCAATGAGAGCCCAGACGAGGCGCACGATCCGGGGGTCCTTCTCGGGAACCCCCTTACGGCGAAATAGTACCGCGCGACCGACGATGACGTAGCCGATGATCAGCGCCAGGAACGAGGGGCTGAACACGAGGATGAAGTGGCCCCAGGACATATGCGTCAGCGTACGGGGCGGACGCAGAAGGGGACGTGCTCGGCCATGATCCGCAGGCGGATCTGGTCGACGGCTGCTCAACTCAAAACGGTCCACTTCACCGGTTGGCCTTGGGGCGCTTAGACCAAGGTCCTGAGACGGAGAACGGTCAGGTTGCTGTGTCGTCGTCGGTCCAGTCCAGCGCGGCGATGATCTGGTCAGCACCCGGCAGCGCTTCCTGTTCGGCCGCCGGCAGCGTCTCGTACGTGTACGTCGACACGGCCATCGGCGCCGATGCCTGTCCGAGCGCGTAGCGCACGGTGTGCTCGTTTCGGCTGCCGCAGATGAGGATCCCGACTGTGGGCCGGTGGAACTCGCGGCGCATCTTGTCGTCGACGACGGCGACGTAGAAGCCCAGCTGGCCGGCGAAGGCGGGTTCGAACTTGCCGGTCTTAAGCTCGATGACGACGTAGCGGAGCTGCTCTGTGTGGAAGAAGAGGAGGTCGACGTAGAAGTCGTCACCGTCGACGTCGAAGTGCACCTGCCGGCCGACGAACGCGAAGCCGGCGCCGAGCTCGCGGAGGGTGTCGACGATCCGATCCATGAGCGCCTGCTCGAGCTCGCGTTCGGAGACCTCGTCGGTGAGGTCGAGAAAGTCGAAGACGTAGGGGTCCTTGCCGAGCTCGCGGGCGAGGTCGGAGTCGGCGGGGGCGAGCTGGCCGGCGAAGTTGGTCGGCGGGGCCCCGGTCCGTTCGAGGGTCCGGTTCATGATCTGGTTCGTGAGCACGTTGCGCGACCAGCCGTGTTCGGCGGCGCGAGCTGCGTACCAGTCGCGTGCCGCGCGGTCGTCGAGCTTGCCGAGGAGGACGGTGACGTGCCCCCAGGGAAGTTGTCCAACAGCCTGTTGGACAACTTCGGCACGGTCGGGCCACGCCTCCGCGAAGGCGCGCATGTAGAAGAGGTTCGAACGGGAGAAGCCCTTCATCGAGGGGAACTCCGCGCGGAGGTCTCCGGCGAGGCGCGCGACGACGGCACTCCCCCAGCCCTCATCCTCCTGGCGCTCCAGGATGACGTGGCCGATCGACCAGTACAGCTCGATGAGCTGCGTGTTGACGCGACGCTGCGCCGTGAGCTGCGCCGTTCGAACCTGCTGCTTCAGCGCGGCGAGGACGCTGGCGTAGTCGGTCGGCAGCGGCAGCATCTCGGACACCGGATCAGGCTAGTCGCCGCGGCTCGTTCGGTACGTCTGGCTGGTCACTGCCGGCGGTATGCGTCCCGGATGGCCTTCTCCACCACCGCACGCTGCGTCTGCGGCCCGTCGCCGGTGTCTCGCCCTTCGGAGACGGCACGGTCGATTAGCTCGAGCACGTCGGGTGCGAGCCGGGTGCTGAACGGGATGGCGACCTCGCGGCGGGTGTTGCCACGCGAAGGCGCCGGGGCCGGGGCCGCTGCAGCCACGGGCGTGGAATCCGCTGCGGGTGCCGCCGCGGGGGTAGCTGCCGCAGCGGCAGCTGGCGAGGTCACCGAGTCGGGCTCACGTCGGTAGTCGACAGGGTCGATCCGCTCGTCCGGAGCGGGCTGTGCGCGCCGGCGAGCACGGAGGTCAGCGGGCCGGTCCGGCTGCGTGTCGGTCATCGGATCACCTGGTCGGCGATGGCGCTGTATGCGTCGAGCACGGGGGCCCCTTTCCTGAAGTTTCCGTACCACTCCCCCGTGAGGCGGACCTCTTGGACGATCGCCCGCTGGGGCACGAGAGGGAGAAGGAGCATGCCGGTCTCGCGGAGCTCGTCGATGCTCGCGACCGCCGGTCGGGACATGATCGTGTCGCTCACTCCCCCGACGACGATGCCTGCTTCTTGGAGCGTGACGGGTGCTCCGATGCGTGCGCGGCTGTGTCGGAACTGCTCGACCGTCCGTCGGGCACCGCTGACGCCGTCAATCCCGTCGCTGGTAGCCGTGGACGCGTAGACGACGGTGTCGGCGGCATTCAGCGCGGCCAGGGTCAGGGGTCCGCCCTGACGATTGGGGCAGTCGATGACGACGAGGTCGGCTTGGACATCCTCGAGGGACGTCCGCAGTCGGAGCTCGGCGTGGTCGGCACGGTCCGCCTCGCGATTGGAGACGTTGCGCGCCGAGGGAATGACACGGAGGCGGTCCGACCATGTCGTCGAAACGGCGATGTCCTCTGCCCATCCCTCGGGGTTCTCGTCACCGAGGATGGCACCCACGTGCAGTCCCTCTTCGGTGGGCGCTACGTCCAGCCATTTCGTCGACGCGGCGCGAGGGTCGAGGTCCACAAGGAGCGTGCGGAGACCTCGCGTCGCGGCAATCATCGCGAGCGACACCGCCGTGGTGGTCTTCGAGACGCCGCCGGACTCGCTGTACACCATGACAGTTTGCATGCAAGCAAGTATGCCTGCTGCGTTGGCAGCCTGCAAGTATGCAGAGATGCCACCTGTCATGCACACATGCATGCCCGACAGCATGCATGCCAGCCCGCTGGTCATCTTTCATGCGGTCTGGCTTGCCTGCAAGCATGCAAGTACTTGACGTAGTGTGGTCAAAGCGCTTCTTTTGTCAATCGCTGGTTCCCACAAGTTCTTGCATGCATGCATGCATGGACGTGGGCAACGGGGGAGCGGCGCTACTGAGCCTGCCTACGCACTTCTCATCGAAGCCGCCGCCAGCTCATCTCGCCGTACTTCGCGCGGATCGCGGCACTCGTCGGTAAGCAGGAGCGCTCCTGGCGCGTGCAATCAGAAGTCGCTGTCCTGGATCCCCAAGCGAACCCTCGTCGCTTGAGCTTCCTCGCGAGGGAGCCACTCGAAGTCATACCGTCCGGTCCTCGACCTTTCGGCAGCGACATCCACTTCCAGGTATCCGGATTGGATCTCCTGCAGGGCGAGGTACGGCTCGTAATCCTCCTGAGACCGCTCCCGGGTCCCGTCCTCCCAAACGACGATGTACCAGATCCACCACTTCCACTGCCGGTCGAACAGGCCGTGATAGGTCCCCCGCACGAAGGCGACGTGACCGACCCGGACACCATCACGGGACAAGACGCCGACGCCGTCGTCGAAGGGCTCGAACGCAGCGTCAGGGACAGGGGGCAACATGGAGCGCACGGACTCACCGTATCCACGGGCGAGCCGCATTTCACAGGTCGATTCCGCCCGGGCACCTATCGTCGTCAGCGTGGAGTACCTGATGACCGACGACCGCGTGAAGCGGATCCGCGAGGAGCCGGTGCGCGTCGCGTACGACGGCCACGTGCTGATCGTGCGGGCGTCGGAGCGCCTGTCCCGGCTCGAGCTGTTCGAGCGTCGGGCGGAGCCCGAGGTGGTGCTCGGCGACGAGGTGGTGGCGTACATCGCCCGCGACTCCGCGGAGCAACGGCTGTTCTGGTCCGCGCGCATGTTCGACGTCGGGATCCTCGGGTTCGGCTCGAACACACTCATGGCCGGCCTTCATGCCGCCCTCGGGACACGATGAGCATCTTCGGACTCCCGACCGCGATCGTCGTGATCGTCATCGCGATCATCTGCGTGATCGGCGCGATTCTGTGCATCCGCCAAGGCTCGATCGAGGGCGGGCTCGGGGGACTGATCCTTCTGGTCGCCGCGGTCTTCTTCGGCGGATGGGGCTATATCGCAATCGACGCTCTGGTCAACGGATACCCGGGCCCATGAGGAGACGCCCGCGATGAGCGAGAAGACCACACAGCCTGGCATGGCGTTCGGGGGAGGGGTCGTGTTCCTCCTGTTCGGCCTCTGGGCCCTCATCGACGGCGTCGCCGATCCCAGCGGGCGCAGCAAGGGCGGCATGCCCGTGTTCGTGTTCGTCGGTGTCTTCTTCGCCTGCGGGATCGCCATGATCGTCATCGGCCTGCGGTCGCGGCACCGGCGGCGCTGACCGATTCGACGCCTGTCCGCGCACGGGGGAGCGCGAGGGGGATCACCCCTCGCCGGCCGCCAGGCGGCCGTGTCCGCCCTCCCTCGCTGGGAGGGCCCACCTGCCTTGCCTCTGCTCGGCGCCCCTCGAAGGAGAGCTGCTGTAAAACGGCCGCATGGTCGGCTGTGGTCAGCGCCTCGCGCTGGTCGTTCTCGATCATCTGCTGAACGCTGCGGTCGGTCGTGGTCTCGTCCGCGTCGATGACGTAGACCGGGATCGTGGCCACACCTGCCTCGCGCGCTCCGAGGGTACGGCGCTGCCCGGACCGCACGAGGACGTTTCCGTGCTCATCCCGTCGCGCGAGGATGGGCGTGATGACGCAGCTGGCCTTGATGCTCTGGATGAACTCGACGGTGAGCGCGGCGCTGGGTCGCACGTTCGCCTCGATGACCAGTCTGTTCGGGTCGATGTGCTCGATGACCCCGCTGGTAGTGGGGGTGTTCTCGATGATGCTCATGGGGTCTCTCTCCCCTTCAACCAATTTTTTGCCTGTCCGGCAAGAGAATCGATAGAGAGCGGGAGTGCCGGAGTGCACGAGAAGTCGGGCGAATAAGGGAGCTTGCGACCGCGTCCGACTTGTTGGGCACGCAGGCACGGAGCGAACTAGGATGACCGGCCGGACAGACGAAAAAAACAGGCGGTTCAGCGCCGCGTAGCGGCTCCCGGGGCCGGCACGGCCTCACCCGCCGGCCCCGCCGGCGCAGGAGTGCCCGCCAGGGCACTGCACGCCCGCCAGGACACTGCACGCCCGCCAGGACACTGCACGCCCGCCACGACACTGCACGCCCGCCACGACACTGCACGCCCGCCAGGGCCCGCCCGAAGTGGGGGCACCTGAACCAGCAAGATCACAAACCCTTGTGACCGCTTCTCGCTAGCCTTTTAAAATGCGTAAAATAGAACCCGCGACCACAAAATCGAAAACACGAGGCCGATGGTGGAACGTAGTAATAACGGCCCTCAGCATTATAATACTGACGTCCGGCGGTTGGGAGGCGCTGCAAAGAGCAAGCAATAGCCCGACCCCGCAATTTGATTACAACGGCGTAGTAAGATCCGCGGGCATCCTGTTGTATGCAGTAGCCATAAGCCTGGGACGCCTCGTTATGAGCATCCATCCGGCAGGCTGGACGAGCAAGCGACACAGCACGGCAGGGGTAGCAATAGTTGTGGCCGTGATCGCCGTAGTAATTACGTTACCGTCCAATATTCCATGGTTTTACTATGCGGGTGGCGCCCTCTCGCTCGTAGCCTTGATGGCGCAAGACTACTTTACCGGAACTGATACAAACGATTTGAAGGATCGAGAGCAAAAGAAAGCGGCAAAAGCTGAGGCGAAAAAGACTAAGCGACCTCACCGAGGTACTGCCAGCGCGCCTCGGGGTTGAGGGCGCCGTCGAGGACGAGCGCTCGAGCTGCACGGTGGTCCGCGCGGGTGGCCGCTCGGGGATAGCGGGGCCAGACGCGCTCGCCCGCGGTCGGTGCTGCGAAGAGGGGCCGGCTGGACACGGTGGGGCGTCGGGGTCGGGCTCGGGGAGTGGTGTGCATCGTCGTGAGCTCGGCGTTCCACCATGCCCAGACCTCCCGCTCCGCCTGATACCGGTGGGCGCGGTCGGCGAGGATCCCGGCGACGTCGACGGCACGGGCCGCGGCGTCTCGGAGATCTCGTACGGCTCGGGCCCACCCGTCTCTGTGGGTCTTGATGAGGCGGTGCTGGCGGAGCCGGCTGAAAATCGTCGCGGTGTGGCGGGTACTCACGCCCAGGATCCGAGCGGCGCCGTCGACGGTGAGGGCGGTGTGCTGGCCGAGCGTGGCGTAGAGCCTGCCGGCGAGGTGTCCCAGGCCGGGACGGGTGAAGAGGTCGTGTCGCTGGTCGACGAGTTCGTGCTCGAGGAGAGCGACGAGCTCGGCGCGATGCGCGAAGAGTTCGGCCGGGGGGCGGGGGTTATCGAGTGGTTGTGACCCAACTTCACTGTGTGCTGTGGAAACTCGCCAGGTCACCCGCCATTCGGCGGCGTTACCGGCGTCAGCCGCGGTGACGCGGATGACGAATCCGGCCTCCGTGAGGGCCTGGAGGGCCCGCTGCGCGGTGCTGCGGCCGAGGCCTGCCATAAGGGCGAGATCCCGGATCGAGGCCGCCACGGTCCGCTTTCCGGTCTGGAGCGTGAAGTAGGTGAGTGCGGTGAGGATCGATCGGCGGGATGCATCGGCCTCACTGCGTCCCCACCGGCCGGGGGTGACCCGGAAGGACGTGAGGATGGCATCGACGTCGGCGACGATCGCCGCA
Organism: Clavibacter sp. GW821-FHT01D01; assembly: GCF_059422605.1. Lineage (NCBI taxonomy): Bacteria > Bacillati > Actinomycetota > Actinomycetes > Micrococcales > Microbacteriaceae > Clavibacter > Clavibacter sp. GW821-FHT01D01. The sequence goes on from NZ_JBWKXC010000012.1 coordinate 49,426, forward strand.
AGCTCCGTGAGGTCCTGCGGCTCGCGCCGGGCCGGGAGCGGCCGCTGAACGGCCGCGAACTGCTGGGCCTTGGTCCACTGCCGCTCCAGGCGCTCGCGCGCCTCGGACGCGCTGCGGGTACGGCGGCTGCCGCGGCCGGTGTTCTTGGTCCGGTAGTGCTCCATGCCCGGCGCCGTCCGGGCGGCGTGCTCGACGTCGCCGAGGGTCCATCCGGCGTTCGCGGCCGCCAGGAGGCACATGAAGCCCGTCCACGACGGGTTCCCGCCGCCGTCGATCGTGGCCATGTGCGCAGCTCCCGCACGGCTCAACTCCCGGTGCGCTCGGTGGCGGACGTCGACGGGGCCGGACGGGGCGCTGTCGGCGGCACGCGGCGCCGGCGCCCGCTCGAGGAGCAGCGCGGTCAGCGCGTCCAGGTCTGCCGGCGTCGTCGACGGCGCCAGGAGCGCGGCGACGTCGCCGGCCAGGACGCGTGAGCTGGTGCCGTCGCGGTGCGGGGAGAGCGGGGGACGGGCGGCGCCCTCGGCCGGGTTGCGGAGCATTCCGTGGTCGAGCGTGCGGAAGCATGCGTGCGCAGCGGCCGCGAGGGCGCCGACCTGGGCGGCCTCGGCGCCGCCGTCGACGGCGATCCAGACGTGGCGGCCGCCGGCACCGGAGGAGCGGCAGAGCACGTGCGCGATGCCGAGCTCGTCGAGCGTGCGAGAGAGCACGGCGGCCTGGTCCTGGGCCTGCTCCATGAGCTCGGGGACGACGCCCGTGCTGTCCTTACCGTCGAAGTCGAAGCACAGCAGCCGGTACCGACCGGCGGAGTCCGCGAGGCGGATCGCCCACGGCGTTGACGGCGCCACGGGGCCGAGCGGGTGAAGCCGGGGGTAGCTGTTGCTGTCCAGCCGGCCGTAGGCGTCGCGGATCATCGCGCGCACCTGGTCGCGTGGACTCAGGCGGCGCGTCAGTTCCCACGCGGAGTCGACGGACGGCGACACGCCGATGGTCTTCTCAGGTCGTGGTTCTGGCGCTTGCGGGCGCGATGAAGCTACTATGGCGACATCTCCTCTGGAGGTATGGCAAAGCCCCGGTTGGTAGCCGGTAGGTATGTGCTGGAGCTCGGACCCGTGGTTGGTAGCCGGTAGGTGGGTCAGAGCTACGAATCTTCAAGAGCCCGTCGTTGGTAGCGACGGGCTCTTATTCGTTAAGTCGTCTTCGTGTCGGCCTCCTCGGAAGCGGTCGAGGGGGAGAGCACGGGCAGTGCTCCCAAGTCGGTGCGCAGCTGTGCTGCGAGGCGCTCGAGGTAGAGCGACATCGAGAGGTTGCCGGAGGCTTCGGCTGCGGCCTGGAAGGCGGCCTCGGTCTCGGGTGCCAGTCGGATCTTGCGGGGGACGGCGATCTCGCCGGTGGGACGTCGGTTGCGACGGGTGCCGGCGTGGATGCTCGTCATGCCGTAAGCCTGGCGATTAAGGGGTCCACTAAGTCGGAGGCGGGTGGCCGTGTCGCCGAATCCGTAGGCAGATTCCGTGGCGTGTTCGGCGACAACTCGAAGTTCGTGGGTTATGCTCGCGGACATAGAGAGACCTCCTGTGAAGGCTGGTTGATCTGGACTAGCTCGAACCTCGGCGCCGGCAAGCAGTGAGGGTGAGAGCTACAACACGTGCAGGAGCCCGTCGCGGAAGCGGCGGGCTCCTTCGTTTTAGGCGACGTCCGCGATGGGCAGCTCCTGACGTGTGGGGATGACTGCGAGCGGCTTGGAGACGAGCTCGGGCATGCCGAGGCTCTGCGCGAGCAGTGCGGCGATGTAGTCGCTCACTGTCATGTCGCGCATGTCGGCTTGGGCCTTGACGGCCTCGCCGAGGGGCGCGGGGACCCGGGAGAGGAGCGCCTGACGGTCGCCCTTCGCGGGTCGTCCTCCGTGGTGTCGCTGTGCAGCCATGTCTCGGACAGTAGTGGCGGCCTGATTCAGAAACAGGTCACTGCGGCGGCGTGTCCGATCCGAGTCGCGCGACACGCGGCATCTCCGATGACACGCTGCGTGCGTCCACCGTGGCGAGCACGAGATCCTCATCCTCCCCGGTGCGCGGCGGGCGGTGTAGCCGGAGCTCGCCGTCGATCCGGACGTGGGCGCCTGCGCGGAGGTTGAGCAGGACGGCAACGGCGAGAGAACCGCGGCAGACGACCTCACAGCAGGCTTGGGGGAGTGGCCACGCCGCGACGCCGGCGGTGTCGGCGTAGGTGAAGGTCGCCGTGAGCGCGCCACCCTCCGTGTCCGCGAGCACTGGCCCGTCGACGATCGTCCCGTGCATCCGAACCCGCATGACCCCTCCTCGCCTATTGGTACTTTATAGACCAGTAGATGCTACGCGCGCACGAAATGGCCACACTCGCGAGGTGCCCAAACGCGTCGACCCGCCCCTGCCCACCGAGGTCGGCATCAGCGTGGACGCCCTGGGCAGCCGCGTACGGGTGGGTCTGATCCGCCATCTGCTGGCGCATGGCCCGAAGACGCGGCCGGAGCTGGCGCGGGAGATGGAGCTGTCGAGCTCGATGGTGGCGAAGAACCTCGACGTGCTCGAGGAGCTCGGGGTCGTGACGCTGGATCCGCCTCGGTCGGAACCGGATCGGAAGCCGCGTCGGTACGTCGTGGAGCGGGACCGGGTGGACACGATGTTGAAGACCTTGTCGATGGCGCTGACTGGCTACCTCTAGGACGATTGGTCCCGCAGGCACCGCCCAAGGGGCGGTGACGCTCGTGCCACGACCGAGCCGGCGGCGCTCAACACCCGCACCGCGGTATTACCGTCTGACAATGACCCGTGCCGTGATCTACGCCCGACTCTCGAACGTCGACGAGGATTAACACAGCATCGCGACGCAGGTGTCCACCCTCGACGCGCTCGCCAAGAAGGAGAACTACACAGTCCTCAAAGGTCCATGTGGCGGATCCTAGGTCGAAGCCTGCACTACAGGTGCAAGTGAGCCGTGTCGCCCTAGGGCCATCCCTGGGAGCTTTCGATCGTCGAGCGGTACATGGCCTCTTCCTCTTCAAGTGTGAAAGCGCCGAGACCCACTCGACGTTCATCGGCCCTGAACCAGGCGGTGTCGATCGCTCCGATTCGCCACATGCCTAAGAGTGTCTTGATATTCGCGAAGTAGCTGGTGATGAGGAACGCCGTGCTGGTGCTGTGCCCCAGCTCCTGAACGTACGCGAAGGCTCGAAGGCGCTTGGTGCCGAGCCAGATACCAACCCCAGTGGACCCTGGTAGCTCCGCCATGATGAAGTCGGCTGTGGCACTCTGCACCAGCTCAAGAACCTGGACGGTAAGCGCATCGTTGGTCGAGAGGGCATGGGCGATGAAGTGCTTGTGCTCGGCTACAGCTCGTTCTACGATCCTGGCTTGCTCTGCCTGTACTCGTTCATCTTCGCTCCTCTTGTCGTCCTTGAGCTTCTGATCGTGCTGCCGACGCTGTTCCTTCTGCTGTAGCCAGATAGCCAGTAGGCCAGATGAGGTGATGGCGGCGGCGGGCATGAGGAACCCAGTGATGAAGTCCCACACCCCAGCCAGCACAGCGGGAAGCCCGAACAGCTGACACAACAGTAGGAAGAAGGCCATCTCAGAACCCTAGCTAGCTGTCCTCGGCGTCGTGCCGTCCCTGGCGCGCTTGCTTGCGCGCCACCCTTCTCGCCCGAGCCTCCTGCGCGCGCGCGCGTCGGGAGTCACTACGAGTCCTCAGGATTTACTCCAGCTCTTGATCGCGGGTACTCGTCAAGAGGCCGTCGGTCTCCAGGCTCGTCGTCACGGCTGGGTTATGACTCGGGTCGTCACTGTCACCTCAGGCGCTCCCCAAAGGGACCGTGAGCTTGCTCGATCCCCCAGACGTTCAGCTTAGGGTTTTGCCGTTGTGGCGCCGCTGACGCCGTCAATGCTTCCTGCTCATCCAGGTAGGAGTCCGGCGCCGGCGTCTCTGTCACTTCTGGGTGGATCATCATCCAGGCGTCTGGATTGCGGGCGACCACGTAGTGCGCATTCCGCACTGTCTCGGCTTTGGAAGCACGACTTCCGCTGCACATGTACACCTGGAAGTAAAGGCGACTGAAACCGTAGCTCACTACTGAGTCGAAGCCGTTGGGGCGATCTCCTGGCTTATGGCCTGGCTTCTTGTGCCAGCGCATCATGTTCCTCCCTCCAGGAAGGAAATATCCCGCTGGCCTAGCCCACAGGACCATGAAGCCATCGGGAATCTGTCGCTGCTTGTATACCTGTTGGAAAAGGTATTTGGGTGCGCGATTCTGCTCTGGGTCAGTCAGAGTGCGTAGCATGCAGCGGACTGTCATCCACAGCGCAAGGGTTGCCCAATCGTCATCTTTCCACGTCGCTTCCTTGCCGCGTGCCAGGGAAAGCAGCATTGGTTCCACCGCGTCTTCCAAGTCTTCAAGCCAGCCCTCATTGCATTCCTTGCACACTTCGTTTACGCGAACATCGAAGGCCGAGGCAGGGACCTTCCTCGAAGTCTGCATCATGCCGTTCTCCACGTAGGTGTACATGGTGTCCGGGAAGGTCCACATCAGCTTTTTAAACTTCCTGCGCAGGACATGCTCATTTGAGCGCTTGCCGTCTGTGGTCTGACAGAACCGGCAACGAGACTTCAACGGCAGTGCCGCCGCCGAATTGGTCTCCAGGTTCTCGTGAGGGGTCATGGGGTCACTGTAGGTGGCTCGCGCATGAACCTGCAGCCCAAGCGACGGCTGTTGCCATTGTGACTTGCCAAGAGCACCACAGCAGTCGTGGTCGCGCGGCCGCACCCACCGTGTCGCTCGCGCATCGACACGCCCCTCGCCACCAAGCGCCGCCGCCAGTTGGTGGTCCGTGTACAACTTCATTCCTCCAGCCGCGCGAATCGCTAACGTGCCCCCGCGCGAGGGCGCGACGGGCACCGCGCGTCTCGTCTTCATAGGCCGTCTGCGCGTTGTGCAGTCGTGCCGATGACCGTTTGGGGAGGAGTCGAGGGTGAGCGAGGCATCACGTGTACCGGTGGGGGAGGCCTTCGGGGCCGCATCCCGGGCGAGCGACTACGTGGAGGAAGACACCGCCGCAATGGTCGGGGCCGTCTCCATCGAAGCGCCGGCGACCTTGGGTCTTCGTGACGACTCTGGCGCCCCCAGATCGAGGGAGGCCAGCGGCGGCGACCATCTGTCCCGCGGCCCTGTCGACCGATCGACGTCGGTGCTGTTCGGCGGCATCGTGCCGGCCTCGACCCCTTCGACTCCGCGTCGGGCGACGATGGGCCTCCGTGGGTTGCTGGCGGGACTAGGCCTGCCAGTAGCGCCAGGCGCGCGCGAGGCGGCGGATCTGGCTGCGGTGGCGGACGCGGAAGAGCGCCGCGAACGGGATGCCATGACGATCCGCCAGGCGACGTGGACCCGAGCGGTGTCGATCCTGGTCGGCAACCCGAAGGGCGGGACGGGTAAGACGCCTACAGCATTGCTGCTCGGTGGCATCATCGCGTCGATCCGCGGAGGCTCGACCGCGATCGTCGAGTTCTCCGACGATCCGGGGGCCTTGAGCTACCGCGCCGAGGGAGCCCCGCGGCTTGGCGTGGGCGAGCTCGTACGCGACGTGGACGCGATCCGCACAGCGGGGCAGCTCACCGGATACACGGCTCCGCAGACCTCGTTCGCGAACGTGATCGGCTCCACGGGACGCCGGGAGCGCCTGACGGGCGAGGCCGTCGTCGCGGTGTCGCGCGTCATCGACGAGTTCTATGGCATCCGTGTCATGGACACCGGGAACCAGCCGACCTCATCTGCGTTCCGTGGTGCCGTCTCTGTCGCGGACGTCCTGGTGATCCCGGTGTTGAACGCCGGCGACTCGGTGCTGGAGGCGATCCAGCTACTCGAGGAGCTGCGCGAGGACGGCGGCCACGCGGCCGAGCTCGCACAGCGGGTGATCGCCATCCGGCTCACCGACGGCCGCCCTGAGAGCGATCTCGTCCGGGACGAGGTCGCGCGGCTCCTCCGCGAGGCGGGCGTGCAGGCGCTGTTCGAGATCCCGTACGACGCGCACATCGCCGAGCGCGGCCAGCTCACCCTCGGTTCGCTCACGCCGTCCACACGCGACGCTTTCGCGGCGGCCGCGGCGGCGGTCGTCCGCATCCTGCAGGAGGCCGTCGCCCCTGCAACTGACCTCACCCGGAAGGCCTGACCATGCGTCATCTCATCCTCGCTGCGCAGATCAAGAACCCGATCGACGGGATCGTGCCGGACTTCTCCTTCGGCGGCCAGCAGTTCACGGAGCTGTGGCAGAAGCTAATCGCAGCTATCTGGGCGATCGCGATCATCGTGGCGATCGTCTACCTGATCCGCGGTCTGGTGGCCATGGCCGGGGCATCAGGGGACCTCAACCCGAATCCCCAAGCGCATGCGCAGGGTAAGGCGAAGGCGCTGGCGGCGTTCATCTCCCTTGTGGGGTTAGCCGCGCTTGCGGTCATCGTCGGGGTCACGCTCTCCCTCGCGGGCTGAGGCGGAGCTGCTGATGCCCCGCATGTACTCGGCGACCGGTCGGTCCCGGTGGCCCGTCCTCGTCGGCGGTCTCGTAGCGGTCGTCGGCCTTGGTGGGGGAGTGACCTTCGCCCTCACACACCACGACGCTCCAGCCGCGACCGTACTCTCACCGACGCCCACGGACGTTCCGCCATCCAGCTCGGCCGCAGCCGACACGGGAGTCAGTGACGACGAGGAGGGAGCTCCGCCGACGGGTTGTCTCGGCGGCTTGGACCGTGACGCAGCCATGGTCGTGACCGCGCAGAAGGAAGCGGCGCACACGCCCTATGGGGCGGTCGAGGTCGCGACCGCGTTCTACCGCTTCGTGTGGCAGTCCCCAGTACCTGCGACGGCGGACATACAGCGCATCGTCGATGACGTCATCTCACCCGCGGCATCCGCGTCGTACCGGGATCTCTTCGGCGTCTACCGGGCGCATCCGAATGTGAGCCATGGCGACGTCGCGGACTCGCTGCCGTTCCACCTCTCGACGACGAACGGGATCTGGATGGTCGACCCGGATTCGACGAGCGATCAGGTGACAGTGGACATCGCCGCCGGGTACGTGGTCGACGGCGCCCTCAGCTCGTCGAAATCGACTTTCCAGGGCTTCATCATGCGGTGGGAGAACGGGGCATGGCGTGTTGCTGGGGGCACGCAACCAGATGGGAAGACGCTGTCGGCTGGCGGCGTGCGCTACACGGGCGGCTGCTGATGCTGTCTCCCGTGAAGATCACAGCGGCCGATGCCGGGGGAACATGTACTGACTTCTGGGGCTGCGTCGGCAAGAAGGCTCAAGACGCGATAGGCAGCGCCGTCAACGGCACGGCGGATGCTGTGCGGACGGCGACCGGCGTCGCTGACTTCTGGTCGGATCCCGCGGGCAACACGTACAAGATGCTCGTCGCGTCCGCGAAGAGCCTCACGAACGACGTCCTCCCGGCCCTGACGCACGCGACGCTGCTGGATGTGAGCGCGGACTGGTTCCTCAAGGCGTACGCCCTGTCCTTCGGACTCGCGATCTTCGTGCTCGTGGTGATCCTCGTCACCCAGTTCGTCGAGACGGCGCGCGGCCGCATGTCGGGTCAGGAGCTCGCGGAGACGCTGACGCAGTACGGCCCGGCCTTCCTCATCGGCGGGATCTTCGGGCCAGCCGTGGCGTGGTTCATCGTCCAGTTCTTCGGCGCCCTCTCGGACGCTCTCATCCAGACGATGCTCTCCACGACGGAGGGCACGATCGCGGGGAAGTTCGCGACGATGATCGGTGACGACGACGCGAGCGGCATCGTCGGAGGAGCCGTCGTCGGCACGATCCTCATGTTCTTCATGATCATCGCCCTGCTGCTGGCGCTGCTGGTCTTGATCGTCCAGCTCATCGGGCTCTACTTCTCCGGCGTGCTCTTCCCTCTGGGGTGGGTGTGGATCGTTGACGCGCGGAAGCGGAAGTTCGGGTCGAAGATCGCGTTCCTCTGGCTCGGGATCCTCGCCTCCCATCCACTGCTGTTCTTCATGCTCGGCATCACGTTCTCCTTCGTCGGCGCGAACGTGGACGTGTTCTCGAGCTCGGCGAGCCTCGACAAGACGGTCACCCTCGTCGTGTCCATGCTGTCGCTGCTCATCTCGGGGCTGTCTCCTCTGTTGCTGTTCCGATTCGCCCCGGTCCTGCCAATGGGCGGTGCCAGCGCGGACAGCGGTCCGAGCATCGGTTCGAACTCGATGCAGGAAGCCGATCAGCGCTACAGCGCGTCGGATGACGACGGTGACCTGGCATCCGATCAGACCGGGAGCTCGTATAGCCCTGAGAAGACGGGCTCGCTGGAGGAGGGTGACGCCTCCGATGCGGGTGGAGCCGAGAAGACGTCGAGCACGACGCTGACGGACGCGGCAGCGGGGCCCGCCGGTGCGACCAGGGGAGGCGCCGCGGCCGCGGGTGCAGACAGCGCTTCGGCCGCGGCCGCGGAGGAGGGCGCAGTTGCGGCTGGCGCTGCCGAGTCATCGACGGGCGTCGGAGCGGTCGTCGGCGTACCGACGATGATGGTGGCCGCCGCGGCCCTTGCACTCGACAAGGCGCAGAGCGCAGCGAACGCGACCGCCGACATGGCGGCCGGTCCAGTCGAGGACCATGAGCAGCAGTACGGACGGGATTCCACCGGTGGATGAGGGGCGGAAGACGGCTCCGCACCTCCGGTGGGTCGGCGGCGAGGCGGGGCACCGATCCTTCTTCGGGGGCACGCAGTCACCGACGCGGGTCGTGGGCTTGGCCCTCTCCATCGGCGGGGCAATGCTGTGGCTAATCCTGGGCGGCGGGGTTCCCGCGTTGATCGCCGGGCTGGTCGGGGTCGGCTTCAGCATGGTGGTGACGCAGCGGACGCACAACGGCACGATCCAGGAGCGCCGCCGCAAGCGATCGCGCTGGGCGGCGCGCAAACGCTTGGGAACGGACACGTTCGTCCCCTTCGCGCTGGCCGGGTGGGATCAGATCCAAGCTGCAGCGAGAAGCAAGGACAGACGCGAACGGCGACGCGCGGAAGTCGCCGCGCGACAGATGCGTGCCAATCCAGATGGATCGGACGGCATGGGCTGGCTCCAGCACGGTGCGAACGTGCCGGGCATCGCCTGGCATGCACCGGTCGGCGAGGAGCCGTACCTGTCGGTGGCGTTCTCCGTCTCCGGGCAGCTGCGCGGCATGGAGACCGCTGGTGCGTTGCATCGTGCCGCGACGTCGTGGGGCAAGTTCCTGGCGCACTGCGCTGCACCGGTGTCGCTCGTCCGCGGCGTGCAGACGCTGACGCGGGTGCTCCCGCCGGACACGGCGAAGCACGACATCTGGTACGACGGCATGCGCGAGCCTCGCGATGCGACGGTGAGTCCGGAGGCGTTGGCTCTGTACGACGCGCAGCAGTCCTCCTACGCGGAGGTGCGGCGGCGTGCAGCAGCGGATGCGATGGTGCAACGGCACTTCGTGGTGCTGTCCTGGCCGCTGACGCCCGCGTTCCTCGAGTCGGCGGCGAAGTACGGTCCTGGACGCGACGGGTGGCGGGAGCTCATGGCCGAGCAGATCGCCGCGTCCGCGCGGGATCTGCGGGAGGCGCGGATGGGGCAGGTCTCGCCCCTGACGGCACGGCAGACGGCGGCGCTGATCATGCATCAGCAGAACCCGTCGATCCCCATCGACATGCGCTCAAGCCGGCACATCACACCGCTCGCCGTCGGCATCGGCTCCCACGACGAGTACTCCGCTCACATCGTCGATGGCGGCTACGACCCGACGGTGCTGCGCGAGGAGGATCCGATCGAGGCGGCACCCGCGGTGACCTGGTGGCACAGGACCGCGGCCATCCACGGCGAGGACCTGGCCAGTGCCGGACGATCGCCGCTGTGGACCTTGAACCTCATGATCGGGCGCGAGCTGGGCTTCATCCGCTCGGTGTCGTTCCATCTGGATCTGGTGCCGGCGTCGGAGGCGAAGGCGGCCGCGCGGCAGGACGTCGTGCGCGATGCTGCGGGCCTGTACGCGCAGAGGAAGAAGGGCGTCCTGGTGTCGGACGAGTCCGAGGGGCTCCTCTCGGCGGCAGAGCGGCGACGTCGGGATCTCGCGGCGGGGTCGCATCATCACGGAGTCGCGTGGATCGGGTACGTCACCATCACGGCGCCGACGCGCGAGGAACTGGCTCAGGCGTCGCGTCGGTTGCAGAGCGTGTGCGACACGGGGCTGGGCATCGATCGCCTCGACTGGCAGGACTCCTTCCAGGCGGCGGCATCGGGCACGACCTGGCCGATCGGCCGGGGGCTGCGTCCGCACAGCTCGTCGGCAGCCGCGCGGTTGATGTCCGTGCTCGCGGGTCGCGGCGACAAGGAGGCCCTGTCATGAGCACCAACACGAAGACGCCCTCGAGATCGCCCTGGTACGCGAACGTGCCCGGGTTGCGCTTCCTGGCTCCGCCCGCGCTCGCGCATGATGCTGACGCCTCCACCCCGGGATCGTCGGACGCCGGCATCGAGGTCGCGCCCTTCGACCTGCCCGGCGGACAGCTGCGGCTCTCGCCCCGAGCGGCGAGCCGCGGCTGGTACGCGCCGCGTCTGACCGGATCGCCGACGACGACGAAGCAGGCGGAGATCCTCAACACGGCGGTGATCGGCAACCCCACGGGGGACGAGGGCATCGTCAACGGCCGGGACAACCTCTCGCAGTCGATGATCTCCTTCGACGCCCCGACCGCGTACAACACGACACCGGAGCGGCTCATCTCCTCGCCGAACGTGATCGTGCTCGGCACGGTCGGCTACGGGAAGTCGTCGCTGACGAAGACCGTGGGTGTCGCCCGTCCGCTCGGGCTCGCGCATCGTCGAGCGGTCGTCTTCGACAAGAAGGACGAGGGCGGTGCCGGCGAGTACACGGGGATGGCGCACCGCCTCGGCGCGGAGCCGTTGCGCTTCGACCCGGCGGGGGGAGGGGTGCGCCTGAACCTGCTGGATCCGCTCATCATGCGGGGGTCCGGGCTGCAGGGGCAAATGGAGCTCATCAACGCCGTGGCGCGCATCGCACGGAACGACGTCGCGGCGACGGAGTGGGAGGAGAAGGCGACCCGCTTCGCGCTGCGGCAGATGTACGCCGACCACGAGACGTCGCCCCGGTCGTTCACGACGACGGACCTCATGCCGTACCTCGGTACGGTGCCGGCCGACGAGGGCCTGACCGGTGCCTCGGGTGAGCGCTTCCATCAGGCGGGTCTGTCGATCCGGTTCGGGTTGGAGAACCTGCTCGAGACGTATGCCGGTGTCTTCGATGGCGAGACGTCGGCGCAGGTGGACCTCGCGGGCAAGCTCACCGTGTTCGACGTCTCGCAGCTCCCTGATGCTGGGCCGGCGATCCCGACCGTCATGGCCGTGGGGCACCAGTGGCTCCTCGGGCGGCTGCGCCGCGAGCGTGGCTTCATCACGAACGTGGTCTACGAGGAGGGCTGGCACATGATCGGCGGCCCGTCGGCTCGCTTGGTGAAGTCGAACCAGAAGCTCTCCCGGGCGTTGGGGATCTCGAACTGGTTCGTGATGCACAAGGGCACGGACATCCCCAAGGAGTCCGAGGGGTACACCGTGATCCAGGAGGCCCAGACGATCTACGCCTACCGCCAGGACCGCCCCGAGGACGCGCGATGGGTGCAGGAGACCTTCAACCTCGCCCCGGACACCGCGGACCTGCTCATGAACCTCCGCCCCGGGCACTGCATCTTCAAGTACGGCTCGAACCCCGAGACCCACATGCGCCACCTCCGGTCGAGGTGGGAGGCCGCGGTCACGAACACGGACACCGGCATGGCCGGCACCGGCGCCGAGCCCAATGATGACGCCGAGTCGTGAGCGGGAGCCCTCATGAGCAAGGGCTTGATGCTCGTGCTGACGTGCATCCTCATCGTCGTGTTCGGCGGTGTCGTGCTGATCACCGGGGGCGGGTCGGCGCAGGGCGCGTGCGTCATCAACGCGGATCCCCAGGCGGCGTCAACTCATGACGCTGTCGCCGGGTACTCCGGTGACCAGCTCGCGAACGCTGCGGCGATCATGAACGCGGGGGCTGCGCTGGGCGTCGACGCACAGGGGCAGGCCTTGGGCGTCATGACGGCGATGGGCGAGTCGTCGCTGACGAACATCGATCACGGTGACGCCGTCGGTCCGGACTCGCGCGGCTTGTTCCAGCAGCGGGACACCTGGGGCACCCTCGCGCAGCGAATGGACCCGCGGCAGGCGGCGACGGTCTTCTTTCAGCGCCTCCTGCGGGTGCCGAACTGGCGCACGCTGACCCCGACGGCGGCCGCGCACGCGGTCCAGCGCAACGCCGACCCGGACCACTACGCCCCGTACTTCCCTGCGGCGACCGCCGTCGTCCGAGCGCTGAGCGGTGGCTCCTCTGCGTGCACCGCGGGTGTCTCCGGGGATGCCCGAGCGCTAGCGGCGCACATCATGGATCTCACCGCCCAGGGCAAGGTGACCTGGTTGTCGGCGACGCACCGCTCGGAGGTGCAGGCGATCGCCGACGGGCAGGTGGTACCGAACTGCGGCGTCGACACCCGCATCCTGCAGGTCATCACCGTGGCCACCCGTACGTTCTCCTCCGTCGGGGTCTCCGACGTGAACCGGCTCTGCAGCGGAGAGCGGCCCGGCGCTGGCGATGCGTCCGCGCACGTCGTCAACGGCGGCGGCCACGCTGTCGACTTCTACGCCTTCGACGGGACCCCGACCACGGGTGCCGATGCGAACGCGATCAAGCTGCTCCGTACGCTCGGGCCGGTCATGGCCGACGGCTCCGGCACGGGCCAGTCGCAGTGCCGCGCGGCCGCAGGTGACGCACTCGACTTGCCGATGGCGCAGTTCCCGGACACCTGCAACCACATCCACGTGCAGGTCGACCCGTGGGGCGACGAGCCGATGAAGCTGACGGCATCTGGAACCTTGTGATGGCCGGCGCAGAGCACAGACAGAGGAGCTGCCCGTGAACGGGATGACGCGTGCGAACGCCCTCACAGTGGCACTCATCGGGATGCTCCTCGGTGCCGTGTACCTCGGTGTCCACATCGGCGCGGAGCTCGCCGGGATCGGGGAGGCGTACTCGTGGAACGCAGCACAGCTCGGGATCGAGTTCCTCCGTGGTGCGCCGTGGCCGGGTACGGCGGCCACCATCGCGACCGTCGTGTTCGCCGTCCTCGCTCTGGCCGGGTTCACGGCCGTCTTGATGTGGTCGGCGCGACGAACGGCGCGACGGCGCAACAAGGCGTCAATCAAGCTGATGTCCGCGACGCCCGAGAACGCGATCCTGCGCCGTCGTGTGCGGTCTACGGAGGCCCGGCGGCTGCATCCGACCGCACCGCAGGTGGGTCCTGGGCAGAAGGTGGCCCGCCTCATCGGCACGCGAACGTAGATCTACCAGGGGTGGGAGGAGACGGGCGTCTACCTGTTCGGCACCCGCCGAGGGAAGACGTCGGGCGTCGTCGTCCGCCATGTCGTCGAGGCGCCCGGGGCGGCAATCATGACGTCGAACAAGGTGGACGGCGTGGAGCAGGTCCTGCGTGGACGCCGCGGCCGCGGCCAGGCGTACGTCTTCGACCCGAACCGGATCTACCGGCACGAGGCCGGCCCCGACTTCGTGTTCAACCCGCTCGAGTACGTGGCCTCAGCCGAAGACGCGCGCGAGCTCGCGGAGATCTTCGAGGCGTCGACGCGGAAGGAGGGCGACCGCGGCGGGGATCCGCAGTTCGACGAGCCGGGCCGCGACATGCTCGCCTACTTCCTCTTCGCGGCCGCACTCGATGAGCTGCCGCTGTCCCGGGTGTATCGGTGGATCACGAAGCAGGACGCCGACACGGTGGTGGAGATCCTCAACCGCCACGGGAAGCGAGGGCCGGCGGAGACACTGCTGGGAATCGAGAAGTGGGCCGACCGGACGCGTCAGAGCGTCTACGCGACGTCGCAGCGCATGGCCGGCGCGCTCGCTTACGACGAGCTTCTCGAGTGGACGTCGGCCAAGGGGGTGCGCCGGTTCGACGTCGAGGCGTTCGTGCGCTCGGAGGACCTGTTGGTGCTGCTCTCGAAGGATGGAGTTGGCTCCGCCGGCGCCATCCTCACGTCGTTGGTGCGCGCCATTTGCAAGACCGGCGAGCGGATCGCCCAGCGCTCCGGCGGCCGGCTCCCGGTCCCGCTGGTGATCGAGCTCGACGAGTGCGCCAACATCGTGCGCTGGCCGGCGCTGCCGTCCGTGTACTCGTTCTACGGCTCGCTGGGCATGCCGATCAACACCTACTTCCAGTCGAAGGACCAGGCGGTAGAAGCGTTCGGGCAGAACGGGTGGGGAGCGATCTGGGGTGCCGCGGTGACCCGCGTGTTCGGCGGCGGCGCCATGGATCCCGACTTCCTGCGTGGACTGTCGAATCTGATCGGGGAGCGCGACGAGGTGACGTACAGCGGATCCATGCAGGACACCGGTGGGTCGTCGACCTCGACGAGCACCAGACGGATCCCGATCCTCTCGGTCGACGACCTGGCCAACCTGCCCCTGTGGCGCGCGGTGGTGTTCAACTCGAACACCCGCCCGGTGATCGTCGACGCGCTGCCCTGGTTCCGCGACAAGAGGATCCGCGCGCTGATCTTGGCGGAGGATGCCGACATCGCTGAGCAGGTCATGACCCAGAAGAAAGCGGCGCATGACGGGTAGAGAGAGTCATGCGGACCAGGAGGTCGACGACGTCGGCGAGCATGCTGCTGCCGACCCGACATTGGATGACCTGTTCGTGGACTGGGTGATCGAGCACTGCTCGATCGTGGAGTACGTGTGGAGCGAGAAGCGCCCGGCGTGGTGCCCGGAGTGGTGGAAGCATCCGGAGGCCGTGGAGCGCCTGTTCGCGCTCTGGACGGCCCGGACGCAGGCCTACGCGAACGATGACGACCTCGCGGCTGTCTCGTCCTGGTGGATCTACCACTGGGACCACCACGCGCCGATCCTTTTCGACTCGCGCACGGGGCCGTTCCGCAATTGCGACAAGGCGCTGGGACACCTGCACGATTTCGATGGAAAGCACGTGCCCGCGGTGGAAGCGGAGCGGCCCCCGCCAAGCTGGAGACGCTCGACCCCGACGCAGTAGGACGCTGTGTCGACCAGACGAGGGGGGACGGCTACCTTTCTCGGCCGTCATCCCCTCGAGCGCGATCGTCGTCACGCAGCCGGTGCTCCTGGTCGTCGGTGGTGCTCTCCTGGGTATGGGCGGTCAGGCCCGCATGGCGGAGCTGCTCGAGGCGAGCTTCGGCCTTCACGCGCTTCTGCTCGCGAAGCCGGTCAGCAAGCGTGAGGGGCGCCGCCGCGGCCGGCTCACGGAGCACGGTGGACTTGTGGAGGGCCGTGACGCGGCTCTGCAGCTCGGCGCCGAGGGACTTCTCGCGGTAGTCGTATGGCACCGCGTCGGGCTCGGTTTCGTCGATGCCGTAGCGGCGCCGGAACAAGTCGACCTCCGCCGCGAGACGGGACCAGTCCGCGCGCCGCTCGTCCTCGGGCACGGTGCCGAGGCGCTGCGCCCACGCCGGTGGTTCCGTCGCGAGGGCTTCACCGCGCTCCTCGAGGCGGGCGGCGAGGTAGTCGTAGCGTTCGGCGAGGTGAGCGCGCCACGCGGGATCGGTGTGCCGGGAGTCGACGGGTGCGCGATCTGCGATCCAGGTCGGCACGGCTTCGTCGCGCGGCGCCGGCGGGAAGGCGTCGGTGTAGGCGCGCACGTCGGCGTCGACGCGGGAGGCGAGCACGGCCGGCTTGTTGCGGGCGTTGTCGAGCGTGTCCTTCTCCCACGCCTGGTACAGGGCATCAGCGGGGTCGTAGCCGGCGCGCTCAGCGCGACGGAGCGAGGCCTCGAGTGCGCCCCACGCCTCGTCGCCGACGAGCTCGCGGGCGACACGGCGGCCCACGGCCTGCCGGGCGATGCGCTCGAACCGGGTCGCGTCGGCCCGCTCGGCGACGTCCTGGTACTGGTCGACCAGCACGACGAGGTCTCCGACGCGGGTCTGCTCGGCTCGGATGGTCTCGTGCGCGCTGAGCATGCCGTCGGAGTTGTTCGCGATCTGCTCGAGGACATCGCCCATCGTCTGCGCGTCGTCGGCCTCGACGTAGAGGCGGTTCGACTCCTTGCCACGGGTCATGGCCACGTAGGCCATCGCGCGGGTCGTGGAGGTGTCGGCGAGGACGTGGGAGGTGTCGGCGGTGAGGCCCTGTGCGCGGTGGACGGTGGCGGCGTAGCCGAGCTCGACGCTGCTGGCGACGTACTCGGCCGGCAGGACGACGCGGCCGCCGTGCCCGAGGTGGGTCACGGCGAGGGATCCGTCGCGGAGGACCTTGTCGACACTCCACCGGTCGCCGTTCTTCACGCGGTCGCGGCCGCGGTCGGTGCGGAGCTCGTGGGAGTTGACGCGACTGACGATGACGTCGCCCTTGTGCGCGCTGAGGCCGTCGCGGAGGTCGGCCCGGGCACGGCCGGTGACGGTGCCGTCGCTCATGCGGAACGCCTGCGCGCGGCCGTTGAGCTCGGCCACGGTCTCGTTCCGCTGCGCGAGCATCACGGACTCCTTGCCGGCGAGGACGTCGTCCTGCCAGGCGCCGAACACGGCGCCGGTCATCCGGTCGACGTCGCCGGCGATGATGCGGCCTTCGCCGAGGTACCAGGCGAACGGGTCGCCGAACTGCAGGGGGTCCCGGAGGCGCTCCGAGGCGGCCGCCTCGGCGGTGTTCGTGGAGCCGTCGGGGTTCCGGAACCGGTGGATCGTGTCGAGCTTGATGGACCTGACCTCGCGCTCGAGGAGGCGGAGCGCGCCGCCGGCTTCGACGGCCGCGAGCTGGCGGTCGTCGCCGATGAACCGGACATGGGCGCCGTGGAGCTCGGCGACACGGACGACCTTGGCGAGGTTCACGGTGCCGGCCATGCCGGCCTCGTCGACGACGATCACGTCACCGGGGGAGACGTCGACGCCCTCGATCGGACCCTCGTGCCGGTTCAGCTCGTCGAGGCTCCCGAGGCCGTAGGTGAACGAGTGGATCGTGCGGGCGGAGACCTCGAGCGCGTCGGCCATGACCTGCGCGGCCGCGGCCGAGGGGGCGAGCGCCAGGAGCCGGCCACCCTCGGCCTCGACCGCGCGCGCGGCGACGCGGAGCGCGGTCGTCTTGCCGGTGCCGGCAGGGCCGGATCCGACGAGCAGGCGGGTGCTGGATGTCGCAAACTCGCCAGCGAGGGCGAGCTGCCCGGCGTCGAGCTTGTGCGCGCTGGCGGCCTGTTGCTCCTCCGCTACACGGTCGAAGGTCTCGCGGCTCACGGGCCGGACGGTGCGGTCGCGGGCGGCGTCCAGCAGCAGGTCCTCCGCCTTGAGGACGGTGCTCGAGGTGAAGAGCTGCCGGCCCTTGTGTTCGTAGATGCTGGTGCCGTCGCGGCGCGTGAGCGGGGCGAATGCGGCGTGCGGGCCGTCCGGGGTGAGGGCGAGGGAGTCCGTGCCGAGCGCGCGGCGGGTGATGGCCTCCGCGGCGTCCTCGGGGACGTCGACGCCGGCGATGCGCGCGCCCTGGATGTAGCGGCGGGCCTCGGCCTCGATCATGTGCGGGCCCCAGACGGGGTGGTACTCGGACACGGTCTCCACGACCTGCCGCGCGGCCTCGTCGACGTCGAGAGCCTCCGGCTCCCGGGGTCCCGCAGCACGGGCCTCGGCGGCCGCCCGCGCGCTCGCGAGAAGGCCCCGTACCGTGCGCCTCCCGACGGCCTCGGTCGCTCGTGCGCGCCACGCGTCGCGGAGCGCGGCGAGGGATCGGCCGCTGTCCTTCATGGGGCGGGTGTCGAGGGTCGCCTGCTGCGCGAGCTTGATGCGGGCCGCCTGGCTCGGGGTGCGCGCATGCTCGGCGGTGTACTCCCGCTCGAGCTTGGCGAGCTGCTTGCGGATGTCGGTCGAGCGGGTCGAGAAGCCCATCAGGAGGCCCCGGTCGATGCCCGCGAGCTCCACCACGGGCCGCTTGCCGGCGGTGACGACGCGGTGCTCGGTGGTGACGCCGAGGGCGTCACAGACTCGCTCCATCACGCGGGAGTTGTAGAACTCAGATGCGGCCACGCCCTGGCGGTGGAGGAGCTTGGAGTCGATGGTGCGCCACCTGCCGTCGGACCCCTTGACCTTGTTCGCGACGACGAGGTGGTCATGCAGCTGCGGGTCGCCGGTGCGGGAGTCGTAGTGCCGGAACCGCGTCGCGACGATCCCGCCTTCGACGTCGATCTGCGCGACACCGTTGCGGCCGGCGCGCGTGGCCACGGCCTCGCGCTCGAGGTACTTCACCGTGTCGGCGATGGCATCTTCGTGGGCCTGCTCGATCGCGCGGCGGGTCTCGTCGTCGCCCAGACCCCACAGCGTGGAGACGCTCTTGGCGGGGGAAAACACGAGGTCGAAGCCGGCCACGGCCTGCTGCGTAGGACGTGACGCGGCGGTGATGTACCGGCCGAGCTCCTCCTTGTCCGCGGGCTCGCGGCCCTTCGCGTCGCGGAACGCCTGCGCGCCCTCGCGGGTGCGGATGGCGCGGCGCTCGGCGTCGTCGGGCTCCCGGCGGTTCATACGCTCGAACCGGGCATAGCCCTCGTCGATCTTCCGGCGGAGGTCGCTGCCGCCGGCACCGTAGGCGTAGTACGCGCGGCCGAGCTTGGCCGCTGCGGTCGCCTCGTCGACGCTCGCGCCAGCTGCCTGCGCTTCGGCAATGATGCGCTCCGCGTCAGGGTGCAGGCCCTCGCCGTAGAGCGCCTTCATGTGCTCCTCCGTGACGGCACCCGAGACGCCCAGCGCGTCGAGCCCGGACCCCATCCAGACGCCGGGAGGGTTGCCCTCCGCGGTGTAGTAGTCGCCAAGCTCGCGGCCCGCTTCCCGGAGCACGTCACCGGTCGCGATCTCGCTCGTGTAGTACGCGTACCCGTCCCCCGCGGAGAGGATGTGCATCGTCATCACGGGCAGGACGGTACCTCGTTGATCACTGATGCCAGAGGTGTGATGCACAGGGGAGCAAGGGACGAGCGAGCCGGGGCAGCCAGCATCGAAGATGCTGCGTCGGAAGGGCTGCGACCGCGGAGGAAGCGAGCCGAGGGAGGAACAACCGTCAGTGAGCGAGCGGGAGCGCGTCGTAGCACTTCCGACGAGCCGGCCAAGGTCGGCTCGCCCGAAGCTCGGGCGCGGAGCGCTCCGCATACTCGTGCACAGCCCGGACGGGCGTCGGGGGAGGGGCGGCAAAGTGATGCCCGCCCACACCACGAGGAGGTCCACATGGCAGAGGCCCGCAAGTCCGCTCGACAGGTCGCGGCGCGCAAGCGCGCACGCACGCAGGCAGCCGAGTTCCGCGCCCGAGAGGATCGACTCGAGCAGCTTGCGGCCGACTACTTCGTGGCGGCGGACGTGCTCGACGAGATCGATGAGCGAGCGGAGCAGGAGATCCGGGCGGTGCGCGAGCGCGCGGCCGCAGAGCGGGCGGCCAAGACCATGGAGCTCGACGCGGTCACCCAGACGATGCTCTCGCTCGGTGTCTCCCGGAAGGAGGTCGCCGACCGGCTCGGTATCGCAGTACGCGACGTCAAGAAGAGTCCGGCGGGTCCACGCGAGAGCGCGTCGGCGGATGAAAACGACGCGCAGGCGCACGAGCCTCACGATGGGGAGCACGGGTAGCGGCTCCGTAGTGGGCGTTAGGTCTCGATCACCACAGGGTGGGTTGATCTGGACCGATGCCGTTGAGGGCTCGACGGATGCGGTCGGGATCCCACCCGTGGGCCTTCACCGCGTCGCGGAGCTCGCGGGAGCGGCGGGCGCGCTCGGCGCGCGGGAGGCCTCGGTAGGGCGTCGTCGTCCACCGGTTGGAGTGCCGTCCCCTCTGCGCGCGATCCAGCATGTTCATCCGATGCGTACCGGGCGCGAGGTGTGACGTCGCGGCGTCGACATCGACATGCACGCACAAGGGGACGTCGCACGAGTGGAGCAGCAGATGCGACGATGCGAGCACCTCACCGGTGACGTCCTGATACGCGTAGCGCGAGGGCCGCACGGCCCTCTGCCCGTGCCCGGCGACGTCGATCCAGAACCTCCCGTACCCGTCGTCGGACACGGCGCCGGTCCAGATCCAGCAGTCGTGCACGTCGGGTCCCTTGACGACGTGTCGCCAAAACCGTTCCTGCTCTGAGATGTTCACTGCGGCCATCGTCCTGCGGTGCATGTCGGGGGACACGATGGCGCGCGGTGATGACTGCGCGCGGGAGGGGTTACGAGCGAGCTGGACTAACGCTCGCGGTCTCCGGCGCCGCGTGCCGAGTCACGCATGGTCGGGTTCTCATATCGTGCTGGCTCGGGCAGGGCTGTACGAGCAGCCGGGGCAGACGCCTGCCCTTGGGCCGCGCGGAGGGCAGCCAGATCGCGCTGGGCGCGTCTGTCGCACCCGTCCTCTCCCGGGGCAGCCTCGGGCGCGCGCTCGACGGGCCGATCGACGGCCATCTGCCAGAAGATGGGGACGAGCTCGGCGGGATGCGGCTCGTACGCGAACAGGTCAGGGCCGGACCACTTCGAGGCCTCGTTCCACATGTCGGGATCCACGCGGTCGTACTCGAGCGTAAAACTCGAGAGCTCGGCGACGTGCTCCATGAACACCTTGGACGTGCGCCCGTTGCCCTCCCGGAACGGATGCGCCTGGTTGAGGTAGGCGAACACCGTTGCAGCGCGTTCCCCGAAGCCGTCGCGATCCAGCTCGATCCACGGTGTCGCGTCGACGAGGCGATGCACGTCGGTGAGGTAGCGGTCGATGGCGCCGCTCGAGACGTCGGCGAAGCCGACTGGAGTGCCCTTGTAGATGGGGACCGTCCGGTACTCGCCGGCCCAGTCGTAGACGTCCTGGAAGAGGTGGCGGTGGATCGCCCGCACGTGGTCGGCGTCGAACGTCCGGGGGATGTCGACCTGTCCGCTCATCAGCTCGGTCTGACGGTCGATCGTCGCCGCGTACTCGAGCCCCGCGAGGACATCACGGTCGCGCTCACCGAAGTGGTTGCGCAGCGTGCCGGTCATGGCGACTGGGTCGTAGGTCTCTGGGTAGAAGTACCCCGCCCAGAGGTCCCACTCCGCTGCCATCAGCTGGCGAGGACCGTCACCTTCCGGCGACGTTCCGCGGCTTCGCGCGAGCGCCGCATGTACTCGTCGCGGTCGATCGCTCCCCGCACCTTGTC
Source organism: Clavibacter sp. GW821-FHT01D01 (assembly GCF_059422605.1). Taxonomy (NCBI): domain Bacteria; kingdom Bacillati; phylum Actinomycetota; class Actinomycetes; order Micrococcales; family Microbacteriaceae; genus Clavibacter; species Clavibacter sp. GW821-FHT01D01. Next base: position 70,684 of record NZ_JBWKXC010000012.1, read on the forward strand.
CGTCAGGTTCTCAACGTCCTCGCGGTTGGGCTTCCAGCCCTCGTGCCACGCCGAAGCGAGCGACTGCACGACTACCCGTCGCTGCGTCGCGTCCAGCTGGGCGAACAACTCAGGCCAACGCTGCTCGATCTCAAACTTCTCAGCCATGACAGCCCCCTTTACGGTGCAGATATTCTACCAAATCGGGGAGTCCTACGCAGGGATCTGCAAGGGTCGGCAGCGACCCAAGGGCAACTATGGAGGCCTGGTGGCCGATGCGCGGGCGAGGCCGCTGAGAATGATCCAGATCAGACAGTCCCAGAACGACTGAGGTCTCTCCTCGAGGGCGATGTCGCGGGAGAGGCTCGGCGTCGACGCCCACTACACAGCCGGCGCCACAGAGCGCCGCGCGTCAGAGGTCCAGGCCGGGGGAGTCACCCGTCCCGCTCGGCGAGGCACTCTGCCAGCGCGCCGAAGGTCGCGTAGAGCTCGAAGGAGCCCGTCGGTACCGGCGACTCTGTGAAGACGCCCGCGCGTGGCTCGACGCCGCCGCGGCGACACGTCGACGTTCAGTCATCGAAGGCCTGTAGAAGGCCGAACCGCCCCTCAGCCACCGGCGGATGACCTCCGGCAACGAGCAGGGCCGCGTACCGGGTGTCGCCAGTCGCCGCGTCTCGTACGCGCCACGGAACTGCTGGCCCTGACGATGGCTGCCCCCCCCCAAAGCGGGCCATCGGTTGTGCCCGGGACACGGCAAACTGACCTCATCAGTCTCACCCGCATGATCCGTCCCCCAGACCGAGCCATAATTTCCGCCACCCGCAAACCCTCGCCTACCTGATCATCGCTCCTGGAAACTATTACTGCGTAAACAACCCGCTCTTGAACCGCCGACACCCCCGCATGCGGGAAAGCAATAAGAGGTGGTCACGCTCTTCAAATGCGGATCTCTGTATAAACTCCCTCACTCACCCCGCCGAGCGTCGACATGCGCAGCACGAAGGCCCGGTCTCCAATGTCGAAGCACAGCATCTTGATTGGTAATTAGTGTGAACATGTCAAATCTAGACAGCGACAACGATGCTAATACATTCGCTGCGCATGCTTCATGAGCAGTGGCGGCGTTCCCAGCAAGTCCCCGATGCGGGCTATACTCACCACAATTGTCGTAACAGTTGTCGCTTCGGTTCTAGCGGCATGGGTTGTTTGGGCCTTCAATTGGAACGGCAACCGCAGTGACAACCCCCTAACAACTTTACCTACCGCGAGTTCGATGCCGGGATCGACAGACTCCGCAACCCCTAGGCCCTCCATCGAGGCTTCTTCAACAGCCGCCGGGACCGACCCGGGCACAACCCCGAGCGGCTATCTAGCACTTAATGTCGACAATGCGACCACCCAAAGCCGCTGTGAACAGTCAAACGGAGCTGGATTTTCCTGGAAAAACGGCATTTCTACGATTGCCGGCACTCCGTACGCCTTCGGATTTTCCTGCCCTATCGCCTACCGGGAGACTTTCGGAACTATTGAGTACTTGGTGCCGCCGAATGCAACCCGATTCACGGCCACAATAGGACAACCCGATGATGCTTCGAACACGACGATGGTCGTACGATTCAAAGTGTTGAACTCCACTACCGGAGAAGAACTGGCAGCCGAAGATGTCGCATACGGCCAACAGATTGACCTTGACGTAGCCCTGCGCCAGGTGATCCGAATAACACTTCGAATTGACCTCATCAGCTATGTTGACGAACCTCGAGATAGCCATGGGGGTGCCGGCTGGGCAGAGCCGGCATTCCAATAGGCTATATATGAGGAGACATATATCATGGCGTGCCACCTCTGGTCCGTCGCGTCGAACGATAGGCATGAAGCAGGAGTTGAGGAGGCACGCTATCAACTCAGCCCTTCCTATGAAGGTTCGTGAGGTCAAGCGCGTCGGCGTCCACGACCGCCGTGTCCCGATGTCGGACCCCCTTCGTAAACTTGACAGATCAACCCGACCAGGATCGGAGTGCGCCAAATGGCTCACCTGAAGCAGCAGTTCAAAGATGCCTTGAGCTCCATCGAGCCCGGCGACGACAAGGCCAATGCGCCAGAGGCGCATCGTCTGGTCCGTGATGCGCTCACGGCTGATGCCAAACTCGCCGAGTACGGGGTAAACCCGGTACTGATCGGTTCATACAAGCGAAGCGTGTCAATCAAGCGCGTGAAGGACGTCGACGTGTTCGTCCGTCTTCCTGATCTGCCGAGCAACGTGACGTCGAAGGAGATCCTTGATCGGTTCTTCACCGTCCTACATGGTGAGTTCGGGCGTGATGGCGATGGGCATCAGCGGACCACGCGACAGGATCGCAGTTTGCAGGTCTCGTTCCCGGACTACGACCTCTACGTCGACGCCGTTCCCGCGCGCCCGCATTGGGATGGCGAGACTTGGGAGATCCCGCAGAAGGGCGACGACAACCAGTGGGTGCGCACCAACCCCGAGTCTTTGACGTCATTGTCGACCGAAATGAACACCACGCACGACGGTTTCTATGTCCCGACGGTGAAGCTGCTCCGCCAAACCCGGCGCGCGCTTCTCGGCAAGAAGAAGCCAGGGGGCTTTTTCTTCGAGGTCGCGGCGTACCAGGCCTTCGCCTCGGGTCTCGTGACGGGACGCGATCACGCGGAGTACTACGTCTCGGCGCTGGACGAAGTGAGCAAGATCGTCGAGACTTTCGTCACCGACGACATTGCGGTTAGCGACCCCACTATCCCCGGGCATACCATCAACATCCGCGCGACCGATGATGAGCTGGAGGCAGCTCGGACTCGATTTATTGACGCCGCCGCAGACGCACGAGAAGCGCTCGACGAGGAGGACGAGGGCAAAGCTGCGCTGGCTTTCCAGAAGCTGCTCGGCAAGAACGGCGACGGCGATACCGTCTTCCCGATGCCGCCGGGCTTCAACGACGACGGATCGAAGCGGGAGTTCGCGATCTCCGCAGGTAAGCGGGTCGTGCCGGCGGGCGCCAGGACTTTCGGTTGACGATAGACGAGTACGACGAGTACGTCGCATACTGCCGTCAGCATTTCGAGGAGGGACTGATCCGCGCGGGCTTCATCGAAGGCGATGTCGGTTGGCGAGGCATGATCGCACATCCGGGTGGGTCGACGGAGGTCGTGGTCTCGTTTCGGGCTCGCTTTCCATTCCAGCCGCCACGCGTTGTCCCCGGCGACCCGGACACCGTCATGTGGTCCTGGCATCGAGAGCTGGACGGCGCGCTCTGTTTGGTGGCCGAAGATGACCATGACAACCTGTGGTGGACAGAGGCGCCGGCCTTCCTAGAGCACGTGACCGCGTGGTTCGAGCAGGCGGATGCCGGGTGGCCCGATGATCGGCCGGACCTAGATCTCGAACGCTACTTCCACTACTCCGAGGACAAGCGCTTGTATCTCTACGATGACCCCGCTGGCTACCCCACCGGCTTCGTGCGGTTCCGCCCGAGTCGCAACAACACCATGCTGATTGGAAGCGGCACCCGCCCGCCGAAGGCGTCCAAGCACAGCAAGGACCGCTATGGCTATGTCGCCGAGCTGGGCGACATAGACGTTCCGCCGAGATCGTGGCAGGACGTCGCGGCCCGCATCGCCCCCGCCGTTGATCTCGACCGCCGGATCCGAAACCACCTCCTCGACATCGTCGTACTTATCTACCGCCGCGGCATCCATGACGGCGCGATCGTCCTCGAGGTACGCCCGACGAAAGACGGGGGAACTACCGTTCGGCGCCTCCGCGCGGCCGCGGACACCTCGGCCGCCAAGACGGCGCGCGCAGGTCTAGTGGCGCCTCTACTTCACGAAGCCCGGGTTGCGATCGTCGGCGTCGGCGCGATCGGCTCCTTCGCCGCAGACATGCTCGTGCGTGCTGGCATCCGACACCTGACGCTCGTCGATGACGACATCGTCACGCCCGGCAACCTCATACGTCACCTTGTCGGACCGGAAATGGTGGGGCTGCCGAAAGTCACCGCGGTCAAACGGCATCTGGTCTCCCGGCATGAGATCGCCGCAGAGAACATCGAGGAGCTCGACGACGCTGTTTCGTCCGGCGACGTCGCCATGGAGCTTCTGACGAATCACGATCTCGTCGTAGACACCAGCGCCGACTTTGCCACGACCGCGCTACTGCATGTCGCGGCGACGTCCGCGCGGAAGCGGATCATCTCTGCCTCGATTCAGAACGACGGCGCCACCTTCCGCGTTGACCTACTTCCTTCCCTTGGGGGCGCCGATGCACTGACCGGCTCGAGCGTCGCAGTCGATCAGCAGCGGCCCACAGTGTTCGAAGCGGGGTGCGGCAGCCCCATCTCGCCAACACCACCCCACGTCGCGGTCGAGACAGCATCCGCAACCGTCCGTCACGTCATCGGTCTCCTTATCGAGCGTCCCGTTCACCCCTCAGGGGAAGTACGAAACGTCGTCAACCCAGTAGGGATAGCGCAATGACTCGATCCGCTCCGAGTATCGACGTGAGAGCTGACGCCCACGAGGCGATCGCATCCGAGACAGCCAAACGGCTGCCCCTTGAAACCGGCGGGATTATGCTCGGATACCGCGAGGCCGACAACGTCGTGATCACTCACGCGCTAGTGGTCGAAGGCGATGGCGCGACAAGGAACCGATATGTCCGCGACGACGTTCGGGCAAACAAGTGCCTCGCGGAATTCCTCTCGGATAGAGAAGAGGATGACCCAATCGGCTACGTCGGCGAGTGGCACAGCCATCCCGCGCCGTCTGGCCCAAGCGGAATCGACCGCAAGGCAATGCGCGCCGCTGCCCAGGCCGCTGGCAGTTCTCTCGCGCTCCTCGTATTCACGCCCGGCAACGCTGGCGCGTACTTCGGCCTGATCGCACGACGCCAGCGGCTCGGCCGAGTCGTTACGCGTGATGCGAACGTCTCTCTCCCCGCACCACGATTCGGTCCGCTGGGCCCGCTTCGTGATGGCGCTATTCGCGATGATGGGCCCGTGTTCATCTCGTACCGCCAGTCCGACGGGACGCATCAAGCAGAGTCGTTGGAGAACTTGCTCAGGGCCGCTGGTCTCGTCGTGTGGAGAGACCTCGTCGACCTGCGACCAGGTACGACCACCGACCGTCTCGAACAGGCGCTCACCGAGGGGCTTTCGGCAGGCGTGCTCGTCGTGACGCCTGACATTGTCGACAGCGAGATCGTCCGCGAACGCGAACTCCCCCGACTGCTCCAGCTCGACGAGGACCCCGCGTTCAGCCTGTGCATTGCTAATACGGTCGCACGAGAGGGAAGCGAGTCGCAATGTGATTACGACGCCCCCGACCGTCTGCTGCGACTCGCACCGGCACGAACATTGGCAGACAAGAAGCAGGCCAACGTGCTCGACCCCGCCGGCGAGGTTGAAATCGCTCGCGACCTCCTCATGCGTCGCATCGAACAACGCCGACCTCGGATCCGCGCAGAGGCTCGAGACTTCACCATTCGAGTTCAAAGTCGCCCTGCCCCTTTCGCGATAGATGCCGACGACGACGACCTGCACCTACGGATAAAAGAGGCCCCCGAAGGGCGCCTCCCGTCGCGCGAAGGCATCCAACTCCTCCGAAGGACGCTCCCGCTCACCGGTGATGCAGTGTTCGCGGCAGGCGCGAAGCGGGTCCGGGTCTCCGGCGGCGCACACCTCTCGATCGGGCTCGCGCTGGGCGCAGCATTGCCTGAAACCAAGATCGGTAAGGTCGCGGTCCTCGATGTGGAGAACAAGGCCTGGGAGTCCACACCGGCAAGCAACGATCCGGGCGTCACCGAACTGAAAGCCGAGGCGCTCGACACCGAGGTCTCCGAGCCGCGCAAGGCTTCGAACAGAGTCGCAATCTTCATTACGCTTACCGCCGCCCCGGACCTCATTGCGTTTCAGCGCCTGGTAAACGAATCCACAGAGGTCTTCGCCGATGTAGAAATCGTCTCCGTCATGAATTCCAGTCGCATCGATCCTCAGGAAGCGGGACGACTCGGCCAAACCATCGCGCAGCACATCAAGCGACTATCCGCAGATCACGGGCGGGCCGAAGTACATCTCGCCTTCCACGGCCCCTTCCCCATGGCTGTTCTCGTCGGGAGGTACCTGAACACGCTCCGCACCGTCGTCTACGAATGGGACGGCGACATGATCAACGGCCCCCGGTACCGGCCAGCGATCACCCTCGAGCCCGGCGTCGCCGGTGGTCCGATCACCGAAATCCTCCTGTAGCGACGGATCTAAGCAGACCTAGACGTCGCGGTACGTCTGTGCCGCGACGTCCGCGTTCAGTTCGTGACGGACCGGCACTTAGACCGCCTGGGGAAGGCCACTGGCCTTACGCAGGGTCGCGATGCGCAGGTCGATGCATGACTCCATCCCGCTCCTTCTCGTCGCCGCTTGTCCTTGGCTCATCGCCGCACTCGCTTAGGTATCCGAGACGCTGGTGGCCATGGGCGTTCGCGATGTTGGGACGAGAGGCATCATCGGATCCCGTCTGCTCGCCCGTCGCACCGTACGATGCTTCGCGCGCCGCCGCCGACTCTCTTTAGCCTTCGATGAAGTCGTCTGACAAGCGGACCCCCGTGGTGTTACCGAGCTCAGAAATTAGTCGGTTCCACTTTAGCCCTCGGAGGTCGGCCTCCTGGAAACTGGTTCCACTAGTGAGTGCCCCTGTCAGGTCCGCGTCGCGCAAGCTGGCGCCCTTGAAGGAAGCCCCTACGAGAATACATCCCGACAGATTGGCGCCATCGAGATTCGCTCCGTCGAACACCGCCTCGGTGAAGTCCGCGCCCTGCGCCTGAACGTGAGTTAGACGGGCCTTTCGGAAGCTGGCCTCAGTGAAGACGCCATTAGTGAACGCAGCGGAGCTGGCTTGAGCCCCACTGAATGCCGCGCGGGGAGCACGTGCCCGCGTAAGGTCCGCCATCATGAGTACGGCTTCGAAGAAGACAGCACCTTCCAAATCTGCGTCCGTAAATCGTGCCGCCACAAGCTCAGCGCCTCCGAGGTCCGCACGAGTCAAATCGGTGCCCTCGAAACCTGCTGCCGGCAGGACAGCGCGTGCGAGGTTGACGTTCTCCAAGCGGGTGCGGCTCAGGATGACGCTCGGCCTCTCAGACTTCGTGATCCGCGAAATTCTACCCACCACCTCGACAGCCGCCTTGGCGGTGCTCACCTGGAGCTCTCGGGCATCGCGAGCTCGAACGTCCTCGCGATCGACGACCGATACAGATCCAGACAGGCCACGGAGGTCGCGGCCATCTATGCGATGCGTCTGGTCCTTCTCGACCTCCTCGTCGTCCACCTCGCGATCAGCACCTGTCGTGCCCGCAGCAACGGGAGCGGCCTCACGGATGTATGCCATCAGGACCTCCAGGATCGGTCGCTGGTCACGCTCGGAGTCCTCGGCAATACGACCGAGTGCATAGATGCCACCGAAGCGGACGGCTGCCTTGTCGTCGCCCAACTGCTTCACGGCCTCTGTGTAGCGCGTCGTTCGATTGGCGTCACGCTCTATCTCGTGACGCGCGCGCGCCACCGCATCTCGGCGCTGTGTGAGCGCAAGCGTGATGACGGCCAAGAGGCCACCTGCCGCCAATAGGACTACCTGGCGCGCTGCCGTGATCGATGCCGCTCGTTCAGCCAAAGTGAGAGCGTCGCCGGGACGGGTTCCAGGCCCGACGAGGGACGCAGTGACCAGGGCCGGCGGTAGCGACCACACAGCAAACCCGGACCCGATGGCATAAAGGGCGAGGAGTAGCGGCCATATCCAGGAGCCTAGGGAGTCGATATCGCCTGCGGTTCTCGATCGTCGGGTCGGTCGTCGTGTACGCACGGTCTGACCTTAACCAGAAGCCGGACGCAATGTCCGTATGGGGTGTCTACTCGGACGCTGTACCGTCGGTCATCGTGTCGACCGACGGTCGAGTGCGGAGACGGCGGCCGCGGATGTCGCGGCAAGGGCGACGGGCAGGTGTGCGCCCGCGCCGATCACTGCGCGGGCGGCCCTGTGCCGGGGGATTCAACGGTGATCTTGAGTGCGCCGACCAAGACGCACACCCGCCCGCGCGCCGCCTGGCGTGCGTGCTCACTTCGGGCTACGAGGGTGGCGGCGAAGAAGTACGCGTTGGCCAGTCCGGCAACGCCGTGGATGATGACGGCGAGGACGAGCTCGGTCGGGAGGGGGACCGCGCCCAGTGCGGTAGCTACGATCACAACGAGGGCGGGCATGTCGGTGTCGACGCTGCCGCGGATCGGCCGGAATATGACCCCGAGCGTCCCCGGCGAGGCCTCCGAGCCCGTACGCGGCGGTGAAAGCCCCCCCCCCCCAATTCCGGCCGCTCGACCGAGGTCCGCGGTAGAGGCCACGGCGACGATCGGCAGCACGGCGGCCGAGAGCGCGACGGTCATGGTGACGTACAGGATGCTTCGGAGTGGAGCCGTGGTGATGAAGATCTGTAAGGTCGCGCTCGGCCGCAGCACCTCAACGCCCATTGCCACGGGCTCGATAGGGGAACTAGCCGGATTAGTGGCGGGGTGGCCTCGGTCGCGACGGCGCCGGTATCGGCCCCGTCGCGGTCGCGGTCGCCGTCGCCGTCGCCGTCGCCGTCGCGACGACCGTGGGACCGATGGTGCCACCGAGGCAGTAGGTGGCGACGTCCCAGCCCTGCGCAAGGCGTTGGCTCGTCTGCGACGGGCGGGCGATCGCTGGCAGGCGGCTGCTGATCCCGCCGGTGAGGAACGGCCCCGTGAGCCAGGCCGGCTTCGAGCACCGCTTTATACGCCGCCGCTAATCAACTCGCCCGCTTCCGGGAGTAATCGCCTACGCCGATAATAGACGTTGTGTCACACTAGGGCCGCCGACGAGTCACGTAACTGAAATCACCCGTCCGGGAACGAGTATAGGAACTTTGCTTGCGTCCAGCCGAGGATAAAGGCCGCGGGCCAGCTCTGGGTCTTCAGAAACATCCATAAGCGAAGCACTACTCACGACATTATCGTCTACAATCACGCCAGACCTGTCGTTGATATCCTCACCTTTAGGCCAAACATCGAATCCTACAATTCGCGCCTGGGGGTATTCCCAGCCTGAGGGCTCTACTTCTTGAACCTGCCAGTCGTCATTGGTCGTGATAATGACGACTTGGCCGTCAGGGTACCCCAGCTTAATTTTTCTAGTCACGTCGAAATACTACTGCGCCCCACCAGAGCCGCACCTGCCTCGCCTACCCCAGTTCGGGCTGTTCACTTCGACGCACACGAGTGCTACGTAACGTAGAGGCGGTCCTCATTAATGCGGACTTGACGAACGCAGTGACACGCACGGCAGCACCTAGGGCGAGTCTCTCAATTGATCGGGGCCGGAGCGGAGCTCTTCATAGACTCATGAGTGGCGTCGTGGCTAAAATATTCTGCAGAAGACGCCGCGTTGGTAGGTTCGCTGCGGCGTCGCCATTGTTGCGCCGCAGTCTCAGCATTATATGAATATCAACGAGATACTTTGCGCCGGCGCCCTCGCGGCGTTTGTTGGATCACCGGCCATGCCGCCGGCCCCTGGTCCGACGTCGCCTCATTCGTCGACCCATTGACGGCCCGGAGGTTATTGAAGACGGCGGCGAGCTGCTCGCGCCGAACAGCTTCTAGCCCCCCTCTCAGCGCCTCAACAATGTCACCGATAATGTACCTTATGTCACATACAAGGCGTCAGCGCAGTTGACCTGCCGCTTCACCGCAGCACCCCGATGGCGGTCTCTCCGTTGACGACTTCGCGGGAGACGGAGAGGAGTGTCTGCTGTCGGTCTCGGGCGTGCTGGCGGATGAGGGTGAAGGCAGTGTCCATGTCGACGCCGTGAACCTGAGCGATGATGCCCTTGGCTTGCTCGATGAGGACACGGCTGTCGAGCGCATGTCGGAGCTGGTCGCCGACCACGTTGGTGCTGTGGACGAGCCGCTCCTGTAGGACGCTGATGGTCGCCACATCGGCCAGCGCTTGCGCTGCGATGGCGTCTGCAGCGTTGAGCGCCCCATCGTGCTCGCGGAACAGGTTAAGGGATCCGATGATCTGCTCCCGAAGGCGCAGGGGAATGGCGTGGACGGACACGTAGCCGGCGCCCGCAGCCTCGGCAGCGAACGCCGGCCACCGCTCCGCGATCGCCGCGGTGTTCGCTACCGAGACCACGGCCCCCGTGCTCACCGCCTCGACGCAGGGGCCCTCTCCGGCGCGCAGCTGAAGCAGTCCGACAAGGTGGCTCTTCTCACTGGTGGAGACGACCACCTCCAGGTGATCGACGTCGAGTCCGAGGATGATCCCCGCGGCCGAAGCGTCAAAGAGCGCAATCGATTGGTCGACCAGGCTCTGGAGCAAGTCGATGACGTCGAAGTCGCTGACCAGAGAGTCGGCGAGCGTGACGAAGGCACGGACGAGGAGCTCCTCTCGCGTGTTCGTCATGGTTCCTCGGTTCCTCACGGTCGGTGGTTAGGGCTGAAGTCGAGCTCACGGGCGATGACGTCGGCGGCGATGTCGCGGACCGGTCGTCCGCTTGCGAAAGCGTGTCCGCGGAGAACGAGGAGCGCATCGGCGGGGCTGATCTTCATCTGCGCGATGATCATGCCGGTGGCTTGATGCACTTCCCGCCGCGAGTACCTTCCGTTCCACCCGTCGTCGCCCTCCTGAGGCGTTGCAGCGGCTGCCAATGCGCGGCGGAGTACCTGTCGGGCGAGGACTCGAGACAGTGCCGTCGCGTCGCTGATCTGATGCCGCGACAGGTACTGCGGCCTGTGGGAGTACAGGTCAATGGCGCCGACGTCGATGCCGGCGACGACCAGCGGGAACGCGAAGACGGCCCCGAGTCCGGCTTCGTGCATGGCCTGACGGGCTAGCGGCCATGTCTCATTCGTCGTGTGCTGGACGTCAGGCTCGAGGACGGGCTGGCGCGTTGCCAGAGCTTCCCAACACGGCCCCTCGCCGAGATCGAGCTGGATCTCGTCCAGTCGGGCCGCCCGGGCGTCCGACGCGCACACCGTCTCGGACCCCAAAGTCCTTCCGAGTGTGGACACGGCTGCCCCGCTGACCTCGATCACCCGGACGAATGGACGGCACAGATCAGCGTCTTGGCTGGTGGCGCGCTCGATGGCGGACACTGCATCGTCGAACAGACGACGACCGCTCACAGAATCACCCCGCATCGCACGTGCAATCTCCTCGCTGCCATTGGAGCGTCTACCGAGCGTGCTCGTGATCAACAGGAGCGGAGCGCCGGGTCGTGGAGGTAGCTGCACGATGACCATACCCGCTGCGCGTAGGCGTTGGGCGCATGATGCTGGTGACGTTGGTCGCGAGCACCGTAAGACGCTGCCGACGCGAAGACCACGTCGCTCCTCTAGCGGTTGGCGTCCTGGACCCTGGGTCGCGAAATGGGGCTAGCGCTCATGCAGCCTGCCGTAATACCGTGTTAGTGCACTAACGCCTCGTGCACCTGCCCAGACCCCGCAGCGCTCGACCGGACCTCGACCAGCCGTCGACGTCCGTCCAGCCCGGGTATCGACACGGCCCCGGGTGTCACCCGCATCTCGCCGAGAGCCCCCACCACGGAGGGTCTCGTCGCTGATGCGCCGGCTCGGAAGTCGATCCAGTTGATTCGCAGTAGCACAGGGCTCCGCAGAGCCACTTTCCTCGCGACGATCTTCCTGCGTGACGGACGGCGCATCCTCACGCACGTCGCGCCCATGTCCGCCTGACGGGTATCTCCGAACCTCCCGTCGGCCCACCCGAATGCGGCAGACGCGGAGAGGGGCCCGGCACGTGACATTCCCCCGATGCCCCGCGCGTGCCGGGTCCTTTCTACTTCTTCAGCCTGCTGACCTGTCAGCGATGGATGAGGACCTGCAAGGAAGAGGAACCGATGAGCTCCGATGACGCCTACGCCCGTCCGCCGCGAGCAGCGACACGACGGGACATCGAATTGATGATCGCTGTCGCCTGGAACGAAGACGGGGCCCGTCGGGGGCTCTCGCCCCTTGCCTGGCACCTCGGCGACACGGACTACGTGCTGTTCATCGGCCATGCCGACGCATACGCCCGCGAAGTGCGACGCGACATCGTCGAGGCGTGGATCGCCGACCTCGACCTGGCCGACGTCATCGATGTCTTCCACGAGCCACTGGCCCGCCGTGGGTCGGACATGGTCTGGACCGGCGAGATCGACGGCATCGGCATTCAGCTCAGCTACCCCGCCGCGATGGCGACCTGAGGCCGGAGCACGACGGCGCGTAGCGCGAAGACCCTCAAGACCTGGCCTGAGGCCAAGAGACGAGCGCTCGCGTCCACGCGACCCGACGCGCTTCCATACGACGTCTCCGGCGGCCTCGTCGTTCAACAGCTCGGCCTCGCCCTCCTCGCATATCCGCGCGCTGAGGCTCAGCCCCTCCCCGCTCGCCACCGTCGCGCGCGTGGCCGGCCGCTCACCTGGGGATGTGGGCGGTGCCGCCTACCGCCGGTAGGCGGCTCTAGTGGACCCAACGGGCGAAGCGGGCGCGCCGTGACTGTCGAACGATGGCCTTGAGAGCACCTGCTCCGCTCCGTCTCGGCCCGCGTGCTCCCACTCCATGACGTCGCACGGCTTGTCCATGTGCGGCCAGCTCCCAGGATCGTTCGTCAGCCAGCGCACGCGGCCTGAGAGGCGGCGCTACTGCAGCGCGATATGGCTCGATCGCTTTGGGGCGGAGCTCGATTGCGCAGCACGTGGCCGGTCGCCTCCCCCTGCGACTGGCTAAGAGGCCGTCGGCTCCGGCATGAGGTGCAGGCCGGCCGCGGTATTCGCCTCCACCATCAGGGCCTGCACCCAGGCGGCGTTGATGCTCGGCGGCCGACCGCCGGAGTACTTGAACCAGAGCGACAGCTCGGGCGCGACCCAGATGGTGCTGCGCCCGTCGCCCTCGGCTGCGGGGTTCTTCCACGAGAAGGCGAAGCTCTCCCGTCTTCGGAGCTTGTTGAGCATGACGATCTGCAGGTGCGCCAGGGCGCGGTCCTCGATCTCGGTCCGGACGTGCGTGTCGTAGATCAGCTGGCCCATCGGGCGCTCCCTCGTGAGTGATGCACACCACACGGGACCTGCGGATCGCAGCGCATGCGCGTGGCTGTCGATGCACGCGTGGATCTCGCTCACGCGGGACTTGTTGACGAGGCTACGCCGTCCACCCCACGTCCACGCTCCGCATCACGTCGCGCTCGACGGGCCCGCTGTCAACCCGGGACGACACATCGTGCTGCGTCCTCCGTACGCGAGTTGACTCGCGAGCATGCAGATCATCCATTACGGCGAGGCCACCTACGTCACCGGGGATGCCGTCGCGCATGCGGTCATCGAGTACGCCAAGGCGCTCGCGCGCGCCGAGTCCTCGGACACCGTCGCCATGCCGTTCCGCCGCGACGACGGGACCGATGGGCAGCTGGAGCTCCTGATCGGGCCGGCCAGCCAGATCGTGCTCGAGCGCACGGACGCCGTCGGCGTCGAGCTCCTGGATCAGGACCTCGTCGACGACGTCATGCGAAGGGTCGGCCTCCTCGACGTCCACTCGTCGGGTCCGATTCAGATGGCCGACCAAGCCGATGCCGTCCTCCGCATCCCGGACGACCTCTGATCCGCCTCGGTCGCGCCCGGCTGCCAACCGCGCAAGTCAACCCCATTCCCACATTTAGTCCACTATTAGTTTGTGGGCCAATCAATGACTATGGTCGTCCTCGGCACTGCTCGCGGCATCCCGCGAGCGGCCGGACACAGAGGAACACCTCCATGAGCAGCACCCCCGCCACCACCGGACGCACGGCCCGCCTCTCCACCGAGACCAAGGCCTCGTTCAAGACCACCGAGTTCTTCGCCTACATCGCGATCCTCATCGGGATCTTCGTCGCGTCGGCCATGGTCGACAACGGCGACGACGGCCAGGGCTTCGGCGCCGACCACGCCTGGCTCTACGCGACCGTGCTGACCGTCGGCTACATGATCAGCCGCGGCATCGCGAAGTCGGGCAGCCGCGAGTTCTACGACCGCGACGCCAGCGCCGACCGCCGCTGACCCAGCACCCGTCGCGCAGCGCGCTGACACCACGAGGGCCTCCCGCACCGCGGGAGGCCCTCGTCGTCCGACCACCACCCCGATCGCGCACGACCCCTCCGAGGAAGCCATGACCGCCAGCACCGAGACCCATGACCAGCGCGCCGCCGTCGTCTACAACCCCATCAAGATCGATCTCGATGCGGTGAAGGCCGTCGTCACCGAGGAGGAGCGCGCCGCCGGCTGGCCCGAGACGCTCTGGTTCCCGACCTCGAAGGAGGATCCCGGCCGCGGCGCCACGACCGACGCCATCGACGCCGGCGCCACCCTGATCATCGCCGCCGGCGGTGACGGCACCGTCCGCGCCATCGCCGAGGTCGTCGACGAGCGCGGCGTCGAGATGGCCCTGCTGCCTTCCGGCACCGGCAACCTGCTCGCCCGCAACATGAAGCTGACGCTCGACGACCTGCCGCACTCCATCCGCACCGCCTTCACCGGCCGGGTCCGCGGCGTGGACCTCGGCACGATCGAGATCACCCACGTGGACGGATCCACGAGCAGCCACGCGTTCCTCGTGATGGCGGGCGCCGGCATCGACGCGAAGATGCTCGCCGCGACCGACGAGGACCTCAAGACCAAGATCGGTCCGCTCGCCTACGTGGCCGCCATCGCCAAGGTCGTCTTCGACCGCAACCAGCTGCGCCTGCGCTACACGCTCGACGGGAAGCGGAGCAAGGGAATGCGCGCCCACACGATCATCGTCGGCAACTGCGGCACCCTCACGGGCAACGTCCTCCTGCTGCCGGACGCCGTCATCGACGACGGGCAGTTCGAGATCGTGATGCTCCGCCCCGAGGGCGCCATCGGCTGGGGGCAGATCCTCGTCAAGGTCCTGTGGGAGAACGGCGTCCTGCGCCGCACGCGCCTGGGCCGGAAGATGATGACGAAGGAGGTCGACGCCCTGAACTACGTGAAAGGCCAGGACCTCCGCGTCGAGCTCAACCGACCCGAGGAGATCGAGCTCGACGGCGATGGCTTCGGCGAGGCCACCGCGTTCCGCGCCACCATCGCGCCGCAGGGGCTGCGCGTGCGGGTGCCGCAGGACGCGAACACGGCGTGACCCGTCGCCGCCCGCAGTCGGATCGCCCGTCCGCCGCCGCCGCTCTCCCCCGAGTCGCCTGGTTCCACGCGCCGGCGCGCGAGCCCGCGAGCGACGACGACCGACCGGTCTTCCTCCTGATCCACGGCGTCGGGCTCTCCCACCGGTCGTTCAGCCGGCTCGCCCACGTGCTCATCGCGCACGGCACGGTCATCGCGCCGGACCTGCCCGGGTTCGGGCGCGCACCCGGTGCCCGCCGCCGCGTCGGCATCGAGGAGATGGCCGACGCCCTGCTCCCCCGCCTGGACGACGGATCCATAGGGGCCGGCCGCCTGGTCGTCGTCGGGCACTCGCTGGGAGCCGAGGTGGGGATCGAGGTGGCGCGTCGGCGGCCGCTCCTGACGCGCGGCCTGGTGCTGATCGGACCCGTCGTCGACCCGGAGGCAGCAAGCGCCATCGGGCAGGCTCGTCGGCTGATGGCGGACATGGTGCTCGAGCCGCCTGTCACCGGGGCGATGGTCGCCCGCGACTACCTGCGCGGCGGCCTGCTCTCCTTCGCCGCCGGCGTCACCTCGATGCTCCGATACGAGGCGGTCGCGCGCATCGGCAGCGTCCACTCGCCGCTGCTGGTCCTGCGCGGTGCGCGCGATCCCGTCGCCCCGGGACCCTGGACCGCACGGCTGAGCACGCTCGTCCGCGACGGACGGACGGTGGACGTGCCGGGTGCCGTCCACAACGTCCCGCACTCGCACCCGCATGAGGTCGGGACGGCCATCGCCGTCTTCACACAGGAGCACCATGGCTGACCGGAGTAGACCGGTGTCAGGTGCCCCGGACCCAGGCTCCGCGATCTCCGTGCCCGCCACGACGACGCCAGCCCACGGGACGAGCCGTATGGCTTCTTCCGTGCCGAACAAGCATCCGAGAGCAGCGAGAACCGCATGACCACCGAAATTCAGACTCCCGCGCCTCGCGTGATCCTCACTCGGGCGAGACGCGGCGGCGGGGCGAACCCCACCACCGAGTACTCTGGGCTGCTGAACGCCGTTCGCGAGGCCGGGCTCCTCGAGCGCCGGGTCGGTTTCTACGCGATGGCGTTCGCTGGCATCACGCTCGCGCTGGCAGGCCTCGGCGCGGTGTTCGTGCTCCTCGGCGACAGCTGGTTCCAGCTGCTCATCGCCGCCGGGCTCGGCATCATCTTCACCCAGTTCGCCTTCCTCGCCCACGAGGCCTCGCACCGCCAGGTGTTCGAGTCCGGCAAGGCCAACGACATCGCGGGCCGCACGCTCGCCAACCTCTTCGTCGGCATCAGCTACTCCTGGTGGATGACCAAGCACTCGCGTCACCACGCCAACCCGAACGTGGTCGCGAAGGATCCCGACATCGCGCCCGGCGTGCTGGTGTTCCGCCCGGAGGACGCAAAGGGCGCCCGCGGCTTCGCCGGCGCGATCATCCGCCGACAGGGCTGGCTGTTCTTCCCCCTGCTCACGCTCGAGGGACTGAACCTGCACGTCACGTCCATGCGCACTGTCTTCGGCCGCGGCAAGGTCGACAAGCGCTGGCTCGAGATCTCGATGCTCTCCACGCGCATCATCGCCTACCTCGCGGTCGTCTTCTTCTTCCTGCCCCTCGGCATGGCGTTCGCCTTCGTCGGAGTGCAGCTCGCGGTCTTCGGCGTGTACATGGGCGCCTCGTTCGCCCCGAACCACAAGGGCATGCCCGTCCTGCCCAAGGACTCCAAGGTCGACTTCCTCCGCCGCCAGGTGCTCACCTCGCGCAACATCAAGAGCACGTGGCTGACCGACATCTACATGGGCGGGCTCAACTACCAGATCGAGCACCACCTCTTCCCGAACATGCCGCGGCCCGCGCTCAAGAAGGCGCAGATCATCGCCAAGGAGTACTGCGCGACGCACAGCATCCCGTACACCGAGACCACGCTGCTGGCCTCGTACGGCATCGTCATCGCCTACCTCAACCGCGTCGGCGTCTCCGCCGGCGGCGACGCGTTCGACTGCCCCGCATCGGCGGCGTTCGGCCGCTGATCCCGCATACCGGACGCGTCCGCGTCCGCGTCCGCGTTCGCGTAGCCCTGCGATGCTCGTCGGCGACGAACCGGGACCTCCCCTCGCCAGGGATCCTCTCGAGCCGTCCCTCGTGGAGGCCCGCCGAGCCGGGCTGGCTTGCGCTGTCGGCGCGTGCGGAGGCGCCCGGCTCGACGTCCTCCGCGGTGCGGGCCTTCCGGGAGTACGGTCCAGACATCACCGGCTGCCCGCCGGCGATCCCCGAGAGGAGCATGCGATGAGCGACGCCCACACGAGCCCGAAGCCCGAGACGACCAGCGATCCCGAGGAGGTAGACCCTCACACCGGCACGGACAAGGAGGACAAGCCCGTCGAGAACCCCTCGGGCTGAGCGCTGCATCGCGCACTCCGCACCCCGCACATCTCGATGTGGCGGGGTGCGCGCGTATGCGGGACTCGCTTCGCGCGTTCCGCGGGCAGGCTCCTGTCCGCAGACGGCGTGTGCGGGACGCCTTCCGGATCCGAAGTTCACCGGGTGTTCCGGCTGCCGATCGACACACCCTCGAGGTTGTCCTGAGCGTGATGAGAACTGAGCCGGCCCTACCGCAGAGCGCCGCGTGCGGCGCACGTGGACGACGCGGAGTGGTCCTCCGCGATGACGAGCATCTCGCGTGGCGCTGCCTGACCGTGAGCGGACATTCGATCGAGCGCGGTCCGGTGCGGGCGTAACGTCGGACACAGCTCCTAGACCTCGAGCAGGCGTGCACGAAGCGCTTGATCCTTGGTCGCTACCGGTGGCCGCGTGGATCCGAACGGGCGGTCCCTGACATCCAGTGGCGTCGTCATTGGAGCGGAGCTCGGCTATGCCTCGACACGACAAGGTCGCGGACCGTGCTCTGGATGCTGTCTTGCTGCTCGCGAAGCCGTATCTGCGGCTCCACCTCTTCCTGTACACCCGCGCCATGTCCTCGGCAGCGTTCCCGGTCGATGACCGGGAACGCATGGTCCTGGGACCCGATCCTCACCGGGTCCTCTTCGTGGGAGACATAGGGGTCGCTGGGTATGGCGTGCTCCTCCCGGGGATGGCGATGCCCGCGCAAGCCGCCGCTCGGCTCGCCGGGCTCACGAACCGCGGCTGCATCAGCACGACCGTCTCTGCCTTCGACATGACCGCGGAGAAGGCGCTGACTGGCGTGCGGGACAAGGCGCGTCGACTCGATGTCGCCGTTCTGGCGCTGGGTCTTCCCGATGCCCTCCTGATGACCTCACCTGATGCCTGGCAGCGGCAGCTGACCGATGTCATCGACAGCGTCAGGGAGCAAGCCGGCGAGGAGTGCGCGATCGTCCTGGCTGGCATCGCGCCGATGCACCACTTCCGGGCGGTCCCGCCGGTCGCCCGCACTCTCCTTCGGTGGCAGGTGAAGCGCTTGAACGACGCCACCAGGAACATGCAGCATTTGGAGACGGGCGTGATCTGGGTACCCTTTCCCGCGCTTCGGCAGGATCGAGATCGCACCGCTCGCGCATTCTCGTTCCGCGCGATGCACGCGGAATGGGCGATCGCCCTCTCCCCGTACCTGACGCCGTGAGGTCCTCAGAGAGACGTCGGTGCGGCGAGGGGGGCCTACACCCATATGTCGCTCGTGCGTTCCCGCGCGCCGCCGCGCCTCGACCTCGAGCTACTTGCGCCCTCGCCCACGACGCAGGTCGCAGGACGCAGGACGACATGGAGCCCGGTGCTCTCGGCGCCCTCGGGTGCTCCGGGGTCTCATGCGACGGCGACGCCGCAAGCCGTGATCCGGCCGACGACGCATCACCGAGACGATGCGCCGCGAACCGACGAGCACATGGCGTCGCGTCGGGGGTTCCCGCGGGCCGGTCGCCGGGACGATGAGCCGAGGACCTCGATGTCCGCACGATCTCACGACCTCCTCGAGCACGGGAGCGGTGCCCTGCTCGGGGCCACGGCTCGTGCTGTCGTCGACTTCTATCGGCCGTTGCTGAGGCCGTTGCACCTGACGCACCCGCAGTACCTCGCGCTCCTCGCTCTCGACCGGCCGGACCCACAGACCTGCGCCGAGCTCGGGTCGCGCTTGCACCTGGCGCGCGCGACCATCACACCCCTGCTGCAGCGCATGGACGCGCTGGGCCTCGTGCTGCGCGGACGCGATCCACGGGACGAACGCCGGCAGGAGATCTCCTTGAGCGCCAGCGGCCGTGGGCTCCTGCCGGAGCTGAAGACGATCGGTGAGCACGTGCAGCGGACTCTGGCCGCCTCCACGACCTCCACCGGTCAGCTGCACCGCATGCTGGGCGACATCGTCGAAGCCGCGGTCTGATCACCGACCGCTCGTCGGTCGTCCCTGCGCCGGTCGACCGGGTGGCATCCGATCGAAAGGGGATTCGACGCCGCCGCGGTGGTCTCCGACACGGATCTCCTGAGCGGAGGAGCGCACGCCCAGTCGGCCGCAGGTCGGACCGTCATCAGCGATGCCGAGCCGCGGGGACGTCGACGCGGAAGAGCAACCCTCCCGGGCACGGGCAGTCGAGCTCGGACGGGCGTACGTTGACACCGTCGGGCGTGCGCGCCCGGCGTGGAATCGCAGGGTTGGGCTCCTGTCGCATGACGCGTCTCTCGAGTGGCCCGTGGACGTGAACCGACGCCAGCATCCTGGAGTCGGCCTCTCGGTCGATCTGAAGGCGTCTCGTGGCTCGCTCGATCCCGGTCTTCCTTGCTCGGCCCCTCATCCGGCTCTGGCTCGCCTACAGTCCTGACTCCTGGCGGCACAGCGTGATGGCGGATGACTCCCCGCATGTGCACGCACCGGGGACGAACCCCGATCGCGTCCTGCTCGCCGGCGACGGGGTGGCGACCGGACGAGGCGTGCGCACGCACGACCTCGGCCTCCCGGGTCACCTGGCGCGGAGTCTGACCTCGCGCACAGGCCGTGCAACCGATGTCGACATCGTCGTCGACGACAGCATGACGGTCCGCACCTGCCTTCGGGCCCTCACCGACATCGACTTGTACAGGTACGACGTCATCGTCTTCTCCCTCGGGCACAACGAAGCGCTCCACCTGATGAGCTCCCGGACGTGGCGGATCAGCGTCAACGCCCTGCTGAAGGAGATCAGCGACCGGGTGCCGGCAGCGACGAGCGTCTTCCTCCTCCCGATCCCCGTCTTCGGACCCCGCACGGAGCTCCCTCCTGGTCTTGCGCGGGTGCTCGACGCGCGCGCGCGGAAGCTGGACGCGGTGACGCGGGAGCTCGTCGAGGGGGTCGCCGGGGTGACGCTGATCGGCGACGCGAGGACCTTCGAGTTCCAGGCAGAGGACGCGCACTCGTACCGGGTGTGGGCAGACGGGATCGCCGGACAGGTCAGCGCCGAGCTCGATGCCGACCGGATCCCCGCCGGAAGCACCGCCGAGGTGGACGAGGCGGGACGGGTGGACGCGATCAGGAGGTCAGGGGCGGCGAGCGTGGCTGCGGACCCTGTCCTCGACGCCCTGACGCGGACGGCGCGTGACGCCTTCGGCACGTCGAGCGCGATGATCACGCTCATCCACAGCGACGTGCTGACGATGATGAGCGCTGCGGGCAGGGAGCCCGCGGTCATCCCCCGTCACCAGTCGTTCTGCGACATCACCATCCGCCGGGCCACGCACCTCGTCATCGAAGACGCCGCCCTGGACCTCCGTCGTGACCCCGTGTCGACGGTCCCGGGTGACCCCGCGCTCAGGTTCTACGCGGGCTACCCCATCGAATCTCCTGACGGATATCGCATCGGAGCGTTCTGCATCATGGACGCCGAGCCCCGGCACTTCAGTGCCGAGGAGGCAGCCCTCCTGCGTCGGCTCGCCCAGCTCGCCCAGGACCACCTCTGGCGACTCCCGAGGACCTGAAAGCGGCGCCCGTCAAGGGGGTAGGCGCTCGTGTCGTGCGCGCAGAGCCTGAGGGGTGACTCGGCCACTCCCGGCCGAGTCAACACGTCGATGGTTCAACGAGAGGTCACGATGTTCTTCCACAAGCAGGAGCTGCAGCACGCCGCCACCCCCGACAAGCCCGATCCCATCTACGCCCGCCACCTCCAGGAGGTGCTCGGCGGCCAGTACGGCGAGATCTCCGTCGCGATGCAGTACGGCTTCCAGTCCTGGAACTCGAAGCTCCCCGGCAAGTACCGCGACATGCTCTACGGCATCGGCGCGGA
>NZ_JBWKXC010000013.1:0-55000 GCF_059422605.1 Clavibacter sp. GW821-FHT01D01
TAGGCAAGTTAGGGGGAAGCGTCAGAGGGGGAGAAGAGACAGCTCGAGAGGTGCGGGGCGTCGTCACGGAGCGGGGCGGCGTCAGCGCCGCTCGCCCTCCGCGGTGCGCGAGTTCGCGGCGGAGGAGTAGGGGACCGGGGGGCTGTACTGCTCGTCGGGCGACTCGACGGGGCGCTCGGCCGCCGGCTGGTCGTCGGTCCCGCTGCGCCACGGCACGGGGACGGGCGCCACGGCGGCCTGCTCCGGCGCGCGAGCCGGCGTGCCCGCGGGGCGGGAGTCGGCGGACGGCTGGTCGTCCTCGAACTGCCAGCGCGAGATGTCGCCCTGGAAGATCTTGCGCGCGCGGCCCGGGTGGTGCTGCCACTCCACGATGCGATCGCGGAACTCCGCGAGCTGCGCGTCGAACTGGAAGCCGAAGCTGCCGCTGCCGCGCTTGAACTCGGTGATCTCGTGGGCGGCCCAGGTGGCGGCGGTGGCGGCGCCCTTCACGGGCAGCAGGCGGATGCGGATGTCCGCCTCGCCGGCGGCGCGGTCGGCGAGGAGGCGCTCCGGCGCGGACAGGCCGTCCCAGACCGACGCCTGGCGCGCGGCGTCGACCAGCATGCCGATGGCGGCGGCCTTCACCTCGCGGTCGTGACGGGCGAGGATCCGCTGCGTCGCACCGCGTGCGATGACAGCGGCGAGCACGCCGGCCACCACGATGGCGACGAAGGGGACGACGACGCCGGAGAGGAGCTGCGTGCCCCGCTCGGACGCGAGGGCATCGAGGAGATCATTCCACCACTGCATGCGGCGACCGTACCCCGGGCCCCGGTCCGCACCAGGGAGGTCGGGCGGGCGCGTCGCCCCCGTGCGCCCGGAGGAGCGGACTCAGAAGCGAAGGCAGTCGACCGCGTCCTGGAGGGCCCAGAAGTCGCCGAGCGGCACGAAGCCCCGGGCGTCGCGACGGAGGCGCTTGGCGCGGAACCGCTCGCCCTCGGGCTCGTGCATGCGCTCGACGTAGCCGAGGACGGCGCCGTCCGGCCGGGTGACGCGGAGGAGGCCGTCGTGCAGCTCGCGCACCTGGGCTGCCGATCGTGCCAGGGGGGTGTAGGTGATGCTGGGCATGGTGTCCTCCGTCCTCGTGCCGCCGGCCCGGCGATGTCCCGATGTCCTCGAAGCTACGGCGGACCACCGACATCCCGGCCCCTAGGAATGCCCGCGGTCCGATGACGGTTCCCTCCCATGTCGACCGCCGCGGACCTCGCGCGCATCGACGGGAAGTAGGTTCGACGACCATGCAGACATTCATCCTCGCCGGCGGCTGCTTCTGGTGCCTCGATGCGGTGTACCGCACCCTCGACGGTGTCCAGGACGTCATCTCCGGCTACATCGGCGGTCACACCGCCCACCCCTCCTACGACGCCGTGTGCACGGGCGCGACCGGGCACGCCGAGGCGGTGAAGGTGGTCTTCGACGAGGAGGTCATCCCCGCCGACGTCATCCTCGACGTGTTCTTCACGCTGCACGACCCTCGCCAGCTCAACCGCCAGGGCGCCGACGTCGGCACCCAGTACCGCTCGGCCATGTTCCCGGCGGACGCGGAGCAGGAGCAGCTGTTCCGGGACGCGATCTCCCGCGCCGGCGAGCTGTGGGACGGGACGCCCGTCACCACCATCGAGCCGGTCGGCACCTGGTACGACGCGGAGGACTACCACCAGGACTTCTTCGCGAAGAACCCGGGCCAGGGCTACTGCAACGCGGTCGCCGTGCCCAAGGTCAACAAGGTGAGGAAGTCGTTCGCGCAGTACGTGCGCGCCGCCTGATCCCCGCACCTCCGACGCCCCGCGGCCTGTACGGCCGCGGGGCGTCGGCGTACGCTCGGCACGTCCGGGCGACGGAGCCCGGGGAGGAGAGGCGACGACGATGTCGATGACCACGAGCACCACCACGAGCACGAGCACGGACTCGGGCACCCGCACGTCCGGCGTACCGCGCACCGCGGGCAAGACCTGGGTGGCCTTCGGGACCACGGGTGCGCTCGCGTCGATCCACTCGCACGAGGACGGGTACGAGGTGCGCCCGCTGCACCGCGGGGTCGTGGCCGGCACCTACCCGTCGCTGGAGATCGCGAAGTCGGCCCTGCGGTCGGGGCAGGACGACGAGCTCCGCTTCGACGAGCACTAGGGTCTCCGCCCCGAGGCGCGCTAGGACCGCTGCCGCGATGAGCACCGGGGCTCCGCCCCGATGGGCGCCGAGGCCTCCGCCCGGATGACCCCGGGCGCCCGCCGCCCCTCCCCAGGCAGCGGTGAGGATGCGCGTCAGACGCGCGGCGCCCGCCGGCGTCCCGTCACGCACGCACGGCGCATCCTGCTCGTGCGGTCGCGCGACCGTGCGGGGGGAGCGGCATGGCGGGCACGGGACGGATCGACGACGAGGGCGGAGGTGCCGTGCCCGTGGCGCTGCGCGGATCGGTCACGAGCCCGCCGAGGTGCATCCGCACCGCGGCGGGCTGGGAGGTCGCATCCCTCCTCCTCGGACCGGTCACCGCGGAGCGCGGAGGCGCGCCGGCCTCGAGCGCGCTGGGTCTCGCGCCTCGCGGTCCGGGGCTGCTGGCGGTCTGCTGCGGCTCCGGAGCCGCGCGGGCCGTGTCGCGCCTGGCCGTCGGCGACGAGGTGATCGTCCGGGGTCGGCTGACGCCCCGGCGGGCTGTCCGCCCCGAGGACGACGCGGTCGAGCTCGTGGCCGACGCCGTGCTCACGCGGGGACGCCACCCGACCGGCGACGGGCGGACCGCGGAGCCTAGGATCGGACCATGAGCGGATCCCCCCGGTGGCTCGAACCGGATCAGCAGCGCGCCTGGCGGACCGTGATCGTCGCCCTCAAGCACGTCAGCGAGCGCATCGAGCGTCAGCTCCTGCACGAGTCCGGGATGCCCCACGCCTACTACATGATCCTCGTGCGCCTGTCGGAGGCGGAGGAGGGAGCCCTGCCGATGAGCGTGCTGGCGCGAGCGCTCCAGGCCTCCGCGAGCCGCACGTCGCACGCCGTGACGCGGCTCGAGCAGATGGGGTGGGTGCGCCGCACGCCCTCGCCCCGGGACGGGCGGAGCCTCCTCGCGGAGCTCACGGACGAGGGTCGCGCCACGCTCGAGGCGGCGGCCCCGGGTCATGCCGAGGAGGTCCTCCGCACGGTGTTCGACCCGCTGACCGACGAGCAGACCTCCCAGCTCGAGGCGATCGCGCGGGATATCCTCGCGAGCATGAGCGCATCCTCCCTCGACGCCGACCCGGGGAGCGTCCACGGCGACGACCTCGCCATCCCGCCGGCGCCCGACCGCGACGTCGAGCGGGCCTGCGCGGACGAGTCCGCGGCGTGATCCGCGCCGTCCGCGCCCTGGCGGCGCCCGCCGTCCTCGGCGCCCTGCTCCTCTCCGCCTGCACGCAGGCACCGGCTCCGGACCCGGCGACGCCCACCGCGGCGGCCGGCCCTTCTGCCACGGCCTCGGCCGAGCCCACGATCGCGCCCGTCGACGCCGGCGGCACCGCCGAGGAGAACCTGCCCGCCTTCGAGGCCACGGCCGGCGGGGTCGTCGCCGCCGACCCCAACGCGCAGGGCCGCGCCCTCGTGGACGCCCTGGTCGCCGCGGGCTTCCCGAAGGACCGCATGGAGGTGACCGCCGACGCGACCCCGCTCGGCAACTCGGTCGACTCGATCCTCGTGTCGGTGCGCCTCGACGACGGCTGCCTCATCGGCCAGCGGGCGCAGGACGGCTTCAGCGCGCACGTGGAACCCGCCCTCTCGTCCGATCGATGCCTGGTCGGGCAGACCCGCGCGATCGACTGGTGAACGGCGTGGGCCGGCCCCCGCGCGCGGCACCCGGGCACCGCGTCACTCAATAGACTCGGGGCATGGCTGAATACATCTACTCGATGGTCCGCGCCCGGAAGTCGGTCGGCGACAAGCTGATCCTCGACGACGTCACCATGTCGTTCATCCCCGGCGCGAAGATCGGCGTCGTCGGACCGAACGGCGCGGGCAAGTCGACGATCCTGAAGATCATGGCGGGCCTCGACACGCCCAGCAACGGCGAGGCGAAGCTGTCGCCCGGCTACACGGTGGGGATCCTGATGCAGGAGCCCGAGCTCGACGAGTCCAAGACCGTGCTCGAGAACGTCCAGGAGGGCGTGGGCCCGCTCAAGGCGCAGGTCGACCGCTACAACGAGATCGCCGCGGCCATGGCCGAGCCCGACGCCGACTTCGACACCCTGCTCGCCGAGATGGGCACGCTCCAGGAGGCGATCGACGCCGCCGACGGCTGGGAGCTCGACTCGCAGCTCGAGCAGGCCATGGACGCGCTGCGCACCCCGCCGGGCGACGCGTCCGTGGCCAACCTCTCCGGCGGCGAGAAGCGCCGCGTGGCGCTCTGCAAGCTGCTGCTCCAGAAGCCCGACCTGCTCCTCCTCGACGAGCCCACCAACCACCTCGACGCCGAGAGCGTGCTCTGGCTCGAGCAGCACCTCTCCAAGTACCCGGGTGCCGTCCTCGCCGTGACCCACGACCGGTACTTCCTCGACCACGTCGCCGAGTGGATCGCCGAGGTCGACCGCGGCCGGCTCTACCCGTACGAGGGCAACTACTCGACCTACCTCGAGAAGAAGCAGGAGCGGCTCAGCGTCCAGGGCAAGAAGGACGCGAAGCTCTCCAAGCGCCTCGCGGAGGAGCTCGACTGGGTGCGCAGCAACGCGAAGGGCCGCCAGGCGAAGTCGAAGGCGCGCCTCGCGCGCTACGAGGAGATGGTGACCGAGGCGGAGCGCACGAGGAAGCTGGACTTCGAGGAGATCCAGATCCCCGTCGGGCCGCGCCTCGGGTCGCAGGTCATCGACGCGAAGAAGCTCCACAAGCAGTTCGGGGAGCGCGTCCTCATCGACGACCTCTCGTTCACCCTGCCCCGCAACGGCATCGTGGGCGTCATCGGCCCGAACGGCGTCGGCAAGACCACCCTGTTCAAGACCATCGTGGGCTTCGAGCCGCTCGACGCCGGGGAGCTCAAGGTCGGCGACACCGTCGACATCTCCTACGTCGACCAGAGCCGTGGCGGCATCGACCCCGAGAAGTCGCTCTTCGAGGTGGTGTCGGACGGCCAGGACTACATCCAGGTCGGCAAGCAGGAGGTGCCCGCGCGCGCCTACGTCTCGACCTTCGGCTTCAAGGGCCCGGACCAGCAGAAGAAGGCGGGCATCCTCTCCGGTGGGGAGCGCAACCGCCTGAACCTCGCGCTCACCCTCAAGCAGGGCGGCAACCTGCTCCTGCTCGACGAGCCCACCAACGACCTGGACGTCGAGACCCTCGGGAGCCTCGAGAACGCGCTCCTCGAGTTCCCCGGCTGCGCCGTGGTCATCACCCACGACCGGTGGTTCCTCGACCGCATCGCGACGCACATCCTGTCCTACGAGGGCACCGAGGAGGACCCGGCCAACTGGTACTGGTTCGAGGGCAACTTCGAGTCGTACGAGCAGAACAAGATCGAGCGGCTCGGCGCGGACGCGGCGAAGCCGCACCGCTCCGCCTACCGCAAGCTCACGCGGGACTAGCGGCGTGACCCGGGTCCGCGTCCCCGTCCACCTCCGGTGGGCCGACCTCGACGCCTACGACCACGTGAACAACGTGGAGGTGCTGCGGCTCCTCGAGGAGGCCCGCGTCCGGGCGTTCTGGCGGAGCGACGACGACGGCGACGGCGTGGACCCGGGCATGGCGCTCATCGACGCGACGGCGGGCGCGGAGACGATGACGATGATCGCCCGCCAGGAGATCGAGTACCTGCTGCCCATCTCCTACGGCCGCCGGCCGCTGGACGTGCAGGTGTGGCTCGGGCGGCTCGGGGGATCCAGCCTCGAGGCGTGCTACGAGGTGCGGACCCCGGCGGGCGTCGAGCCCGCCGCGCTCTACGCGCGCGCGTCGACGACGATCGTGCTGGTCGACGCGCGGACGGGACGGCCCCGCCGCATCTCCGAGGACGAGCGCGCCGCCTGGGCCCGCTACCTCGAGGAGCCCGTCGCGTTCAGCCGACGCGGCTGAGGCGGATCGCCGCCTCGCGTGTCGTGCGCCGGAGGCCGGACCGCATCGGCGCTCAGCCGCGCGGATCCTGCGGCACCCGCACCATGCCCTCCTGGGCGACGCTCGCGAGGAGCACGCCGTCCCGTGAGTAGATCCGCCCGAGGGACAGGCCGCGTCCGCCCTGCGCGCTCGTCGACTCCTGCACGTAGAGCATCCACTCGTCGGCGCGGCCGAAGCGGTGGAACCACATGGCGTGGTCGAGGCTCGCGGCCTTGATGCCGGGGGTCGCCCAGGAGAGGCCGTGGCGGCGGTAGATGGACTCGAGGATCGAGTAGTCGCTCGCGTACGCCAGCGAGGCCAGGTGCACGGCCGGGTCGTCCGGCAGCCGGCCGATCGCGCGGATCCACACGGCCTGGTGCGCGACGCGCTCCTCCGCCGCGCCGAAGTAGACGGGCTGCTCGACGTGCCGCATGTCGAAGGGGCGGTCGTTCGCCCAGTGCGCGGCGACCGGGTGGTCGATGCGGGAGAGGACGTCGCGCGCGCTCGGCAGGGTCTCGGGCTCGGGGATGCCCTCGGGCATGGGCGCCTGGTGCTCGAGCCCCTCGTCCGCGTCCTGGAACGACGCGATCATCGAGAGGATCGGGCGGCCGTCCTGGTACGCCTGCGTGCGCCGCGTGGAGAACGAGCGGCCGTCGTGGATGCGGTCGACCGAGAAGGTGATGGGCTTGGTGACGTCCCCGGGGCGGAGGAAGTACCCGTGCATGCTGTGCGGGCGGCGGTCGGCGTCGGTCGTGCGCATGGCCGCGACCAGCGACTGGGCGAGGACCTGCCCGCCGAAGACGCGGCCCATGGGCATCCACTGCGAGGGGCCGGTGGAGATGTCCTCGCTCGTGCGGGCGCCCGTGTCGGTGAGGTCGAGGGCGGTGAGCAGGCCGGCGAGCGGGCCGTCGTCCGGGATGTCGGATGCGTGGTCGGTCATGGTTCCTCCGCCTGACGGGCCGGCCTCGGGTGACCGGGCGCCCGGCGGTTCGCCGGGGCGCATCCAGTAGCTTAGACAGGCCATGACGCCCTCCTTCGCCCTCCGGGACGCCCTCGCCCTCGGCGATCTGCAGACCTTCCTCGGCCGCTCCGCCCGCGTCGACGACGGGGCCGTGCGCCTCATCGGATCGGGCGGCGTGCTCGCCGTCTACACGTCGGTGCTGCAGCCCGCCGGCCTCCTGGACCGGTCGCCGACCGTGCTCGGCCTGCGCACCTTCGCGGCCGAGACGCAGGCGCCCGTGGACAGCGTGGTGCCGATCCGCGCGCTGCTGGACCGCCTCGCGCGCCTGGAGGGGCCGGCGACCGGGTCGCCCGGGGAGCCGGTCGGCGTCCTCGTGCCGCCGGACACCGCGACGGCTCCGTGGGCGGGCATCTCTCCGCCGCGCGCGGGCTGGGAGCGCATCCCGGACGTGTCGCCGGCCGTGCTGCGGAGCGCCGCCCGCGCGGGGATCGACGAGGTCGCGGCAGCCGTGCCGACCGGCATCGGCGAGCAGATCGTCACGCGCGTCCGCGGCGAGGTGTGGGGCCGTCCCGTCGAGGGCGCGCCGGACGTCGTCGCGGGCGGCGCGTTCGCCGCCTACAGCCTGGGCTTCCTCGGACCGGATCCCGCCCCGGACGCGACGCCGGACGACGACGAGGCGCCCGTCGCGGTGTTCCGCACCGGGCCGTGGACGCGGCTCACGACCGCGCGCGGGCACGTGCTCGTGCGGCGGCTGTAGGGCCGGTCCGTCCCGGCCCTCGCGCGAAGCCCTCAGCTCTCGTCGAAGGTGTTGACCATCGCGTGCGCCGCGCGCTCGAGGTAGTCCCAGAGCTGCGCCTCGTGCAGGGGCGACAGGTCGAGCGTGTCGACGGCCACGCGCATGTGCGCGAGCCAGCGGTCGCGCGCGTCCGGGTTCACCCGGAACGGCATGTGCCGCATGCGCAGGCGCGGGTGGCCGCGCTCCTCGCTGTAGGTCGTCGGACCTCCCCAGTACTGCTCGAGGAAGCCCGTGAGGCGCTGGATGGCACCCTCGAGGTCCTCCTCCGGGTACATGGCGACGAGAACGGGGTCCTCGGCGACGCCGCGGTAGAACTCGCGCACCAGCTTCTCGAACGTGGGGCGGCCGCCGACGTCGCCGTGGAAGGAGCTCGCGAGCAGGTCGGCCATCAGGACTCCTCGGGCGGGGTGGCGGTCGTGCGGGGCGTGCGCGGACCGCGGGGCGGCTTCGCCGCGGTCGGGTCCTCGGGGAGGACCGTCCAGGTGGCGGTGACCTCGTCCTCGTCGAGCTCCTCATCGGCGGAGCGCGGGGGCGTCGCGGGCTGGGCCGGGATCGCCTGCGTCGAGCGCGGGTCCGGCCGGGCACCCGCGGCTCCGCGGACGACGGGAGACGCCGACCCCGCTGCGGGGGCACCGGGGTGCCGCTGCGTGACCTTGCGGGCGCGCTTCCGGGGCGCCGGCTGCTCCGGCTGCTGCACGGGCGTGGAGGCCGTGCGGGGCGGATGCGCCCCGCCGACGCTGGCCGCGCTGTCGAAGCCGGTGAGGACGACGGCGGCGAGCGACGGGAGCGTCACGCCCATGGCGTCGAGGGCCGCCTTGAGACGGGTGCGGAGCTCGCGCGAGACGTCGTCGCGGGCGTTGCTGCGGGTCTTCACGACGATGCGGATGACGACCGCGGACTCGGAGATCGACTCGATGCCCCACAGCTCGGGCTTCTCGACGATGCGCGAGCGCCACTTGGGCGTGCCCGCGAGCTCCGTGGCGGTCGCGAGCATGCGCTCCTGCACGGCGCGCACGTCGGTCTCGTAGGGGACCGCCAGGTCGATGACCACGCGGGCCCAGCCCTGGGACATGTTGCCGACGCGGAGGATCTCGCCGTTGCGGACGAACCAGAGCGTCCCGTTGACGTCGCGGAGGGTCGTGATGCGGATGCCGACGGTCTCGACGACGCCCGTCGCCGGACCCACGTCGACGACGTCGCCGACGCCGAGCTGGTCCTCGACCACCATGAACATGCCGTTGAGGATGTCCTTCACGATGTTCTGCGCGCCGAAGCCGAGGCCCGCGCCGAGGGCGGCGGTGAGGAGGGCGAGGGAGGTGAGGACGCCGGGGGCGGTGGTCTCGATGAGGAGCGACATGGCGATCACGACGATGACGACGGTCGTGATGTTGCTGAGGACGCTGCCGAGGGTCCGCGTCCGCTGGACGACGCGGACGGCCGTGAGCGGGGAGGCCTGGATCGACTGGGTGTCGTCGACGTTCTGGCGCTTCTTGACGCCCGACACGATCTGGTCGACCGTGTTGCGGATCACGACGAGCAGGATCCACCGGGCGAGGACCGCGCCGATGAGGATCGAGAGGACCTGGATGAGCGTGCCCCAGGTGGAGAAGAACGAGCCGTCGCCGCAGCACACCATGCTCAGGTCCATCGCGACGCGCTTCCGGCGGGGAGGAGGAGAGGGGAGGTCATCCGGACGAGTGTACCGGCGGCCTCCCTGGACGACCGGGGATCCGCGGAGGGAGCTCGGCCACACGGCGCGACGCCCGCCCTACCCGACGCCCGCCCCGGCCCGACGCCGGCCTCGACGCGACGACGGGGACGCCCGCCTGCGCGGTCGTCCCCGTCGGATGGTGCGGTGTAGCGGTCCTCCTACTCGGCGTCCTTCGCCTGCGCCCGGAGCGCCCGCTCCACGCCCGACAGCAGCTCGCTGACGAGGCGGCGGAGCGCCGGCGGTTCGGGGTTCGCGTCGAGCCAGGCGACGGTCGCGTCGCGGAGCTCCTCGTCGGCGAGCGGCGAGGGGTAGAAGCCGCCGATGAGCGCCGCCGCGATGGCGTAGCTCCGCGACTCCCAGACGCCCTGCAGCGCGTCGAAGTAGGCGCCCACGAAGGGCCGAAGCAGTTCGGTGTCCGCGGCGCGGCGGAAGCCGAGCCCCGTGGTGCGGACGATCGTGTTCGGCTCGGTGTCGGCCGCCCAGACCGACGCCCACGCCGCCTGCTTGCCCTCCGCGGTGGGCAGCGCCGCACGCGCCTGCGCGGCGGACTGGGCTCCCGTGGCCGTGCGATCGGCCGCGAGCGCGGCGTCGATGTCCGCCGTGCCCGCTCGGCCGCCCGCGACGAGCGCCGTGAGGAGCTCCCAGCGGAGGTCGGCGTCGATCTCGACGCCTTCGAGCGTCTCCGTGCCGTCGAGGAGCGCCTGCACGTGGTCCAGCTGCGCCGGCTCGGAGGCGACCTGCGCGAAGGTGCGCAGGAACTGGAACTGGTTGTCGGATCCGGGCGCCGCCTGGGCGGTGAGGGCCCAGAGCTCGGTCGCGACCGTCGCCAGCAGCTCCTGGCGGTGGTCGGGCGCCGAGTACGAGGACGCGGCGACCGTGAGCTGCGCGAGCGCGTAGCGGAGGGCGGTCGATTCGTCCTCGGTGGCGACGTTGTCGAGCACGAGGCGCGCGTAGTCGCGGGCCCGGATCTCGCCGTCGCGCGTCGCGTCCCACACGGAGGCGAACACGAGCGACCGGGCCAGGGAGTCCTCGAACGCGGCGAGGTGCCGCATGGCGACCTCGAGGGACGCGGCGTCCAGCCGGACCTTGGCGTACGTCAGGTCGTCGTCGTTCAGCAGCACGAGCGCGGGACGCTGGCGGCCGACGAGCTCGGCGACCTCCGTCCGGTCGCCGTCGACGTCCAGCTCGAACCGCTCGGTGCGGACCAGGTGCGCGTCGCGCAGCTCGTAGAAGCCGATCGCGAGGCGGTGCGGGCGGAGCGTCGGGTAGTCCTCCGCCGCCTCCTGCAGCACGGCGAACGAGGTGATGACGCCGTCCTCGTCCGTCTGGATCTCCGGGCGCAGGGTGTTCACGCCCGAGGTCTTCAGCCACAGGTCGGTCCAGCGCTCGAGATCCCGTCCGCTCGTGCCCTCGAGCTCGGACGTGAAGTCGCGGAGCGTCGAGTTGCCGAAGGCGTGGCGCTGGAAGTACGCCGCGACGCCCGCGAGGAACTCGTCCTGGCCGACGTACGCGACGAGCTGACGGAGGACCGAGGCGCCCTTGGCGTAGGTGATGCCGTCGAAGTTGACCTGCACGTCCTCCAGGTCGTTGATGGTGGCGTAGACGGGGTGCGTGCTCGGCAGCTGGTCCTGGTTGTACGCCCAGGACTTCTCTCCTGCGTTGAAGGTCGTCCAGGCGCCCGTCCACTCGGTGGCCTCGGCGGTGGCGAGGGTCGAGATGTAGGTGGCGAAGGACTCGTTGAGCCACAGGTCGTCCCACCACTTCATGGTCACGAGGTCGCCGAACCACATGTGCGCGAGCTCGTGCAGGATCGTCGTGACCCGGCGCTCCTTGACGGCGTCGGTCACCTTGGAGCGGAAGACGTAGCTCTCCACGAACGTGACGGCGCCCGCGTTCTCCATGGCGCCCGCGTTGAACTCGGGGACGAAGAGCTGGTCGTACTTCGGGAACGGGTACGGGTACGCGAAGCGCTCCTCGTACAACCGGAAGCCCTCGCGGGTCTTCTCGAAGACGTAGTCGGCGTCGAGGTGCTCCATGAGCGACTTCCGGGCGAACACGCCGAGGGGGATGGTGCGGCCGTCGCTCGACGTCAGCTCGCTGCGGACCACGCCGTAGGGGCCCGCGATGAGCGCCGTGATGTAGCTCGACATGCGGAGCGTGGGCTCGAAGGTCCACGTGGACGCGCCGTCGCCGGCCGCGGTGGGCTCGGGGGTGGGGGAGTTGGAGACGACCTCCCAGTGCGCCGGCGCCGTGACCCGGAAGCGGAAGACGGCCTTGAGGTCCGGCTGCTCGAACACCGCGAACATGCGGCGCGAGTCCGGGACCTCGAACTGCGAGTAGAGGTACACCTCGTCGTCGACCGGGTCGACGAAGCGGTGCAGGCC
This sequence comes from Clavibacter sp. GW821-FHT01D01, assembly GCF_059422605.1. Classification (NCBI taxonomy): domain Bacteria; kingdom Bacillati; phylum Actinomycetota; class Actinomycetes; order Micrococcales; family Microbacteriaceae; genus Clavibacter; species Clavibacter sp. GW821-FHT01D01. The sequence continues at coordinate 11,928 of NZ_JBWKXC010000013.1, forward strand.
CTCGCCCGTGTTCGTGTACATCGCGTCGGCGACGACCGTCAGCTCGTTCTCCTGCGCGAGGTCGTCGAGGCGGATGCGCACGCCGTCGCTCACGTCGGCCGGGTCGAGCTCGCGGCCGTTGAGCGTCACGGAGCGCACGGCGCGCGTGATGGCGTCGATGAAGGTCGACGCGCCGGCCGTCGCCGTGAAGCGCACGGTCGTCGTGGATCCGAACACCTCGGCCCCGCGGGTGAGGTCGAGCGCGACGTCGTACTCGGACACGGCGAGGAGCGCGGCGCGCTCCTCGGCCTCGACGCGGGTGAGGTTCTCTCCTGGCATGGTGCTCCTGCTCGTCCGTGAGGTGGGTGGGCCGGCGGACGCGCCTCGCGTGACGGTGCACCGGGCGGTCGGTGACCGCGGGTGCCGGGGCGGAGCGGCGCCGCTTCGGAGCCGATCCTATTCCGTCGGCTGACCTAGGCTGGCGGCATGTCCGACGTTCAGAGCAGCCCCCGCACCACCGCCGTCGAGTTCTGGTTCGACCCGTCCTGCCCCTGGGCGTGGATGACCTCCCGCTGGGTCGACGAGGTCGCCCGTCACCGGGACCTCGACATCACCTGGCGCGTCATGAGCCTCGCCGTCCTCAACGAGGACAAGGCCGACGACCCGCACTTCGCCGAGTTCCTCCCGCGCGCGCTCCGCTTCACGCGGCTCGTCGCCGCGGTCGAGGCCGAGCACGGCGCCGCGCACGTCAAGCCCCTCTACGACGCGCTCGGGGCGCGCATCCACCTGCAGGGGAACACCGACGCGGACGTCGTCATCCCCGAGGTGCTGGCCGAGCTCGGCCTCCCCGCCGAGCTCGCCGAGACCAGCCGCACCGACCGCTACGACGAGCCCATGCGCGCGAGCCACTTCGACGGGATCGAGCGGGTCGGCCAGGACGTCGGCACGCCCGTGATCTCGGTCGACGGCGTCGCCTTCTTCGGTCCCGTCATCTCCCCGGCGCCGAAGGGCGAGGAGGCCGTGCGCCTGTGGGACGGCGTCGTGGCCGTCGCCGCGTACCCCGGCTTCTTCGAGATCAAGCGCTCGCGCACCGTGGGCCCCATCTTCGACTGACCAATCCCCGTCGCGCACGCGACGACCGGGCGCCACGCGGCGCCCGGTCGTCGCGTGACCGGCACCGCCCGCACCGCGGGCACGACGCCGCCCGGGCGGCAGAGAGGGATGCACCGATGCGCATCCACATCGCGACCGACCACGCGGGACTCGACTTCTCGAGGTTCCTCACCGAGCACCTGACGGCTGCCGGCCACGACGTCGTCGACCACGGCCCGGTCGCCTACGAGCCGCTCGACGACTACCCCTCCTTCTGCATCCGGGCGGCCCGCGCGGTGGTCGCCGACCAGCGCGCCGGCGCGACGGCCCTGGGCGTCGTCTTCGGCGGATCCGGCAACGGCGAGCAGATCGCGGCCAACAAGGTCGAGGGAGTGCGGGCCGCCCTCGTCTGGAACCTCTCCACCGCGGTGCTCGCCCGCCAGCACAACGACGCCAACGTGATCTCCATCGGCGCCCGGCAGCACACCGTCGAGGAGGCCACCGCCTTCATCGACGCCTTCATCGCCGAGCCGTTCTCCGCCGAGGAGCGCCACGCGCGCCGCATCGCGCAGCTCGCCGAGTACGAGACGACGGGAGCCATCGCCGGGCATCCCGTCACCGACTAGGCCGCCGTGCCCGAGGGGCATTCGATCCACCGGATCGCGAAGCAGTTCGAGGCCCACTTCGTGGGCGACGTTGTGCAGGCGTCCTCGCCGCAGGGCCGATTCGCGGAGGGCGCCGCCGTGCTCGACGGGCGGCGCCTCGTCGGCGCGAAGGCCGTGGGCAAGCAGATGTTCCTCGAGTTCGACGGCGGGGTGTGGCTCCGCGTGCACCTCGGGCTCTACGGCGCATGGGACTTCGCCGGCGACGTGTCGACGCTGAACCGGATGGGGCAGGACGGGATGCGCGGCGATGTCCCGGTCGACGACCGGGTGGACGACGCGCCCGTCGACACCGCCGCCGAGGACTCGCTCGCCAGCATCGGGGCACCCCGTCGCGCACGCCTCCGGATGGCCGAGCAGGAGAAGGTGCACGACCCGTTCTCCTCGGAGGCGTGGCCGCCGGAACCCGTGGGCCAGGTGCGGGTGCGCCTGCTCACGGAGCACGCCGTGGCGGACCTCCGCGGGCCCACCGCCTGCGTCGTCGCGGACGCCGAGGAGGTGCAGCGGGCCATCGACAAGCTCGGACCGGATCCGCTCGTCGAGGGCGGCAAGCGCTCCGAGGACCGCTTCACGGCCACGGTGCGGAGGAAGCCCACCGCCATCGGGCTGCTGCTGATGGACCAGGCGGTCGTCAGCGGGATCGGCAACGTCTACCGGGCGGAGCTGCTGTTCCGCGCGCGGCAGAACCCGCACACCCCCGGGCGCGACGTGCCCGAGGACGTCGTGCGCGGCCTCTGGAAGGACTGGTCGAGGCTGCTCCGCAAGGGCGTCGAGGTGGGGCAGATGATGACCATGGACGGGCTGCGCGGAAAGAAGCTCGACGCGGCGCTCCGCAACCGGGCCGACCGCCACTGGGTGTACCACCGCGAGGGCCTGCCGTGCCGGGTGTGCGGCACCCACATCGTGATGGAGGAGGCCGCGGGCCGGAAGCTCTACTGGTGCCCGTACTGCCAGGCCTGATGCGCCGGGCGTCGGGCATCGGGCATCGTCCGACGATGCCCCGGGCGCTGACCTGCGCGGGGCGCGCGATCACGGCGTGGGATGCCGAGAGGGGCCCGGATCCTGCTGGATCCGGGCCCCTCGTCCGTCGGCGCGTGCCGGTCGGCCGGCTACTCGCTGATGTGCGCGAACAGGAACCAGCGGTCCTTCTCGAGACCGCGGGCGATCTCGATGGCCACGTCCTGGCTGTTCACGTCGATCTCGCCGAGCTCCTGGACGGCGCGGTTGACGAGCTCCATGGTCGCGTCGATCTGCGCGATGACCTCGGCGATGGTGGCGCTCGACTGGCGGAAGCCGGGCGTGAGGGGAGCGGTGGTCGTGGCGGCGGCCACCGTCTCGACGCGCGCGTCGATCGGGAGGCCGAGGGCGACGACGCGCTCGGCGGCGGTGTCCGCCCAGCCCTGCGCGTGCGAGACGAGGACGTCGAGGAACTCGTGGACGCCGATGAAGTTGGCGCCGCGGACGTGCCAGTGCGCCTGCTTGCCGTTGACGGCGAGGGCCTGGAGGTTCACGACGACGGGGCTGAGGAACTGCGCGACGCCGGCGGCGACGTCGGCCGAGGCGGAGCTGGTGGGGACGTGGACGGTGTCGGTCATGGGTTCTCCTCGAACGTGGACGGGTCTGCGGGCTGCGGACGGTGACCTCAATCTCGCGCACCTCGGCGAGCGCCGCAAGCAAGCTGAGGCATCGCTTACCGGGGGCGCAGGACTCGCGGCGACCGGGTCAGCGCAGGGCGGAGACGCGAGCCGCCACCTCGCGAAGGTCGCGGATCCGACGCTCGTAGCGCGCGGCCACCACGATGAGCACGACGCCGCCGATGCCCGCCCAGGCCCACCAGGGGACCGTCGCCGACGCGTCGCGGATCCACGGCCAGAGCTGGGCGACCGCGTGGACCAGCAGCACGGCACCCCCGACGAGGAAGGGGGCCCGGAGGCGCCGCGACGCTCCGACGAGGAGCACCGCGAGCGCCACGACGCCGAGCGCGACGATCCTCCAGGCAGGGGAGGGGCCGAGATCGGCGAGCAGCGGCGGTCCGAGCAGGACGAGGAGCCCGGGTGCCAGATGGCGCATGCTGCCCGCCGTCGGGTCGTGCGTCAGCCGCCGCGTGCCGACCGCGATGAGGGCCAGGGCGACGGGCACCGTGACCCATTCGACCGGATCCGCGGCACCGGTGCCGGCGAGGACGGCGGCCGCGAGCACGGCCGCGACGAGGGCGGAGACCGCGACCAGCGGGTCGACGAGCGGGGCCCGCCGCGAGGGTCGAGGCTCCGGGGTGGACCGGGGCTCTGTAGGGCGGGTCGCCGCGTCGCTGCCGGGGTCGTCGCCGTCGCCATGGTCGCCGCCCTCGACGTGCGGGGTCCGCGGAGCGCTGCCCGCCGCCGCGACGTGGAGGAGGGCGACGAGGGCGACGAGGACCGCGGATCGCGCGGTCGTGCCGGGCAGGGCGTCACCGTGCCCGACGACGATCGCGACGGTGCTGACGATCGTGACGCCCGCGAGCGCCGCGAGCGCCAGTGCGCGTGGTGCGACGGCCAGGACGGCGACGAGGGCGCCGCCGGGGACCGCGGCGACGGGTGCGGACGGCGCGGCTGCCGCGGGCGCGGCTGCCGACGGGGCCGGAGTCGCCGGCGAATCGTGGCGCGACGCACGCGGAGGCGCCTCCGTTCCCGTGCCCAGGAGCGCGACCGCCAGGATCAGCACGACGCCGCTCGACAGCGACCAGAGGTCCGTGCGTCCCGGGGTGGCGGGCGCGTCGGCCAGCAGCTGCGCGAGGGGACGGCCGAGGCCGACGAGGAGCACGGCGAGGGCCGACGGGGCCGCCGTCGCGACGACGAGGGACCTGCGAGCGCGATCGGCGCGATCGGCGCGATCGGCGCCGGCGGTGCGATCGAGGGCCGGCGTCGGCGCCACCGACCGGCCGAGTGCGGCGCAGGCGAGGATCAGGCAGGCTCCGGCGGCACCGCCGAGGACGAGGCCGCGCACGGGCCCGCCGTCCCAGGACGCCACCGCGGTCGGCACGGCCGCCAGGAGGAGGGCGGCGAGGAGCAGCGGCGCGCCGCTCCCGGTGCGGCGCGACCCGTCCGGGCTGGCGCGGAGGGACGACAGCGGGCCCCGCTCGAGGGCGGCGGCGACCAGCAGCAGGACCCCGGCCGGCGGGAGGACGTACGGCTCGACCGATCCGACGTCCCCGCGGGCGAGCGCGACCCAGAGGGCTGCCGAACCGAGGACGAGGGCACCCCAGCCCAGCCGGCGGCGACCCGCGGACCGCGGATCGAGGGACGTGATCAGCACGGCGCTCGCCCCGAGTAGCAGGGCGAGCGGGAGACCCGGCGCGTCCACCACGGCGGTCGCGGCGACGGCGAACAGCACGAGCACGCCCACGGCCCCGTCCGCCGCGTGCCCCGCCGGACCCTGGACCCGACGGGGGCCGCCGGCATCCGCGGTCCGGGCTCCCAGGCGCGCGGCGGCGCCGACCGCGGCGATGAGGACCGCGGTCACGACCGGCACCGCGACCGCCCCGGTGTCCGCCGCGGGGGACGCCGACCGCCACGCCGCGAGGGCGACGACGACCGCCGAGACGTGGGCCACGGCCGTCACGACGTCGAGGAGGCGACGATGAGCCGTGCGGATCGCGAGGATGGCGCCAGCGCCGGCCACCAGGAGGACGGCTGCGGCGAGGGGTCGCGTCACGCCCTGGTCGGGCCGGACGGAGACCACCATCACCAGCGCCGTGAGGACGGGGACCACCGCGATCGCGGCCACGGCGATGCGGCTGTCGGCGGCGTCCCGGGCGGCCCGCAGGATGAGGGCGCCCGTCGCCACCAGGAGCGCGCACGTGACCACGAGCTGCGCGTCGACGGCCCATGTGCGCTCGACCGGCGCTGCCGCCAGGCGGATCGCACGGGTGGCGCCGAGGGCGAGGAGCCCCAGACCGCCGCCGACGACCGTCGCGCGGAGGAGCGGGCGGACTGCGGACGGGACCCGGCCGAGTCCCGCGGCGGCGGACAGGGCGAGCGCGGCCAGCACCGCGGTGGCGATGAGCGGCCGGAGGACGTCGTCCGCGCGCCCGGCGGGCGCCAGGGGGAGGGCGGCCGTGAGGATCCCTGCGAGCCCCAGGGACGTGACACCCCGTCGCACCCGCGGACCGTGCGCGTCGGCCTCGGGCCGGTCGACGCGGAGCGCTGCCCGATGCAGCAGGGCCCCGACGGCGAGGAGCGTCCCGGCGATCGGGAGGACGTAGGCCTCGACGAGGCGGACGTCCGTCGCCAGGAGGCGCGACCACAGTGCGGCGATCCCCAGGCCGAGGGCCGTCCACGCCCAGATGCGCCGCGCGCTGCGGGAGAGGAGGAGGCCGTCGGCGGCGGTCGAGAGGACGAGGGAGGCGACCGCCAGGACGACGAGCGGGATCCACACCCGGTCCTCTCGTCCGCTGTCTGCCCCGCCGACGACCGCGATGAGGAGCGCCGCGGCGCCCACCGCGACCGAGCCGGCGTCCAGGGCCACGCGCAGCGCCCGGGACGCGCGGAGGTAGGCGAGGCGCCCGGCCGCGATCACCATGAGGGCGACAGCGGCGGGGAGGATGCCGGAGGTCAGCCCGCGCGACGGCAGCAGGACGGCGACCGTGATCACGGCGGCGAGGGCCACCGGCGCGATCAGCGCAGCCGTCGCCGACCTCGTCAGCCGCTCCCGGGTGATCCGGCTGCGCGGACCGCGGGATCGACGCGACGGGATGACCGCCGGGACTCCAGCGGGTGCGTCGGCGGCGGGCGCGTCCTCGGCGGGAACGTCCCCGGTGGGCGCGGCCCCGACCCCGAGCCCGGCGACGATCGGTCGCTGCCCGGAGCCCGGGGGCTCGACGAGCTCGACGACTTCGCCGGGGGTGCGCTCGGGACGCGGCGGGAGGGGGCGGAGCCCGACGCCCCCGGCCGTCCACGCGACGAGTCCGGCGGCGAGGAGCACCTGCGCCACCACGGGCCAGGCGGGCGAGGAGGTCAGGCTCCCGCCCGCGCCGTCGGCTCCCGCCAGCATCACGAGGAGGGACGCGACCAGCCCGGGGAGGAGCGACGTGACGAGCACCAGGCTCCGCCGCGCTCCGGGCGCGGAGCGCAGGAGACCGGCGACGAGGACGAGGGCACCGGACGTCGCGAGCACGAGGACGACGGGATCGGACGCATCTCCGAAGGTCGCGGAGGGGGGAGGTCCGCCGATGACGCCGGCGTGGCGCAAGGACGGCGCCAGGGCCGCGACGGAGAGCAGGGTGCCCGCCGCCGCGACGACGGTGGCGCTGCCACGAGCCCCGGCGCTGCGCCCGGTGCGGGCGACGACGGCGAGGAGCCCCAGGAGGACGGGGGTGGCTGCCCACCACGTGGGTGCGCTGCCCCACGAGGCGAGCCAGCCCGCGACGGCGGCGGCGATGCCGAGCGCGCTCACGGGAGCGGAACGGGCATCGAGGAGGACGCGGGCGCCGACGGTCGGCCCCGGCTCCGGCTCCGGCTCCGGCTCCGGGATGGTGTCGTCGGCACCCGCGCTGGACGGGTCGCCGCGGGACGGGGCCGCCTCGGTCCGGATCCCGAGCGCCACCACGGCGGCGGCCACGAGGACGTACAGGGCCACGACGGCGGCGAGCGGGCCGATGGCGGGGATCGCGACCACCACCACGACCGCGCCCGACCAGGCGAGGGCGCCGCGTCGCGCAGCCAGCCGACGCCCGAGGACGGAGGCGCCGAGCACGAGGAGCCAGGCCGCGACGACGCCGAGGACCGCGGCCCTGCCGTCGGCCGCCGCCCCGAGGGCGCCGGTCTCCCGCGCCAGCTCCCGCACCGGGTCGCTGCCGGGTTCCAGCGCCCACGGGGGCACGCCGGCGACCATCGCCGCGGCGGCGCCGCCTGCCGCGGTCAGGGCTACGGGCGCCGCGGCGACGATCGCGACCACGCCCGCGGCCGACCGGGCGACACGGGCGGACGCGGCGTGCAGGGGCGCTGTCAGACGCCCGGCGGCCACGTCGAGCACCGCGACGACCAGGACGGCGGCGACCAGCTGTCCGCAGAGCGTGAGGAGGGCTGGACCGCCGGTGACGGCCGTGACGGGGACGGCCATGGCGGCACCGGCGCCGGCCACCACGGAGGCGATGACGCGCAGCGGGCGCGCGCCCCATGCCGCGGCCGCCGGGGGAGTGCGGGCGTCGTCGTCGTCGCCGTCGCCGCCGTCGCCGTGACCGGCGGTCGTGACGGCGGGCGTGCTGGACGCCAGGAGCGCGGCGTGCACGGCTGCCGCGGTCGCCGCGAGGAGGAGGGGGACGGCCGGGGCCGCCCCGGGGTCGACCGCGCTCGCGGCTCCGGCGACGAGCGCTCCGGCTGCCGCGGCGACGCCGACGACCCGGAGCACGAGCCGCTCCCACGAGGAGGGCGAGGACCCTCCGCGCGCCCGGGGCAGCGCGTGCAGGAGCGACACGGCGGAGGCGCAGGCGAGCGCCAGCGCGGTGCGCGTGGCCGGATCGAGGGAGGAGGCGGAGGCCGCCAGCAGCCCGGCGGCGACGGGGAGACCGGCCCAGCCCGCCAGCCCGATCGCCCGGACCCGCAGCAGCGGGCGGAGCGCGAGGAGGACCGCCGAGGCGACCAGGGTGCCGACGCCGAAGTAGCGGAACGGATCCGCGGCTCCAGCCCCGGCGAGGTCGTACGCCCGCACCGCCCAGACGTCGAGGTGGAGGAGGACGACGCCGACGACGCCCACCGCCTCCGCCGTCCCGGCCAGCCGTCGCCGGGCGAGGACCGCGGACGCGGCGAAGGCGGCGACGGTCACGGCGCCGGTGATGGCCGCGCGCACGAGGAGCCCGTAGGTGACGAAGGCGTAGACGACGTAGAACACGGCCGCCACGGAGAGCAGCACGACGCCGATGCTCAGCATCACGACCGGCACGCTCAACCGGCGGCGCGGCGCGGCCGGCGCGGGACGAGCGGCGGGAGGCGCAGGAGCGGGAGGCGCAGCGGCGGCGGGCTCCGCCGACCCGGGGAGCGTCGCCGCCGAGCGGGCCGGATCCGCCGGCGGTGCCCAGCCCGGCGTGGGCGGCACGGCTCGAGGAGGTGCGATGCCGGCGGCCGTCGACGGGGAGACCGCACCGGCGGCCTCGGCGCGCGCCGCCTCCGCGGTGCGCGCAGCGCGGTGGGCCTCCGTGGTGCGTGCGGCCGCCCAGTCGCGCATGGAGCCGAGCAGCCGCGTGCGGTCGTCGACGAGCCCGACGATGTCCGCGGAGACCCGGAGGACCTCGGCGGCCCCGGGCGCCCGGACGTCGAGGCCGCAGCTGGCGCAGACCAGGGCGCCGAGCGGGGCGAAGCAGGAGGGGCACAGGTCCGTGCGGAGGAGATGCTCGGCCCGATCCGGCCAGGAGGCTCCGGTACGAGGTGCCGCGCCGTCGTCCGCATCCGTCCGAGGGCCGGTTCCCGCGTCGTCCGTGACCATGTACGCCCCCTGCGCTCGCTCAGGCGGATATGCGCATCCACCCGCCGCTCAGGACGCTATCGGGAACCCGGCCCGCTGTGAGGGCCGGGACCCCGAACGGGGGCCCGTCGCGAGGGGCGCCACCTGGGGAGGGGCCGCGGATGCAGCGGCCAACCGCCCGCCGGCGTCGGACGCAGCCACGGCGGTGGGCCCGCGTGCACGGACGAGGAGAGGGTCAGGAGAGGGGATGACGGGAATCGAACCCGCGTGATCAGTTTGGAAGACTGAGGCTCTACCATTGAGCTACATCCCCGCGATGCCGGTGCCGCCGCCCCCGAGGGGCCGTGCGCCGGATGCGCGGGGTCCAGCGTAGCGCAGCCTCCCGTCGCCGGTGACCAGCGCCCGGCACGAGTCGGATAGGCTGTGCCACGGTCGGATCGGCTTCCGCGCGCCTGCACGTCGAGGTGGACGGTGCCCGCGCCGACCGAGGGAATGCGTGGCAGCCGGGGCGTAGCGTAGTGGCTAGCGCGTCCGCTTTGGGAGCGGAAGACCGCAGGTTCGAGTCCTGTCGCCCCGACCACATCCCCGACGACGAAATGCCGTCTCAGCCGAGGCGCGTACCGCGAACACAGGAGAACTCCACACGTGAAGACCACGGTCGAAAAGCTGAGCCCCACGCGCGTCAAGCTCGCGATCTCTGCCACCCCCGAAGACCTGAAGCCGCACATCGACCACGCATACGGCCACATCGCCGAGCAGGTCAACATCCCCGGCTTCCGCAAGGGCAAGGTGCCGCCCGCCATCATCGACCAGCGCGTCGGTCGCGAGGCCGTGCTGGAGCACGCCGTCAACGACGGCATGGACGGCTTCTACCAGGCCGCCGTCAAGGAGTCGGACATCCGCCCCCTCGGCCGCCCCGAGGCGGACGTCAAGGAGTGGCCCGGCAAGGACCTCACCGGCGACCTTCTCCTCGAGATCGAGGTCGACGTCCGTCCCGAGTTCGACCTGCCGTCCTACGAGGGCCTCGAGCTCACCGTGGACTCCGTCGAGGTCACCGACGACGAGGTCGGCACCGAGCTCGACAGCCTGCGCAGCCGCTTCGGCACGCTGATCACGGTCGACCGCCCCGCGAAGACGGGCGACTTCGTGCAGATCGACCTCACCGCGACCATCGCCGGCAACGCCGTCGACACCGCGAGCGGCATCTCCTACGAGCTCGGCTCCGGCGACCTCATCGACGGCATCGACGAGGCGCTCGAGTCCCTCACCGCGGGTGAGAGCACCACCTTCGAGTCGAAGCTGCTCGGCGGCGACAACGAGGGCGAGACGGCCGAGATCGCCGTCACCGTCCAGTCCGTCAAGGAGCGCGAGCTGCCCGAGGCCGACGACGACTTCGCCCAGATCGCCAGCGAGTTCGACACCATCGACGAGCTGCGCGAGGACCTCAAGGCGCAGGTCGGCAAGTCGAAGGTGTTCGGCCAGGTCACCCAGGCCCGCGACCAGATCGTCGACAAGCTCCTCGAGGGCGTCGAGATCCCCGTGCCCGAGAAGCTCGTCGAGGACGAGGTGCACCGCCACCTGGAGAACGAGAACCGCCTCGAGGACGACGTGCACCGCGCCGAGGTCAAGGAGTCCAGCGAGAAGGCGTTCCGCCAGCAGCTGCTCCTCGACGTCATCGCCGAGAAGGAGGAGCTGAAGGTCAGCCAGGACGAGCTGACCCAGTACCTCATCCAGGGCGCGCAGCAGTACAACATGGAGCCGAACGAGTTCGTCCAGGTGCTGCAGCAGAACAACCAGATCCCCGCGATGGTCGGCGAGGTCGCGCGCAACAAGGCCCTCGCGGTCGTGCTCGACAAGGCGAAGGTCGTGGACGCCGACGGCAAGGTCGTCGACGTCACCGAGTTCACGCAGCCCGTCGTCCGTGACGCCGACGCCGCCGAGCCCACCGACGCGGACGCCGAGGCCGTCGTCGCCGACGCTCCCGCGGAGGAGGCCGAGGCCCCCGCCGAGGCCGCCGTCGTCGAGGAGGCGCCCGCCGAGAAGCCGAAGAAGAAGGCGGCGCCCAAGAAGAAGGCCGCCCCGAAGGCCGCCGACTCCGAGTAGTCGCATCCGTCGGCCGCACGCACGCGGTCGGCAGCACGAGGGCCCGGGGAGCGCACGCTCCCCGGGCCCTCGTGCGTCCGGCTGCACCGCGGCGGCACCGCTCCGCCCGCGGCGGCGGCACCGCTCCGCCCGCGGCGGCGGCACCGCTCCGCCCGCGGCGAACACGGCGATCGGGCGGACGGCGCTCCGATAGATTCGTGACTCGAAGCGACGAATGAATGGGAGCTCGAACAATGGCCGAACCGACACTGGTACCCGGTGTTTTTGACCGACTGCTGAAGGACCGCATCATCTGGCTCGGATCCGAGGTCCGCGACGACAACGCGAACGAGATCTGCGCGAAGATCCTGCTGCTGGCGGCGGAGGACTCCGAGAAGGACATCTTCCTGTACATCAACTCGCCCGGCGGTTCCATCACCGCGGGCATGGCCATCTACGACACCATGCAGTTCGTCCCCAACGACATCGTCACCGTGGGGATCGGCATGGCCGCCTCCATGGGCCAGCTGCTCCTCACGAGCGGCACCAAGGGCAAGCGCTACATCACGCCGAACGCGCGCGTGCTGCTGCACCAGCCCCACGGCGGCTTCGGCGGCACGTCGAGCGACATCCAGACGCAGGCCCAGCTCATCCTCTCGATGAAGCAGCGCCTCGCCGAGATCACCGCGGGCCAGACCGGCAAGACCGCCGAGCAGATCAACGAGGACGGCGACCGCGACCGCTGGTTCACCGCCCAGGAGGCCCTCGAGTACGGCTTCGTCGACCACATCCGCGAGTCGGCGACCGACGTCGTCGGCGGCGGCGGCACCGAGACCTCCTAGAGCCCGCGACAGAGTAGACAGGTAAGAGAAGAGAACATGGAACTCCCCACCTTCGGCGGCGCCCGCGGCGCCGGCTCCACCGCCACGAGCCCGTCGTCGCGGTACATCCTCCCCAGCTTCGAGGAGCGCACGGCCTACGGCTACAAGCGGCAGGACCCCTACGCGAAGCTCTTCGAGGACCGCATCATCTTCCTCGGCGTGCAGGTCGACGACGCGTCCGCCGACGACGTCATGGCCCAGCTGCTCGTGCTCGAGTCGATGGACCCCGACCGCGACATCGTGATGTACATCAACTCGCCCGGCGGCTCCTTCACGGCCATGACGGCGATCTACGACACGATGCAGTACGTCTCGCCGCAGATCCAGACCGTGTGCCTCGGTCAGGCCGCCTCGGCGGCGGCTGTCCTGCTCGCGGGCGGAGCGCCCGGGAAGCGCCTCGCGCTCCCCAACGCGCGCGTGCTGATCCACCAGCCCGCGACGGGCGAGTCCAGCGGCGGCCAGGCCTCCGACATCGAGATCCAGGCGGCGGAGATCATGCGCATGCGATCCTGGCTCGAGGACACGCTCGCGAAGCACACCAACCGCGACCGCGACCAGATCAACCGGGACATCGAGCGCGACAAGATCCTCGGCGCGGACGAGGCCCTGGAGTACGGCCTCATCGACCAGGTGCTCACCTCGCGCAAGAACCTGACGGCGGCGATCCCCGCCCGCTAGGGCCTGCACGGAGGAGGGGCGGTCGGCTGATGCCGACCGCCCCTCCTGCGCGTCCCGGGTCAGGCGGCGGGCTCCTCCAGCTCGCCGCGCTCGACGGCCTCGCGCTCGAGCTCGCGGACGATGGGCAGGATGTCGGTGCCGAACCGGTCGATGTCCTCCAGGTAGTGGAGGAAGCCGAGCAGCAGGAGGTCGACGCCGCGCTTGCGGTACTCGACCATGCGGCGGGCGATCTGCTCCGGCGTGCCGATGAGACCGGTGCGGAAGCCGTCGTTGTACTGCACGAGGTCGCGGAACGTGGAGTCGGACCACATGCCCTTTCCATCGCCGGTCGACGCGCCCGCCTGCCGCACCGCCTGCCGGAAGCCCTCGACCGCGTCGGGGTTGGCCTTCGCGATGATCTCCTCGAGCACCTCCTGCGCCTCCTGCTCCGTGTCCCGGGCGATGACGAAGCCGTTCAGGCCGAAGCGCACGCGCTCCGTGCGCCCGGCCGCGCGGGCGGACGCCAGGACGTCGGCGCGCTGCTCCTCGAAGCCGGCGAAGTCCTTCCCGTTGGAGAAGTACCAGTCCGTGACGCGGCCGCCCATGGCGCGCGCGTCGGTGCTGTTGCCGCCCATGAAGATCTCGGGGTGCGCGCGGCCGGGCACGGCGACGGGCGGCGGCTTCAGGGTGAAGTCGTGGATCCGGTAGAAGTCGCCCAGGTGCGTGAAGTCCTGCTCCGTCCAGAGGCCCCGCAGCACCCGGATGAACTCCTCGGTGCGGCGGTACCGCTCGCCGTGCTCCAGCCACGGCTCGCCGAAGCCGACGAACTCGTCCTTCAGCCAGCCGGAGACGACGTTGACCGCCGCCCGGCCGTGCGACATGTGGTCGGCCGTGATGATCCACTTCGCGAGCACGCCAGGGTGCCAGAGCCCGGGGTGCACGGCCGCGATGACCTTGAGGCGCTCGGTGGCGAGCAGGAGGCCCAGCGAGAACGACGTGGACTCGTGCTGCTGGTCGGCGCCGTAGGAGGCGGCGTACCGCACCTGGCTGAGCGCGTAGTCGAAGCCGCGCTGCTCGGCGAGCTGCGCCACCCGGACGTTGAAGTCGAAGTCGAAGTGGGTGCGCTGCTCGATGTCGCTCGTCACGAGGCCGCCCGAGACGTTCGGGACCCAGTAGGCGAAGGACAGCGCGTCGGGGGATGCGGTGGCGGGGTTCTCGGTCATGCGGACATGGTGGGTGCGCCGGCTCCACGACGCCCCGTGTGTTGCGCCGTGTGACGGATCCGCGGACGCGGATACCACGCGACGGGCCGTGCTCCCAGGGGTCCGGGCGATGTCCCATGCACGGGTTAGGCTCGTGGCACACCGCACGACTTCCGGGGAGGCATTCATGGCACGCATCGGCGAGAGCGCGGATCTGCTCAAGTGCTCCTTCTGCGGGAAGAGCCAGAAGCAGGTCCAGCAGCTGATCGCGGGACCGGGCGTCTACATCTGCGACGAGTGCGTGGAGCTCTGCAACGAGATCATCGAGGAGCGCCTGGCCGAGGCCAGCGAGGAGACGACGGGGGAGTTCGAGCTCCCCAAGCCCAAGGAGATCTTCGGCTTCCTCGACGAGTACGTCATCGGGCAGGAGGCCGCCAAGCGCGCCCTGTCCGTCGCCGTCTACAACCACTACAAGCGCGTCCGCGCCGTCGGCACCATCGGCCCGGCCGAGACCGTGGGCGACGAGATCGAGATCGCGAAGAGCAACATCCTCCTCATCGGCCCCACCGGCTGCGGCAAGACCTACCTGGCGCAGACGCTCGCGAAGCGCCTCAACGTGCCGTTCGCCGTCGCGGACGCGACCGCGCTGACGGAGGCCGGCTACGTGGGCGAGGACGTCGAGAACATCCTCCTCAAGCTCATCCAGGCGGCCGACTACGACGTGAAGCGCGCCGAGACGGGCATCATCTACATCGACGAGGTCGACAAGATCGCGCGGAAGGCCGAGAACCCCAGCATCACGCGCGACGTGTCGGGCGAGGGCGTGCAGCAGGCGCTGCTGAAGATCCTCGAGGGCACCGTCGCCTCCGTGCCGCCGCAGGGCGGGCGCAAGCACCCGCACCAGGAGTTCATCCAGGTCGACACGACCAACGTGCTCTTCATCGTCGCGGGCGCGTTCGCGGGGCTCGAGGACATCATCAGCCAGCGCGCGGGCAAGAAGGGCATCGGCTTCGGCGCGCCGCTGCACCGCAAGGACGTCAACGCGGACGTGTTCGGCGAGGTGCTGCCCGAGGACCTGCACAAGTTCGGGCTCATCCCCGAGTTCATCGGCCGCCTGCCCGTCGTGACGACGGTCACCCAGCTCGACCAGCGCGCGCTGATGGAGATCCTCACCAAGCCGCGCAACGCGCTCGTCCGCCAGTACCAGCGCATGTTCGAGCTCGACGGCGTCGAGCTGGAGTTCGAGCAGGGGGCCCTCGAGTCCATCGCCGACCTCGCCGTGCTGCGGCAGACCGGCGCCCGCGGGCTCCGCGCGATCCTCGAGGAGGTGCTCGGGCCGATCATGTTCGACATCCCGTCGGACGACGAGGTGGGCCGCGTCGTCATCACCCGCGAGTCCGTGGTACAGAACGCCGCGCCGACGATCGTGCCGCGCGCGTCCCTGCTGCGGGCGGAGAAGTCCGCCTGACGCGCTGAGCGCCCGGCACGCTCGGTGTCCGGCCCGCGCACGAGAGCGCCGCACCCCTCGGGGTGCGGCGCTCTCGTCGTCGTGCCCCGTGCCTCAGCCGGCGAGCCCCCGGCGCGCGAGCAGCGGCTCGATGACCGCGTCGCGGCCACGGAAGTCCCGGTACGCCTCGAGCGGGTCCTTCGATCCGCCGACGCCGAGCAGCCTCGAGCGGAACCGGTCGCCGTTCGCGCGCGTGAGGCCGCCGTTCTCGTGGAACCACTCGACCGTGTCCGCGTCGAGCACCTCGCTCCAGATGTACGAGTAGTAGCCGGCGTCGTAGCCACCCGCGAACGTGTGCTGGAAGTAGCTCGACGCGTAGCGGGGGAGCACGGCGGGCACGTCGAGACCGACGGCGGCGAGGGCCTCAGCCTGGAACGCGTCGACGTCCTCGACCACGTCGTCGACCCCGATCCGGTGCCACGCCTGGTCCAGGAGCGCGGCGCCCAGGTACTCGCTCGTGAGGAACCCCTCGTTGAAGGCGCTCGAGGCTTGCACGGCGGCGACCAGCTCCGCGGGCATCGGCTCCCCGGTCTCGTGGTGCACCGCGTACGAGGCGAGGACCTCGGGCCACAGCATCCACATCTCGTTCACCTGGCTCGGGAACTCGACGAAGTCGCGGAAGACGTTCGTGCCGGCGAACCGCGGGTAGGTGACGCGGGCGAAGAGCCCGTGCAGGGCGTGCCCGAACTCGTGGAACAGCGTGTTCGTCTCGTCGTAGCTGAGGAGGGTCGGCTGGCCCGCGGGCGGCTTCGGGACGTTGAGGTTG
Source organism: Clavibacter sp. GW821-FHT01D01 (assembly GCF_059422605.1). Classification (NCBI taxonomy): domain Bacteria; kingdom Bacillati; phylum Actinomycetota; class Actinomycetes; order Micrococcales; family Microbacteriaceae; genus Clavibacter; species Clavibacter sp. GW821-FHT01D01. Next base: position 28,190 of record NZ_JBWKXC010000013.1, read on the forward strand.
TTGAGCACCACGGTGGGCGTGTCGAGCAGGGCGCTCTGGGAGATCAGCGGGTTCATCCAGGCACCGCCGCGCTTCGAGTCGCGCGTGTGCAGGTCGAGCACGTACAGGCCGACCGGTCCGCCGTCCTCGTCGCGCACCTCGAAGACGCGGGCGTCGGGGTGGTACGACTGGATGTCGGGGCGCTCGGTGAACGTGACGCCGTACAGCAGGGTGGCCGCGCGGAAGACGCCGTCGTGGAGGACGCGATCCGCCTCGAGGTAGGGGCGCATGCGCTCCGTGTCGACGTCGTAGCGCTCGGTGCGCACCCGCTCGCTGTAGAACGCCCAGTCCCAGGAGGCGAGCTCGAACGACGGCTCGCCGCGCTCCTCCTGCGTGCGGTCGATGACGCGCTGCAGCTCGACGGCCTCGGCACGGGCGTTGCGCGCCGCGGCGGGGGCGAGCCGGCCGAGCATCTCGGCCACGGCCTCGGGGGTGCCCGCCGTCTGGTCGGACGTGACGGCGGCGGCGTGGCTCGGGAAGCCGAGGAGGGCGGCGCGCTCGGCCCGGAGCCGCGTGATCTCGAGCACGAGCGGGCGGTTGTCGTGCGCTCCGCCCCGGGCGCCGCGCGCGAGCGACGCCTCCATGATCCGCCGGCGGAGCGCGCGGTCGGTGAGCTGCGCCAGGTACGGGTGGCCGGTGGGCAGGACGAGGGTGATGAGGTGCCGGCCGTCGAGCCCGCGGTCGGCGGCGGCCTGGGCCGCGGCGGCGATCGCGCCCTCGCCGAGGCCGTCGAGCTGCGCGGGGTCGTCCACGACCACGGCGAGGTCGTTGGTGTCCTCCAGGAGGTTCGACTCGAAGCGCGTGGTCAGCGTGGACAGGCGGCGGTTCAGGTCGCGCAGGCGGTCCTTCGCCGCGTCGTCGAGGCCGGCGCCGGCCACGGTGAACTCGGCCAGGTACCGCTCCACGAGGTAGACGGACTCGGCGTCCAGGCCCGCGTCGTGCCGTGCGTCGTGCACGGCGCGGATGCGCGCATAGAGGGCGGAGTCGAGCCGGATGGCGTCCGAGTGGGCGGCGAGCTCGGGCGCTATCCACGCGTCGAGCTCCCGGGTCCACTCCGAGCTGTCGGCCGAGGTCAGGGTGAAGAAGACGTGGCTGACGCGGTCCAGCGTGCGGCCGGCGAGCTCGAGGGCGACGAGCGTGTTCTCGAAGGTGGGCGGCTCGGGGGAGTCGGCGATCGCGCGGACCTCGGCCAGGTGCTCCGCGATGCCGGCCTCGAACGCGGGCCGGAAGTGCTCCTCGCGGATGTCGGCGAACGGGGGCATGCCGTAGGGGAGGGTGCTCGGCTCGAGGAAGGGATTCGGGGGCGTCGTCATACGGTCGAGCCTAGGCCGGACGCCCGCATAGGCTCGGACGGTGACGAGCGAGCGATACACCCACGGCCACCACGAGAGCGTCCTCCGCGTGCACAGCGCGCGGACCGTCCGGAACTCCGCCGCCTACCTGGAGCCGCACCTGCGGCCGGGCCTCGACGTGCTGGACGTCGGGAGCGGGCCCGGCACCATCACGGTGGAGCTCGCCGACATCGTCGCGCCCGGACGGGTGGTGGGCCTCGACATGTCGGACGACGTGGTCCGGCAGGCGCAGGCCCTCGCCGAGGGCCGCGGGACGGGCAACGTCGAGTTCGTGGTCGGCTCGGTGTACGAGCTGCCCTACGACGACGCGTCCTTCGACGTCGTGCACGCGCACCAGGTGCTGCAGCACGTCGGCGACCCCGTGCGCGCCCTCGCGGAGATGCGGCGCGTCACCCGGCCCGGGGGGCTCGTCGCCGCGCGCGACGTCATCTACTCCAAGGTCGCCCTGCACCCGGAGTCCGACGGCCTCCGGCTGTGGGCGGACGTCTACCTGCCCGTGCACCGCGCCAACGGCGGCGAGCCCGACGCCGGATCGCGGCTCAAGGCCTGGGCGCGCGCGGCCGGCTTCACCGACATCGCCTCGAGCGCGTCCGTCTGGTGCTTCTCCTCCGACGACGAGCGCGCCTGGTGGGGTGGCGCGTGGGCCGACCGGGCCGTGGCCTCGTCCTTCGCGGGGCAGGCGCTCGACGGCGGCTTCGCCGACGACGACGACCTGCAGGCCATCCGCGCGGGATGGCAGGCATGGGCGGCGGACGACGACGGCTTCCTCGCCATGCCGCACGGGGAGATCCTCGCGCGGCGCTGAACCCCGCCCGCCGGCGCGCCTGATCTCAGGTGCGCCGCGACGTGATGCGCGCCCCGCGACGGCGGCCGATCAGCCGTTCCAGCCGGGCGCGTCGACGCCCCGGAGGCTCCGGAGGACGGCGGTGGTCCGACCGACCTCGTCGTCGAGGCGGCCGTCGTGGCCCACGAGGGCGCGACGCACCCACGCGACGCGGGCGCGGTCGATGCGCGTCAGCATCTCGCGGCCCGACGGCCTGAGCGTCAGGACGATCTCGTCCCCGTCCGGCGTCTCGACGACGAACCGCCGGTGCACGAGGCTCGCGAGGCCCGGCGCGACGGCGGCGCGGGACGTGCGGCACCGGATCATGAGGTCGATGCGGGTCACCCGGTCGTAGCGCGCGATGATGCGGAGGAACAGCACCTGGAGGCCGGTCAGCGGCTCCCACACGGGCACCAGCGCCTCGTGCATGTCGTCCGACAGCGTCATGACCGCCTCGGCCAGGCGGCCCAGCGCGTCGTCGGTCGGCCCGGCGTCGCTCGGGGCTGCGGTCGTCGCGACGGACTCGCCGTCCGTCCTCCCCTCGGCGGAGTCCATGTCGTCCCCTGTCGTCTCAGCGGGCACCCGTCGCGGGCACCACGGCATGGGACCGCCGGCGGGGTCCGGGCCGGTCGGTCCTGACCTCGAGGATGGCACAGCGGCCCTCCTCCGCGCCGCCGTCAGGGTCAGGCGAGGAGGGGCGCGACATCGTCGCGCGAGCTGCAGGTCAGTCGTCGAAGGGGTCGTCCGTGGACTCGCCCGGGATGGTGATCGTCGCCGCATCCTCGATCGGGTCGTAGCGGATTACCGTGCCGTCGTCGAGCTCGACGACGGGCTTGCGCTCGAGCCACGTGAGCGTCCAGCGCCACGCGGACGTGTCGGCGTCGAGCGCCACCACGTCGGACTCGACCGTCTTCACGGCGAGGAGCACGACCTCGGGGAGCTCCGCCGGGGCGGTGCCGCCGAGGGGCCATCGGGTGCCGAGCTGCATCAGACGTCCTGCTCGTACGTGACCCAGGTGGTGCGGCGGGCGACGCGGTCGTACAGGCGCTGCGCCGGCGCGTTGTCCTCGGCGGTGATCCAGCGGAGCATGCTCGCGCCGTCGCGGCGCGCGGCCTCGGCGACGGCCGCGACCAGCTGCTCGCCCACGCCCTGGCCCCGCGAGACCTCGCGGACGTACAGGTCGTCGAGCAGGAGCCCGTCGGTGCCGCGCGCGAGGCGCGCGAAGCGGTGGAAGTGCGCCAGGCCGACGAGGGCGCCCTCGTGCGCGTCGTCGACGGCGACGAGCGCGGTGCTGCCGTGCGCGTCGTCGATGATGTGGCTCCAGGCCAGCACGGCGTGCTCGTCCGTCAGCTCGGTGCCGTAGAACTCGGCGTAGCCGGCGAACAGGTCGAACCAGGGGAAGAAGTCGCCGTCGCGGACGGGGCGGATCGAGATGGTCATGCGTCGGTCTCTCCTCGGGGCTCGACGGGCGCGAGCGTGATGCGGGCGACGGCGGGGCCGTCCCCCTCGGTGAACTTCAGGTCGGTGATGCGGCCCACGGCGCGCAGGTCGCTCGCGACCAGCTCGAGCGAGCGGATGTCGTCCGCGGATGCCGAGACGACGGCCTCGGAGACCGGGGTCCTCTGGGACGCCTTGGCGTCGGTCTTCGCGCGGCGGATGCCGACGAGGGCCCGGCCGGCGAGGGCGAGGAGCCGCGGGTCGGCGGTGCCGCCCGTCGCCGGGGCCCCCGGGCGGGGAGCCGTCGGCCAGGCGGCCGTGTGGATCGAGCCCTCGTGCGACCAGCTCCAGGCCTCCTCCGCCGCGAACGGCACGAAGGGGGCGAAGAGGCGCAGCAGCACGTCGAGCGCCTCGCGGAGTGCCGCGACCGCGGAACCGCGGTCGGCCGGGTCGGCGTCGGCGGAGTAGGCGCGGTCCTTCACGAGCTCGAGGTAGTCGTCGCAGAACGTCCAGAAGAAGCTCTCGGTGACCTCCAGGGCCCGCGCGTGGTCGTACTCCTCGAGGCCGCTCGTGGCGGTCTCGACGACCTCCGCGAGGGCGGCGAGCATCCCCACGTCGATGGCGTGCGTGGCCCGGGCATCCGCGGGGGCCTCGAACGAGAGGATGAACTTCGCGGCGTTCAGCACCTTGATGGCGAGGCGGCGGCCGATCTTGATCTGGGTCGGGTTCTGCGGGTCCATGGCAGCGTCGACGCCGAGCCGGGCGGAGGCCGCCCAGTAGCGGACCGCGTCCGAGCCGAACTGCTCGAGCGTGGCCGCGGGCGTGACGACGTTGCCCTTCGACTTCGACATCTTCTTGCGGTCGGGGTCGAGGATCCAGCCGGAGATCGCGGCCGTCCGCCACGGCGCGGCGCCGTGCTCGAGCTCGGCGCGGAGGACCGTGGAGAAGAGCCAGGTGCGGATGATGTCCTGGCCCTGCGGCCGCATGGAGAACGGGAAGACGAGGTCGAACAGCTCGGGGTCGCGCTCCCAGCCGCCCGCGAGCTGCGGGGTGAGGGAGGAGGTGGCCCAGGTGTCCATCACGTCGAGCTCGCCCTGGAATCCGCCGGGGACGCCGCGCTGCTCCTCGGCGTAGCCGGGTGCGGGATCCGACGACGGGTCGACGGGCAGCTGCTCCTCGGTGGGCGTGATGGCCTTCGCGAACTCCGGGTTGCCGTCGGCGTCGAGCGGGTACCAGACGGGCAGGGGCACGCCGAAGAAGCGCTGGCGGGAGACGAGCCAGTCGCCGTTGAGGCCGCCGACCCAGTTCTCGTAGCGCACGCGCATGAAGTCGGGGACGAAGCCGATCTCCCTGCCGCGGCCGATCAGGCCCTGGCGGAGCTCCTCGTCCCGGCCGCCGTTGCGGATGTACCACTGGCGGGTGGACACGATCTCGAGGGGCTTGTCGCCCTTCTCGTAGAACTTGACGGGGTGCGTGATCCTCCGCGGCTCGCCGAGGAGCTCGCCGGACTCCGTGAGGAGCTCCACCATCGCGGCCTTCGCGGAGAACACGGTCTTGCCCGCGATGGCCGCGTAGGCCTCGCGGCCGGCGTCGGTCGCGATGGCGGACGGCGCCTCGGAGACGATGCGGCCGTCGAAGCCGACGATGGCGCGGTTCTCGAGCTGCAGCTCGCGCCACCACACGACGTCGTTCAGGTCGCCGAACGTGCACACCATCGCGATGCCGGAGCCCTTGTCGGGCTGGGCGAGGTGGTGCGCGAGCACGGGCACCTCGACGCCGAAGACGGGGGTGGTGACGGTCGTCCCGAACAGGCCCTGGTAGCGCTCGTCGTCCGGGTGGGCGACGAGGGCGACGCACGCCGCGAGGAGCTCGGGGCGCGTCGTGTCGATGATGACGTCGTCGCCGTCCGGGCGGTGGAACGCCAGGCGGTGGTAGGCGCTCGGCTGCTCGCGGTCCTCGAGCTCGGCCTGCGCGACCGCGGTGCGGAAGGTGACGTCCCACAGGGTCGGCGCGTCGGCCTGGTAGGCCTCGCCGCGGGCGAGGTTCCGGAGGAACGCGCGCTGCGAGGCGACCTGCGCCTCCTGGCCGATGGTGCGGTAGGTCTGGCGCCAGTCGACGCTCAGGCCGAGGGTGCGGAAGAGGTCCTCGAACTGCTTCTCGTCCTGCTCCGTGAGGCGCTCGCACAGCTCGATGAAGTTGCGGCGGGAGATGGGCTGCTGGTCGGCCGGCTTCGACGTGCCGCCGGTCTCGGCGGGCGCGTAGCCCGGGTCGTAGGGGAGCGTGGGGTCGCAGCGGACGCCGTAGAAGTTCTGCACGCGGCGCTCGGTGGGGAGGCCGTTGTCGTCCCAGCCGAGCGGGTAGAAGACGGACTCGCCGCGCATCCGGCGGTAGCGGGCGATGACGTCCGTGTGCGTGTAGCTGAAGACGTGCCCGATGTGGAGCGATCCGCTGGCCGTGGGCGGCGGCGTGTCGATGGAGAACACGGTGCCCGCGGCGGCCTCGTCGCGGCGGAAGTCGTACGTGCCGTCGGCCTGCCAGCGGCTGCCCCACTTGGCCTCGAGGCCCTCGAGGGCCGGCTTGTCGGGGACCCGGGCGACGGGCGGTGCGGTCGCCTCCCGCGCGGTGTCCGGACGTCGTTCATCAGCCATGCGTGCTCCGGTTCCCTCGTGTGGACGGCACCGTGTCGATGGTGAGGTGCCTGCTGTGCGGGGTTCAGGTTACCGGATGGGGGCGGGACGACCGGATGCGCGGGGCTCCCGGCCCCGCGCATCCGGCCCTCCGGGCTAGGCGGACCGCTCGCGCGCGGCCTCCACGAACGCCCGGCGCATGGCCTGGACCCGTGCCGTGAGCTCGGCCGGGACACGGCCGTCGAAGCGGGCGAAGTGGGCGTCCACGGTGTCGAGCTCCTCGAGCCAGGACGCGGGATCGAGCGCCAGCAGCTGGTCGAGGGCGCCGTCCGCGAGGTCGAGGCCGGCGACGTCGAGGTCCGCCGCGCGGGGCAGCCCGCCGACGGGGCTCGGACGCACGGGCACGCGGTCCTCGACGCGGCGCAGGATCCATTCGAGCACCCGGGCGTTCTCCCCGAAGCCGGGCCAGAGTAACGCGCCGTCGGCGCCCGTCCGGAACCAGTTGACCTGGAAGACGCGGGGCGCCCCGGGCCCGAGGCCCCGGCCGACCTCGAGCCAGTGCCGCCAGTGGTCCGCCATGTCGTAGCCGCAGAACGGCTGCATCGCGAACGGGTCGTGCCGCAGCTCGCCGATCCGGCCCTCCGCGGCCGCCGTCCGCTCCGAGGCCATGGTCGCGCCCATCAGGACGCCGTGCTCCCAGTCCTCGGCCTCGGCCACGAGCGGGACGTTGGTGGCGCGCCGCCCGCCGAGGAGGATCGCGTCCACCACGACGCCGTCGGGGTCGTCCCAGTCGTCCGCGAGCGACGGGCACTGCTCGATCCCGACGGTGAAGCGCGCGTTGGGATGCGCGGCCGGGGTGCCGGACGCGGGCGACCACGGGCGCCCCTGCCAGTCGAGGAGGCCCGCCGGCGGCCTCGGCGTCATGCCCTCCCACCAGACGTCGCCGTCGGGGCGGAGCGCTACGTTCGTGAAGATCGCGTTCCCCCACACGGTCGCCATCGCGTTCGGGTTGGTGGCCTCGCCCGTGCCCGGCGCGACGCCGAAGAGGCCGCGCTCGGGGTTCACGGCGCGCAGGCGCCCCTGCACGTCGGGGCGGAGCCAGGCGATGTCGTCGCCCAGCGTCTCGACCGTCCAGCCGGGGATGGTGGGGGTGAGCATGGCGAGGTTCGTCTTCCCGCAGGCGGACGGGAACGCCGCGGCCACGTGGAACCGGCGGCCCTCGGGGCTCGTGACGCGGATGAGCAGCATGTGCTCGGCCAGCCAGCCCTCGTCGCGCGCCATGACGGAGGCGATGCGGAGCGAGAAGCACTTCTTGCCGAGCAGGGCGTTGCCGCCGTATCCCGAGCCGAACGAGATGATCTCGCGCGCCTCCGGGAAGTGGCAGATGCGCTTGTCGGCGTTGTGCGGCCAGGGGACGTCCGCGGTCCGCCGGCCGGCGTCGTCGACGAGGGGCGCGCCCAGCCCGTGCAGCGCCCGCACCCACGCGGTGTCCGGCCCGATGCGGCGGAGCGCCTCGTCGCCCATGCGGGTCATGAGCGCCATGCTCGCGACGACGTAGGGGCTGTCGGTGATCTGCACCCCGAGCTGCGAGATCGCTCCGCCGAGCGGTCCCATGGAGAAGGGGACGACGTACAGGGTGCGCCCGCGCATCGACCCCGCGAGCAGGTCGTCGAGCTCGGCGCGCGTCGCCGCGGGGTCGCGCCAGTTGTTGGTGGGGCCGGCGTCGGCCGGGTCCTCCGAGCAGATGAAGGTGCGGTCCTCGACGCGCGCGACGTCGGCGGGGTCGCTGCGGGCGAGGAAGCTGTGCGGGCGCCACTCGGGGTTCAGGCGGATGAGCGTGCCGGCGTCCACCATCTCCCGCGTGAGGCGGTCGTACTCGGCGACGCTCCCCGTGCACCACACCACCCGGTCGGGGCGGGTGAGGCGGGCGACGTCGGCGACCCAGGCGGCGACGCGCGGATCGCGGGCGTGCGCCGGGGCGGCGGAGCCGGGCGGGAGGGGGCCGCTGTCGCGGTCCGGGCGGGCGGCGCGGGGCGACGCGCCCCCGAAGCGGTCGTGCGCGCGGCCGGCGGTGCTGAGCGGGGGTGCGTCCTGCATGGTGGTCATGGATTCCGTCCTCGTCGATCGGGCTGTTGTTCCAGCCTGGGACCGGCCAGGATGGGGTTCGAGGATCCTGGGGCGTGAAGAAGCGCGGATGTTCACGGAGAGGTGAAGGAATGGACCAGCTCGTCATCGGCCGGCGCATCCGGCATGCGCGGAAGGGCGCGGGGCTCACGCTCCAGGCGCTGGGGGAGCGGGCGGGGATCCTGCCGAGCCAGCTGAGCATGATCGAGAACGGCCGCCGCGAGGCCCGGCTGTCCACCCTCGGCCGCATCGCGGGCGCGCTCGGCGTCGACGTCACGCACCTGCTCGCGGACGCGGCGCCCGATGCGCGCTCAGCCCTCGAGATCGAGCTCGACCGGGCGCAGCGGTCCCCGCTCTACGGCGGGCTCGGCCTGCCCGCGGTGCCCGCCAGCCGCGCGCTGCCGCAGGAGACCCTCGAGGCGCTCGTCGGCCTGCACCGCGAGCTCGCGCGGCGGGCCCGCGAGTCGATCGCCACGCCCGAGGAGGCCCGGCGGGCGAACACCGAGCAGCGGCTCATGATGCGGGCCCGCGACAACCACCTCCCCGCCATCGAGACGCTGGCCGAGGCGATGCTCGCGGACGTCGGCCACAGCCGGGGCGCCCTCTCGCACCGCAGCGTGAGCCGGATGGCCGAGGGGCTCGGGTTCGAGCTCATCTACGTGGACGACCTGCCGCGGTCCACGCGCTCCGTGACCGACCTCGGCGAGGGCCGGATCTACCTGCCGCCGGCATCGATCCCCGGCGGCCACGGCCTCCGGTCGATGGCGCTGCAGGCCATGGCGCACCGCGTCCTCGGGCACGAGGAGCCCGCCAGCTACGCCGACTTCCTGCGGCAGCGGCTGGAGATCAACTACTTCGCGGCCGCGTGCCTGATGCCGTTGACGCAGTCGGTCGAGTTCCTCGCGGAGGCGAAGTCGCGCCGCGACCTCGCCGTGGAGGACTTCCGGGACGCGTTCGGGGTGACGCACGAGGCGGCGGCGCTCCGCCTCACCAACATCAGCACCACGCACCTCGACCTCCGCGTGCACTTCCTGCGCGTAGGCGCGGACGGCGCGGTCTACAAGGCGTACGAGAACGACGGCCTGCCGCTGCCCGTCGACGTGACCGGCGCCGTCGAGGGCCAGCCGGTGTGCCGCGAGTGGGCGGCGCGCGGCGCCTTCGACCGGACGAACCGCACCACCGAGTTCCACCAGTACACGGACACGCCGGGCGGCACGTTCTGGTGCTCGACGCAGACCGGGTCGACGGTCGAGGGCGAGTACTCGATCACGTTCGGCGTGCCGTTCGCGCACGCCAAGTGGTTCCGCGGCCGGGAGACGACGGCGCGGAGCGCGTCGCGGTGCCCGGACGAGTCGTGCTGCCGTCGCGCCGACCCGGAGGACGCCGGCCGGTGGCGGGACCGGGCGTGGCCGAGCGCCCGCCTGCACGCGCACATCCTCGCGCCGTTGCCGCGGGGGCCCTTCCCGGGTGTCGACGACCGGGAGCTGTACGCGTTCCTCGACCGGCACGCCGGGGTCTGAGGCCGGCCCTCAGCGCGACGTGGGGTCGGGGTCGAGCCGGGGGACGGCGGCCAGGAGCGCCCGCGTGACGGGATGGGCGGGACGGGCGAGCACCTCGTCCGCTGACCCGCGCTCGACGACCCGGCCCTCGTCCATCACGAGGATCTCGTCGCTCATGTGCGCCACGACGCCGAGGTCGTGGGAGATGAGCAGGATGCCGAGGCCCAGCCGGCGCTGCAGCTCGTCGAGCAGGTCGAGCACCTGCGCCTGCACGGCGATGTCGAGGGCGGAGACCGGCTCGTCGCAGAGCAGGACGTCGGGCCGCGCCGCGAGGGCGCGGGCGATCGCGACGCGCTGGCGCTGGCCGCCCGAGAGGCGTGCCGGTCGGCGGCGGAGGACGAGCGCGGGATCGAGGCCGACCTGCGCGAGGAGCGTCGCCGGGGAGTCGACGGCGTCCGCGCCGCGGAGCCCCGCCACGGCGAGGGCGTCCTGGAGGATGCGGCCGACCGTCCAGCGCGGGTCGAACGACGCGAGCGGGTCCTGGTAGACGGCGCCTACGCGGGGCCGACGGGTGCGGCGGGCGCGCTCGGGGATCCCGCTCCACGGCTCGCCGTCGAGAGTCACGCTGCCCGCGTCGGGCTCCTCGAGCGCGAGGAGGAGCCGCGCGACGGTGGTCTTGCCGGACCCGGACCCGCCGACGAGGCCGAGCGTGCGGCCGCGGCGGACCTCCAGGTCCACGTCGTCGACGGCTGTGCGGACGGTGCCGCCCGGACCCCGGTAGGAGCGGCCGAGGCCGGTGGCGCGGAGGACTACGTCCCCGGCGGCGGTCGCCGGGGCACCGGGGGGCGCCGGTGTCCGGGCGGCGGCGGCCTCGAGCCGCGCCTCCGAGAGCGGGACGCCCCGCGGGACGCCCGTGGGGACGGCCGCCACGAGGACCCGGGTGCGGCGGTGGGCGGGGGTGCGGAGGACGTCCGCGGTGGGGCCCTCCTCGACGATGCGGCCGTCATGCATCACGGCGACGCGGTCGGCGAGGCGGGCCACGACGGCGAGGTCGTGGCTGACCAGCAGGGTCGCCTGCCCGCGCGTGCGCAGGTCGGCGAGCAGGTCGAGGATGCGCGCCTGCACGGTGGCGTCGAGCGCCGTCGTGGGCTCGTCGGCGACGAGCAGCGGCGGGTCGAGCGCCAGGGCCGCCGCCAGGAGCGCGCGCTGCCGGAGCCCGCCGGAGAGCTCGCCGGAGCGCTGGTGCGCGCGCGTCCCGGGATCCGGCATGCCGACCCGCTCGAGCAGCTCGAGCACGCGCGCCCGCCGTGCGCGCGGGTCGCGCATGCCGTGGAGGCGGAGGGCGTCGCCGATCTCGCGGCCGATGGGGCGCAGCGGGTCGAGCGAGGAGAGCGCGTCCTGCAGCACGAGCCCGACCCCCGTGCCGCGCACCCGCCGCCACTCGCGGGGACCGGCGTCGCGCAGGTCGCGCCCGGCGATCTCGAGGAGGTCGGCGCGGACCTCGGCGCCCGCGCCCGCGAGGCCGAGGAGGCTGCGCGCCGTGACGCTCTTCCCGGAGCCCGAGGTGCCGACGAGGGCGAGGCACTCGCCGGGGGCGATGCGGAGGGAGACCCCGTGGACGACGGGGACGCCGGCGAAGGAGACCCGGAGGTCCTCGACGCGGAGCGCCAGGGGCGAGGCGCCGGCCGTGGCGTCGGCGGACGCGGGGCGGTGCCCGGACGAGGGATCGCGGCTCACGAGGCGCGCACCCGTCGCTCGAGGGCGCGGCCGAGCACGGTCGAGGCCGTCGCGGTGAGCACGATCATGAGCCCGGGCACGACCGTCAGCCAGGGAGCGGAGCCGATGTAGGTGCGCCCGGCGGCGAGCATCGCGCCCCACTCCGGATCCGGCGGCACCGTGCCGAGGCCGAGGTAGCTGAGGGACGACGCCCAGACGATCGCCTGCCCGACGCCCAGCGTCCCCAGCACGAAGAGGGGGGCCGCCGTGTTCGGCAGGATGTGCCGCGCGAGGACGACGAGCGGCGGACGCCCGAGGACCGTGGCGGCCTCGACGTAGGCGGAACGCCGCACCGACATGACCCGGCCGCGGATGATGCGCGCGTAGCCGGGCGCCGCGGAGATCCCCACGGCGAGGGTGGCGCTGCCGATGCCGGACCCGAGGATCACGATGAGGAAGAGCGCCAGCAGCAGGCCCGGGAACGCGAACACCACCTCGATGACGCGGTTGACCGCGAAGTCCGCGATGCGCCCGAGCAGCGCCGCGAGCAGCCCGAGGACCGCGCCGAGGCCCAGCCCGATGGCCGTCGCGCTCACGCCGATGACGAGGCTGGGACCCGCGCCGTGGACGACGCGCGTCAGGACGTCGCGCCCCGACTCGTCGGTGCCGAGCAGGTGCCCGGCACCCGGCGGCCGGAAGGCCTCGGCGGGGGCGATGGCGAGCGGGTCCCCGGGCGCGAGGAGGCCGGGCGCGAGCGCGGCGGCCACGAGGAGTGCGACCACGAGGCCCGCGCCCGCGGTGCCGGCGGCGGCGAGGACGCGCAGCGGCGGCCGGGAGGGCGCGGCGGCGAGGAGCGTCTCGGCGCGGGGATCGCTCATCGCGCGACCGCCGGCGCGTCGGCGTCGGCTCCGGGCGCGGAGGTCGGCACGGGACCGGTGCGGGCGTCCACCAGGCGCGGGTCGACGAGGCGCGCGAGCAGGTCGGTCACGGCGGTGAGCACGATGTAGATCACGGCAACCACGAGCACGACGCCCACGATGACGGGCACGTCGCGGCTCGTCACGGCCGAGAGGGCCGTGCGTCCGAGGCCGGGCCGGGCGAAGATCTGCTCGACGACCACGGCGCCGGAGATGAGGAAGCCGAACGCCCAGCCGGACAACGCGATGCCGGGAGCGGCCGCGTGCCGGAGCGCGTGCCGGAGCCGGACGCCCGCCTCGGACTCCCCGCGGGCGCGCGCGGCGAGCGCGAAGGGGGAGTCCAGGGCGTCCAGCAGCGCCTCGCGCATGATCTGGCCGAGGAAGCCGGCCAGCGGGATCGCCAGCGTGAGCACGGGAAGGACGAGCCCTGCCGGTCCCGATCCGCTCACCGCGGGCAGCCAGCCGAGGCCGGTGGAGAACACGAGGATCAGCACCACGCCGATCCAGAAGTGCGGCAGCGACGCGGCGACGATCTCCACGCCCGCCCCCAGTGCCCCCGCCACGCGCCCGGCGCCCGTGGAGACCAGGGCGAGCCCGAGCGCGAGGACCCAGGCGACGACGAGCGCCAGCACCGCGACGAGCAGCGTGCCCGGCAGCTGGCGCGCGAGCACCGCGGCCACGTCCTCGCGGAGCGCGTACGAGCGGCCGAGGTCGCCCTGGAGGAGCCGGCCGAGCTGGGCGAGGTACTGCACGATCAGCGGCTGGTCGAAGCCGTACTCCGCGCGCACGGCGGCCACCGCCTCGGGCGGGGCCTGCGAGCCCGGCCCGCCGAGGACGGCCTGCGCGGGATCGCCCGGGATGAGCCGCACGGCGAGGAACGTCACCGTCGCCACCGCCCAGAGCACGAGCGCCGCGCCGCCGATCCGCGCGCCCACGGACCGCGCGAGGGCGGGGACGCGGGAGCGGGACGCGGTGGCGCGGCCCCGGGTCACCGGGCGAGCCAGGTGTCGTACAGCGTCGGCGTCGCCACCGACGGGAGCGCGCGGAGGCCCTGCACGTCGGTGCCGAGCAGGAAGTGGTTCTGCTGGTCGTAGAGCGGCAGGATCCAGTGCCCCTCCATCACCCGGCGCTGCACGTCGGCGTAGAGCGCGTTCCGGCGGTCCAGGTCGGTCGTGGAGCGCGCCTCGGCGAGCGCCTGGTCGATCTCGGGGACCGACACCTTGGCGTGGTTCGCGAAGTAGCCGCTCGGGGCGGGGGTGATGCCCGAGGTGTCGTACAGGATCCGCAGCACGTCGGGTCCGGCCTTCGTGTAGGGGGCGCTGACGAGCTCGTACGCGTCGTCCCCGAGGGCCTCGTACCAGGAGCCGAGGTCCAAGGGCTCCAGCTGCACGTCGAAGCCGACCTCCTTGGTGGTGGCCTGGATCTGCTCGAAGAGCGACTGCTCCGCGGGGATCGACTGGTTGGTGCTCACGGGGAAGCGGAGGGTGAGTCGCTGGCCGTCGCGCGTGCGGATCCCGTCGGCGTCCCGCGCCTGCCAGCCGGCCTCGTCGAGCAGCCGGCCCGCGCGGTCGACGTCGATCTCGAACGGGTCGGGGTCGGAGACGCCGGCGGGCTCGGTGCTCGCGAGCGGCGAGTGGGAGCGCTCGGCCGTGCCCTGGAACAGGGCTGTGATGCCGGCGTCGACGTCGGCCGACCGGACGAAGGCCTCGCGGACGCGCGCGTCGTCGAAGGGCGCCTGCCCGGAGTTCAGCTCGATGCGGTTGGAGGCGCCGGGCCGCGGCGCGTCCAGCTCCCCGAGCGTCCCGGCGGCCGTCGCGGACGCGATCGCGTCGGGCTGCGCGTTGTCGATCACGTCGACCTCGCCGCTCTGGAGCGCGGCGTAGCGGGAGGCGGAGTCGGGCAGGAAGCGCCAGTCGATGCGCTCGAGGTACGCGGGCCCCGTGTGCTCGGCGTCGGCGGGCGGCGAGGAGTAGTCGTCGTTGCGGACCAGCGAGATGGACTGCTGGCGGTCCCACCGCTCGACGGCGAACGGGCCCGTGCCGATCGGCTGGGCGCAGTTCGCGTCGGTGCCGCGGGCGATGCCGGCGGGCGACTCCATGGCGAGCCACGGCTGCGAGAGCGACTCCAGGAGCGCGCTGTCGGGGGTGGAGAGGGTCAGCTGAACGGTGGACGCGTCGACGGCGGTCGCGTCGGTGACCGCCTGCAGCGCGAGGTACCCGGTGCTGGAGAGCGTCGCCGGGTCCTGCACGTGCTGGATGTTCGCGACCACCGCGTCGGCGTCGAACGGGGTGCCGTCGGTGAAGGCCACGCCCTCGCGCAGCTGCAGCGTCAGGCCGAGCCCGTCGTCGCTCCAGGCCCAGGTCTCGGCGAGCCACGGCGTGATGCCGCCCTCGCCGTCGAGCGACACGAGCGGCTCGAGGAACTGCGAGGACACGAGCGCCTGCGGGTAGTTGCCGCCGACGTGCGGGTCGAGGCACTCGGGCTCGGCGTCGCCCGACGCGTAGACGAGCGTGCCGCCGGAGACGGGCGTGGTGGGCGCCTCGGGGGCGGCGGGGGTGCAGCCGGAGAGGACGAGGGCGGTCGCGGCGAGGGCGCCGAGGCCCGCGAGGGCGCGGGCGCGCGAGGTGGGGATCATGGGTGCTTCCGATGGGAGCGCCGGTCGGGCGCGGGGAGGGGTTTCTGTACCGCGTCCAACAATACGCGTCCCGGACGACGCCCGTGCGCCAGGATGGGCGCATGACCTCCGCCCGTCCCGCCGGCCGCCCGCGCCGATCGTCGCGGGCGACGCTCGAGGAGGCCGCCGCGGAGCTCTTCCTCGAGAACACCTACGCGGCGACGACGGTGGAGCAGATCGCGCAGCGCGCCGGCGTCAGCCGCGCCACCTTCTTCAACTACTTCGCCTCCAAGGCCGACCTCCTCTGGGCCGGCCTCGACGACACCCTGCACGCGCTCGGCCAGGCGCTGGCCGCGGCGGACCTCCGACGCCCGCCCGTCGACGCCGTGGTGGAGTCCCTCGTGGACGCGGCGCGCGACCGCGGCGAGGGGTGGCTGCCGCTGGCGCTGACCCAGCACGAGGTCATGGGGCTCGGCGCGGCCGTCGCGGGGGAGGGCGTCGCCCGCGCGGCGCCGCTCGTGGATCCCGTCGCCCAGGCCCTCGCGCGCGGTGCCGGCCTCCGCGCCGCCGACGCGCGCGTGCGGGTGGCCGCGGCCGTCATCGCCGCCGCGACGGCCGCCGCCGTCGTCGCCTGGGCCGCCGACGGGGTCGCCCGCGGGCCGCTGGAGGACGCGGTGCGCCGGGCGCTCGACCCGCTCCGTCCCGCGCTCGCGGCGCAGCTCTGCTGAGCCGCCGGACGGCCGCCGCGCCCCCGGGGGCGGCCCCGCCGGCCGCGCCCCGCTCGGCGGACCAGGATGATCCCATGACCGACGACGCCCGCCGCCCCGACCACGACGCCCTCGCCTCCAGCTTCGGCGCGGTGGCCGACCACTACGACCGCGTGCGCCCCGGCTACCCCGAGGCCGCCGTCGAGTGGATGCTCCCCTCGGGTGCCCGCCGCGTGGTCGACCTCGGCGCGGGCACCGGCAAGCTCACGCGCCTGCTCGCCGCGCGCGGCCTGCAGGTCACCGCGGTGGAGCCCGACGCCGGCATGCGCGCCGTGCTGGCCGCGGCGTCCCCCGACGTCGACGTCCGCGCGGGATCCGGCGAGGCGATGCCCCTCGGCGACGGCGAGGAGGACGCGGTCCTCGTCGCCCAGGCGTGGCACTGGATGGACGCGGGGGAGGCAGCCCGCGAGGCCGCGCGCGTCCTCCGCCCCGGCGGCCGCCTCTGCCTCGTGTGGAACGCGATGGACGTGCGCGAGGACTGGGTCCGCGAGCTCGACGCGCTCCTCCAGCCGGGACGCCGCCCGCGCGGGCCCGGGCGGGAGCCCGGCCCGTTCCCCGGCTTCGGCCCCGTCGAGCACGCTTCCTTCCCGCACCGGCACCGCACGACCCCCGACGACGTCGTGGCGCTCGCCGGATCCATCAGCCGCCTCATCGTGCTGCCCGACCCCGAGCGCGCGCGGGCGCTCGACGACGTCCGCACGCTCCTCGCGGCCCACCCCGACACCGCGGGGCGCGACGAGCTCGAGCTCCCCTGGCGGGCCGACGCCTACCGCGCCCAGCTCGGCGGCTAGGGGCTGCGGCACCCGCGGGAGCGCGCGCTAGGATCGTGGGACAGGCGCCGATCCGGCCATCACCGGGGAGCCTTCGGAAGAGAGCCCCGCACGCACGACCGCGGGGCAGGTAGAACCGAACGGGTCGGGCCCGTCATCGCCTCTGGAGAGTGGCCGCGCGTCGCGTGGCAAGCGGGGTGGTACCGCGCTCGGGGATCCGCACACGGGATCCGGGCGTCCTCGCGGAGAGCCGACGCCGCAGGAGATGCCATGACCTACCCCCGTCCCGTCCCCGACGACCCGCACGCCCCCGACCAGGTCGCGGCGAGCCCGCGCTTCCCGGAGATCGAGACCGGCATCCTCGCGTTCTGGAAGCGCGACGACACCTTCCGCGCCTCCGTCGCGCAGCGCGAGGGATGCGACGAGTGGGTCTTCTACGACGGCCCGCCCTTCGCCAACGGCCTCCCGCACTACGGGCACCTCCTCACCGGCTACGCCAAGGACGCCTTCCCGCGCTTCCAGACCATGCGCGGCCGGCAGGTGCACCGCCGCTTCGGCTGGGACACGCACGGCCTGCCCGCGGAGCTCGAGGCGATGCGCCAGCTCGGCATCACCGAGAAGAGCGAGATCGAGCAGATGGGCGTCGAGGCCTTCAACGCCGTCGCGCGCCGCTCGGTGCTCGAGTACACGGGGGAGTGGGAGGAGTACGTCACCCGCTCCGCGCGCTGGGTCGACTTCGAGGACGACTACAAGACGCTCGACATCGACTTCATGGAGTCGGTCATCTGGGCCTTCAAGGAGCTGCACGACAAGGGCCTCGCGTACGAGGGCTTCCGGGTGCTCCCGTACTGCTGGCACGACCAGACGCCGCTGAGCAACCACGAGCTGCGGATGGACGACGACGTCTACCGCATGCGCCAGGACCAGTCGGTCACCGTCACGTTCCCGCTCGTCGGCGCCAAGGCCGAGTCGCTCGGCCTCACCGCCGTGCGCGCGCTCGCCTGGACGACGACCCCCTGGACCCTGCCCACGAACATGGCGCTCGCGGTCGGACCGGACATCACGTACGCCGTCGTGCCCGCGGGCCCCGCCGGCACGCCCGACTCCGAGGCGCCGGACTCGCTGCCCCGCGCGTCCTCCGTGCAGCTCGCCGCCGAGGTGCTCGGATCCGAGTACCTCATCGCGCAGGACCTCGTGGGGAACTACGCGAAGGACCTCGGCTACGCCTCCGCCGACGAGGCGCGCGCCGCCGTGTCCCGCACGGTCCTCGGCCGTCAGCTCGAGGGCGTCGCCTACGACCGCCTCTGGGACTTCTACGCCGACACGGAGCGCTTCGGCACCGGGAACGCGTGGCAGGTGCTCGTCGCGGACTACGTCACGACCACGGACGGCACCGGCATCGTGCACCAGGCGCCCGCCTACGGCGAGGAGGACCAGCAGGTCTGCGCCGCCGCGGGCATCCCCGTGATCCTGTCCCTGGACGAGGGCGGCCGCTTCGTCGACACCGTCCCCGAGGTCGCGGGCGAGCTGTGGTCGGACGCGGGCAGGACGCTCACGCGCATGCTCAAGGCCCAGGGCCGCCTCATCCGCCAGGCCAGCTACGAGCACTCGTACCCGCACTGCTGGCGCTGCAAGAACCCGCTCATCTACAAGGCGGTCTCCAGCTGGTTCGTGCGCGTCACCGACTTCCGCGACGACATGGTGCGCCTCAACCAGGGCATCGAGTGGACCCCGGAGAACGTCAAGGACGGCCAGTTCGGCAAGTGGATCGGCAACGCCCGCGACTGGTCCATCAGCCGCAACCGCTTCTGGGGGAGCCCGATCCCCGTCTGGAAGAGCGACGACCCCGCCTACCCGCGCATCGACGTGTACGGCAGCCTCGACGAGCTCGAGGCCGACTTCGGCGTGCGCCCCACGGACCTGCACCGCCCGTTCATCGACCAGCTGACGCGCCCGAACCCCGACGACCCGACGGGCCGCTCCACCATGCGCCGCATCGAGGACGTGCTGGACGTCTGGTTCGACTCCGGCTCGATGCCCTTCGCGCAGGTGCACTACCCGTTCGAGAACCGCGAGTGGTTCGACGCCCACAGCCCAGCCGACTTCATCGTCGAGTACATCGGGCAGACCCGCGGCTGGTTCTACACGCTGCACGCGCTCTCGACGGCCCTGTTCGACCGTCCCGCGTTCTCGAGCGTCGTCAGCCACGGGATCGTGCTCGGCAACGACGGCCAGAAGATGTCGAAGTCGCTCCGCAACTACCCGGACGTCAACGACGTGTTCGACCGGGACGGATCCGACGCCATGCGCTGGTTCCTCCTCGCGAGCCCCGTGCTCCGGGGCGGCAACCTCGTCGTGACCGAGGAGGGCATCCGCGAGGGCGTCCGGCAGGTGCTGCTGCCGCTGTGGAGCACCTGGTACTTCTTCTCGCTCTACGCCAACTCGGCGGCGCCGGGCGGCTACGAGGCGCACCGCGACACGTCGAGCGACGACGTGCTGGACCGCTACATCCTGGCCCGCACCCGCCGCCTGGTCACCGAGGTGACGGCGCACTTGACGGCGCTCGACTCCACGCTCGCCGCGGCCTCCCTCCGCGACTTCGCCGACGTGCTGACGAACTGGTACGTCCGCCGCAGCCGGGACCGCTTCTGGGCGGGCGTCGAGACCGCAGCCGACGGCACGGTCACGCGCACGGCCGCGTTCGACACCCTCTTCACCGTCCTCGAGACGGTCGCGCGCGTCGCGGCCCCGCTCCTGCCGCTCGTCTCCGAGCGCATCTGGAAGGACCTCACGGGCGGGCGCAGCGTCCACCTGGAGGACTGGCCCGAGCCCGACGACCTGCCGGCCGACGACCGGCTCGTGGAGGTGATGGACCGCGTGCGCCAGGTGGCCTCCACGGCGCTCTCGCTGCGCAAGCAGTCGGGCCTCCGGGTCCGCCAGCCGCTCGCGCGGCTCACCGTCGTGAGCGACGACGCCGACGGGCTCGCCCGGTTCGAGGACATCCTCCGCGACGAGCTCAACGTGAAGGCGGTCGTCGTCGAGCAGCTCACGCCCACGAGCGCGTCGGACGCGGGCATCACCCGCCGCCTGACCGTGAACGCGCGCGTCGCCGGGCCCCGCCTCGGCAAGGGCGTGCAGCAGGTCATCCAGGCTGCCCGCGCCGGCGACTGGACCGAGTCCGACGGGGAGGTCGTCGCGGGCGGCGTGCCGCTCGTGGCGGGCGAGTACGAGCTCGTGCTGGAGGTCGCGGGCGACCGCGCCGACCAGGCGCTCGCCCTCCTGCCGGGCGGCGGCTACCTCCTGCTCGACACGGCGCTCACGCCCGAGCTCGAGGCCGAGGGCCTCGCGCGCGACGTGGTGCGCAACGTGCAGGACGCGCGGAAGGGCGCGGGGCTCGAGGTGAGCGACCGCATCGCCCTCGTGATCCGCCTGGACGCGCCGGGCGCCGAGGCGGCGGAGCGGTTCCGCGACCTCATCGCGCGTGAGACCCTGGCCGTGGCGCTGCGCATCGACGCGGACGCCGTGGCGGATCCGGGAGCCGGCATCACCGTCGGCGGCGGATCGCCCCTGTACATCGAGGTGGAGCGAGCATGAGCGACCAGCAGGGCGGACGGCCCTTCGACGACGACGAGCCCCGGCGCGACGACGACTTCGAGCCCGAGGGCGACGAGGGGGTCGACGCCGCCGCGCGCGCGCTCGACCCCGACGTCGACGGCCTGAGCGACGACCAGCTCTTCGCGGACGACGCGGCGGAGCTCCGCCGGGAGGCCGAGCGGTCGATCGTCGCCGGCCGCGAGGTCGACGACGAGAACTACTTCGAGCGCGAGGGCGACCTCGTGTACCAGGCACTGCTGTCGCGCGTGGGGGAGCAGGCGCCGCAGCCGCGGCTCTCCGCCACCCGGCGCGTGGTCGAGCTCCTCGGGGACCCGCAGCGCGCGTACAAGATCGTGCACGTCACCGGCACCAACGGGAAGACGTCGACGAGCCGCATGACGGAGAGCATCCTCCGCGCCGCCGGCCTCCGGACGGGCCTGTTCACGAGCCCGCACCTCGTGCGGTTCAACGAGCGCATCGTCGTCGACGGCCTCCCCATCTCCGACGAGGCGCTCAGCCGCAACTGGGCCGACGTCGAGCCCTTCATCGACATGGTCGACCAGGAGCTCGTGGCCGCGGGCGAGGAGCCCGTCACGTTCTTCGAGGCGCTCACCGTGCTCGCCTTCGCGGCGTTCGCGGACGCGCCCGTGGACGTGGCGGTCGTCGAGGTCGGCATGGGTGGCGAGTGGGACTCCACGAACGTCGCCGACGGCGAGGTCGCGGTCTTCACGCCCGTCTCGCTCGACCACACGCAGCGCCTCGGATCCACGGTCGCCGAGATCGCGCGCACCAAGTCCGGCATCGTGAAGCCCGCGTCCGACGTCGTCTCCGCGGCGCAGGTGCCGGAGGTGGTCGCCGAGCTCACGCGCGCGGCCGAGCTCACCGAGTCCACGTGGTCGATGGAGGGGGAGCGGTTCCGCCTCCTCGAGACGACCCTCGCGGTCGGCGGCCAGGTCGTCTCCGTGCAAGGCCTCGCGGGCACCTACCGCGACGTGTTCCTGCCGCTGTTCGGCGCGCACCAGGCGCAGAACGCGGCGGTCGCGATCGCCGCGGTCGAGTCGTTCCTCGGCGGCGGCGACCACGCCATCCACGACGACGTGCTCGCCGAGGGCCTCGCCACGGCGACGAGCCCCGGGCGGCTGCAGGTCGTCGGCACGGAGCCGACCGTGCTGGTCGACGCGGCCCACAACCCCGCGGGCGCCGCCTCGCTCGCCGCGGCGCTGCCCGTGTACTTCACGTTCGACCGCGTCACCGCCGTCCTCGGCGTCCTCGCGGACAAGGACGCGGAGGGCATCGTGCGCGAGCTCGCGCCCGTCGTCGACCACTTCATCGTCACGGCGTCGACGTCGGAGCGCTCGGTGGACCCCGACGAGCTGGCGCGCGTCGTCGTCGGCGTCGTCGGCCGGGACCGCGTCACGGTCGAGCCGGACCTCCGCACCGCCCTCGAGGACGCCCGGGACTCGGCGGGCGAGACCGAGAAGGGCGCGGCGCTCGTCACCGGCTCGATCCTCCTCGTCGGCGAGGCCATGGCCCACGCCGACCAGGCGGGCTGGAAGACCGCGTGAGCACCGACGGACGGCCCGCCCGGACCCGCCGGCCCCGTCCGCCCCGCACGACGGTCGAGATCCTCGGCTCCATCGTCATGGGCTTCCAGGTCATCGTCGTGTTCCTCGCGAGCCTCGTCGCCTTCGGCCTCGAGGCGCTGCCCGCGCTCCCCGCTCTCGGCGGCGGCGCGCTCCTGGTGCTCGCGATGCTCGCCGTCGTCGGCTCGCTGCGCTCCCCGCTCGGCGTCCGCGCCGGCTGGGTCGTGCAGGTCCTCGTGGTCCTCACCGGCCTCGTCCTGCCCGCCATGTACGCGGTCGGCGGGTTCTTCCTGCTCCTGTGGATCTACGCCATGGTCCAAGGCGCCCGCATCGACCGCGAGAAGGCCGCCGCGCGCGGCGCCTGGGAGCAGGCCATGCTCGACGAGCAGGCCGCCGCGGCCGACCGCGCCGACGACCTCCCCACCGACCACCGCCCGACCGATGAGCCGCCGGCTCCCACCCCGTAGGAGATCCCCCCATGACCGCACCCGTCCAGGAGACCCTCGTCCTCGTCAAGCCCGACGGCGTCGCCCGCGGCCTCACCGGCGAGATCCTCCGCCGCATCGAGGCCAAGGGCTACCGCATCGTCGACCTCCGCATGCTGCAGGCCGAGCGCACCCTGCTCGAGCAGCACTACGAGGAGCACCAGGGCAAGCCGTTCTACGAGCCGCTCGTGGAGTTCATGGAGTCCGGTCCCGTCGTCGCCGTGCGCGTCGCGGGGAACCGCGTCATCGAGGGCTTCCGCTCGCTCGCCGGCACCACCGATCCGACCGGTGCCGCGCCCGGCACCATCCGCGGCGACCTGGGCCGCGACTGGGGCCTCGCCGTCGCGCAGAACCTCGTCCACGGCAGCGACTCGCCCGAGTCCGCCGCACGCGAGCTCGCCCTCTGGTTCTAGGGCGAGCGCACGCGAGAGGGGCCGACCGGATCCGGTCGGCCCCTCTCGCATCCCGCCCGGCTCAGCCGAGGAGCGTCGGGATGAGCGCGGGGAACGTCGCGATGATCGCGACGACGATGACGGCGTAGTTCAGCACGACCACGGCCCACGCGTAGGGCGCCACCGCGTCCGCGGCCCGGCGGACGCCGGCGGGCACCGGGATGAGACCCGACCGCGCGGTGGCCGAGAGCGTGCCCCACCACAGCGGGATCATCGCGCTCCACACCAGCAGGCAGTACGGGCAGAGCGCCCCGATGACGAAGACGCTCTGGGTGAAGAGCCAGGTGACGAACAGCCACCCGCCCAGCGTGCCGAGCGCGAACAGGGTCCAGAACCACCGTGCGAACCGCGCCCCGGCGAGGAGCGCCATGCCGAGCACGACGGGCACCACGAACGCGGCCACCCCGATGAGCGGGTTCGGGAACCCGAGGAGCGCGCCCTGCGCGGACTCGATGACGGTCGCGCAGGAGATGAACGGGTTGATGTCGCACGAGAGCGACGCGCCCGGCTCCTCGAGCAGGTGCAGCCGCTCGAGCACGAGGACGAACGACCCGATCCACCCGACGACGCCCGTGACGACGAGCAGGAGGGCCAGGGAGCGGGGGTGCACGGGGGCCCGGGTCGCGGTCATGCGGCGATCATGGCAGACCGCCCGCTCCCGACCCTGACGGCCGGGTGGGCGTCGGCATGCGATACTGGCTGGCAGGTCGACCCGCCGCGCGGGACGACCGCCATGAAGAGTCTTTCCCGGGGCAGACCCGGGCCGCACGGCACGTCCGGCGGCGGATAGCCAGTTCCGTACCAGTGCGCACGACCGTAGCCTCGGGCCGGAAGTCGCAGACCAGGATCGACGGAGAACCGCGAACGCGGGGATCCACTCGGAGAGCTACCGGGGTACGGCGCGGCCGTACCTCCCGGTTGAGGAGTGCACCAGAGATGGTGGAGAGAGACGAGAACACCGGCAGGAGGCGACCCAGCCTCTTCGAGCGGCTGACCGGCCGCCGCGCCGAGCCGACCGCGGCGACGGGGACCGGCGGCTCGCCCGCCCTCCCCGCGTCCGCGTCCCCCGAGGCGAGCGGCACGCCCGCCGCCTCCGTAGCGAAGGGCCACACCCTGAACGAGAACGACGACACCCAGTCCACGCCCGTCGAGCAGGAGGCGCCGGTCGTGCGTCGCTCCCGCCGCGCGAGCGCCGCCGCCTCCGCGCCCGCGGCCGCCCAGCCGGACGGCGCCAGCGTCGACGCGTCCGCCGAGGCGCCCGCGTCCGCCGAGGCGCCGACGTCCGCCGATGCCCAGGCGGGCGCCGCGCCCGCCGACGAGGCGCCCGCCGCTCGCGCTCCGCGCAAGCGCGCCCCGCGCAAGGCCGCCGTGACCGCTCCCGCCGCGGAGACGACCGACGCACCGGCCGCCGAGGCGACCGACGACGACGCCCCGGCTCCCGAGCCCGCCCCCGCGGGAACGGACGCCGCCGCCGACGAGGAGCCCACGACGGAGGCGCCGGCCGCCCCCGCGCGCACCCTCCCGTCCCTGTCGGTCTTCTTCCAGGCCCCGGACATCGCGCCGCTGCCTCCCCGCCGCGGGCGGGACGACCGGCGCGAGGACGACCGCGACGAGGACGACGAGGCCGACCGCGACGAGCGGCCCTCGCGCTCCTCGCGCCGCGGCGGACGCGGCCAGGACCGCAGCACCGGCCGCGACGGCCGCGTGCGCGACCGCGAGGACGACCACGACGACGAGGACGACGCCCCGTCGGTGCGCCGCCGCGCGCGCCGCCGCTCCGGCGAGGAGGGCCGCGACGGCGACGACGCGCCCGGCACCGTCGTCAAGGTCCGCACGCCCCGCGAGCCGGAGCTCATCACCGAGCCGCAGCGCATCAAGGGCTCCACCCGCCTCGAGGCCAAGAAGCAGCGCCGCCGCGACGGCCGCGACGCCGGACGCCGTCGCCCCGTGCTCACGGAGTCGGAGTACCTGGCGCGCCGCGAGTCGGTCGACCGCAGCATGATCGTGCGGTCGCGCGACGGCAAGATCCAGATCGGCGTGCTCGAGGACCAGGTGCTCGTGGAGCACTACGTCGCCCGCGCCGACGAGGCCTCCCTCATCGGAAACGTCTACCTGGGCCGGGTCCAGAACGTGCTCCCCAGCATGGAGGCCGCCTTCATCGACATCGGCCGCGGCCGCAACGCCGTGCTCTACTCGGGCGAGGTCGACTGGGAAGCCGCCAACGCCGACAAGGGCGGCGGCAGCCACGCCCGCCGCATCGAAGTCGCGCTGAAGCCCGGCGACCGCGTCCTCGTGCAGGTCACCAAGGACCCGGTGGGCCACAAGGGCGCCCGCCTCACCAGCCAGGTCAGCCTCCCGGGCCGCTACCTCGTGTACGTCCCCAACGGGTCCATGAACGGCATCAGCCGCAAGCTCCCGGACACCGAGCGCGCGCGCCTGAAGAAGACGCTCAAGGAGGTGCTGCCCGAGAACGTGGGCGTCATCGTCCGCACCGCGGCCGAGGGCGCGACGGAGGAGCAGCTGAAGCTCGACGTCGAGCGGCTCACGTCGCAATGGGCGGAGATCAGCCGCCAGGTCGAGAAGGCGCAGGCGCCCGCGCTCCTGCACTCCGAGCCCGACCTGCTGCTGAAGATCATCCGCGACGTGTTCAACGAGGACTTCCACAAGCTCGTCATCGACGGCGGCGACGCCCAGGAGATCATCGAGGGCTACCTCCGCGGGGTGGCCCCCGACCTCATCGACCGGGTCGAGACGTACCGCGGCGAGAAGGACTCGTTCGACGAGCACCGCGTCAGCGAGCAGATCGAGAAGGCGCTCGACCGCAAGGTCTGGCTGCCGTCCGGCGGCTCGCTCGTCATCGACCGCACCGAGGCCATGACCGTGGTCGACGTCAACACGGGCAAGTTCGTCGGATCCGGCGGCAACCTCGAGGAGACCGTCACCAAGAACAACCTCGAGGCCGCGGAGGAGATCGTCCGCCAGATGCGCCTGCGGGACATCGGCGGCATCATCGTCGTCGACTTCATCGACATGGTGCTCGAGACCAACCGCGACCTCGTGCTCCGCCGCCTGGTGGAGTGCTTGAGCCGCGACCGCACGAAGCACCAGGTCGCCGAGGTCACCTCGCTCGGGCTCGTTCAGATGACCCGCAAGAAGCTCGGACTCGGGCTGCTGGAGTCGTTCTCGGAGAACTGCGAGACGTGCGCCGGGCGGGGCATCATCATCCACCACGACCCGCTCATGGCGCACAAGCAGACGCCGCAGGAGCCGATCCAGGGCCAGGGCCGCCGTCGCGGCGGCAAGGGCCAGGAGCACGGCGGCGGGAACGGCGCCGGCAACGGCGGCGGGCGCGGCGGCGGCCAGGCGCAGCAGCAGCAGCAGCGCACGCCAGCGGCCAGCACCCACAGCATCACCGACGACGCGCGCTCCGCCCTCGCGAAGATCGCGACGAGCACCATCCAGACGGTGAACGACGCCATCGACCGGGTCGAGGACGTCGTCCGGACGCCCGACGAGGGGACCGCGGCTCGCGCGGCGGAGCCCGCCGTGCCCGCGGCGGCGTCCACGGACGAGCAGCCGCGCGGCGACCGTCCGCGCCGGAGCCGGGGCGGCCGGGGACGCGCGTCGTCCGCGACCGCCGAGGCGCCGGAGACGCGGACTCCCGTCGAGACCGCGGCTCCCGCCGAGGACCCGACGCCCGTCGACGCCGCCGTCGAGGAGCCCGCGCTCTCGACGCTGGAGCCGCGCGAGGCCATCCGCCTGGAGCCCGTGCAGATCCTCGACATCCCCGTCGCGAGCGCCCGCACGGCACCGCGCCGCGTCAGCTCCGCCGACGCGGAGCAGCTCCTCGGCTCCGTGCTCGACGCGCTGCCGCAGCCCAAGGAGCCGGGACAGGGGCGCGCGCGCAGCCGCCGGGTCTCGACCGCGACGCTGACGACGCCGGCCCCGACCGACGACGCGAGCTGATCCCGCGGCCGTCCCCGTGGCGGCCGCACGACGAGGGGCCCGGAGC